>JADJXL010000028.1:353131-706262 GCA_016715885.1 Polyangiaceae bacterium
TGGACTGGGAATGGGAGCACAGAAACATCCGAACGGAAGCGCAATCGCGGCGACTCGCGCATGTACTTGGCGAGCTGAATGCGCGGGTCTTGGGCAATTGGCGGCCGGATCCCGACAGCAACAATCCGATTCCCGACGTTGCCTCGGATACGTTGTATTCGCCAAGCGCCCCAACCGTTGCGGAAGTATACGATATCGTCAAAGCGGTAGCCGGGTTTTCTACCAATGCAAAAGTGGTCGAAATGTTCCACGTATTGCAAGCCAAAGGATCGTATCCGGCGCTGACAGCTCTCGTGTTGGCCGCGGTTGATCGCTGAGCCAAAGACACACGCGAAGCGATCTCTCCAACGATTACCCAGCCTGCGCGACGCCGAAACGAAGGCCGAAAGCCGGTCACGCGCCGTCCCCGCAGATACCCAAACCACTTCCGAGCCGGATCCGACCGGCGCGTAAGCCCACTCGTTGCTCCCCTACCCCGGACGAGCCGACCTCAACGTGGTTCAGCACGCGCAAAAGGCCGGACGAGCTGACCTCAACGTGGTTCAGCACGCGCAAAAGGCCGGACGAGCTGACCTCAATGTGGTTCAATCCAAATCCACCGACCGCTCCACGACCGCTCTTTCGCCCTCGCCTTGCCCCGTCGCCGCCGGATTGAACGTCATGAACGAGCGCAATGACCACCATAGCAGATTGAACCACGCCGGCGCAGGCAGCTTGCGCGTCGCTGCGACCTCGACGAGCCCCAACGAAAAAAACACCACCGGAAGCAGCGTCCCCAAGTCGGCGTGACCATCGAGCGCTTTGCGGACGTCACCATTGATGTCCGTAAATGCTTTCGCCACCGCATTGGCAACTCGCGTCGGCCCAGGCATTCGTTCAGGCACCACATATCGCCTGCTCGAAGGCACCTCCGACATTTCCTCGGAAACGATTCGAGCAAGCAACCTATGCAGCGCTTCCGCATCGAGCGTCCCGTCTTCGCGCTCGATGATCACCGATCCCGTCGATGGACGAACCTCCACCCGCTCGGCCGAAGGCTCCGCATGGGCGAATTTTTCCGCCACTCGCTGACAAATATCACGATGCCCCACGAGCAGACTCGCACGTAATCGTACTCGACGCGGCATTTGATGCACGATGGAGCTCGCCCGTTCGTCTAGCATGCTCATTCTCCGACGACTTGGTTGCAAGAGGTCTCGGCCCGAGTTTTCTGGCGATCGCGGGGGGGACCCCACTGTTCGAGCCCGCGAAGCGGGCGAGTTTGGGGTCCCGCGATCGACGGAAAACCGGGATGAGACCTCGCTGGTATCGAGGCGAAAACCTCGCTCACTTCAATGACGAGCCTCCTGCCCATTGCTCGTAGGCGTCGCTTCGATGCGTACCGTCTTCGTCACGGGCGCCTTTCGCCCACGCATCGGCTTGCGCCGACGCTCCCGCGCCCGCTCTTCGACCTCCGCCCAAAGGTCCTCCACGTGTTCGCGTTGCCGCTCCACCAGGCCCCACGTCAAATGCGCCAAATGAAGCCCGAGCGAACCGAGCTCCACCGCCACCGGCTTCAATCGCTTGCCCGATACGGCAATCACCGTGGCACTCGCAAACCCCATCAAAAATGACGGCGTATGAAATTTCAGCGCCATCGCCCAGCCTCCTCGTATTTTTTCCCCATGACCTTCGTTTCCGTCAATGGTGCCTCGTCCGCGCCCTCTTCATTCCTGTTTGCCGCTTCTTCGGATAGCGTTGCAAGGTTTTCCATGGCCCTTTGCACCGAACGATCGATGATGACCGGCGGATGGGACCACGGGAAAATTCGTACGTGCACGCAGAATCGTTGGCAATGCCCCGAGCGCAAATGCGAGCGATGCATTGCCAAGCGAAATCTTTTCGGTTCCCAGCACCCGCCGTAGAAATGGCGTACCCAACGCTGCCGCTTCGAGCGCCAAACCCGTCGCGATCGACCAACCGAGCTCGGGGTTTGGCACGTCCGAATTCGCTCGGCAATTGCGTGCGTGCAAGAGCTGCGCAGTCACGAGCGACGCGAACGACATCGTTCGCCCTCGTCGCGCCGAGCCGCCCGGTAGCAATGCCCCCAAACCATAAGCGCCAAGCGAAATCAATGACATCTCGGAAGCTTCGCGCACGAGACGCCGATAATCCGCCCGGCCAAACAGCGGCACCGCCGGATCGCGCGGCGACCTCTTCATGATGTCGACCTCGGCCGGCTCGAGCGCCAATGCAAGCGCAGGCGCTACGTCCGTGAGCACGTTGATCCATAAGAGTTGCAATGGACCAAGCGGCTCGATCCCCGCAATCCCGCCCGCGACCATGGCCATGACTTCGCTCGTATTCGTGGAGACGAGGTACTGAATGGCTCGGCGCACATTGTCGTAAAGCCGCCGGCCTTCACACACCGCGGCCGCCAAGCTCTGCAAATCGTCGTGCGCGAGCACGACATCGGCGACCGCACGCGCAATGTCCGTCCCTCGCTCGCCCATGGCAATGCCCACGTCGGCCGCTTTGAGCGCCGGCCCATCATTGACGCCATCACCCGTCATGGCCACGATGGCACCCTTCGCCTGCAATTCGCGCACGAATTCCAGTTTTGCTTCCGGCGTCACGCGACTTCGGACGTCTTCATCGCGAATACCGAGCTCCGTACCAATGGCGCGCGCGGTTCGCTCCTGATCGCCCGTCAGCATCATCGTCCGCACGCCCGCATCGGTAAGCGTCGCCAATGCTTCGCGTACGCCTTGCCTCGGCGGATCACGCATACCGACGAGCCCCGCCAATTCGAGCGGCGCGTCCGTGCCCACTTCGCCATTGCGTCGCCACGCGAGCGCCAAGACGCGCAGACCCCGCGATGCCATCGCATCGTTCATATCAAAAAGTTTTTTCTTTTCGGCGGCTGTCGCCCGCACGAGCTCGATGACCGATTCCGGCGCTCCTTTGACCAATTCGATCCGCCCGAGGTCCGGGTGCTCGTGAATCGTCGTCATGAACGGCCTATCTGCGCTTCGTCGCTTTTCGCCGACGCGCCGTACCAAGCGGCGACGACGTTGCGCCGGATAACCGATCGCCATGGAAAATTCGACGAGCGCTCGTTCCGTCCCCGACCCCACCGTAATGACGTTGCCGTCACCGATTTCAACGTCGGCATTCAGGGCCGCGATGCGTCCGATTTCGCGCATATCCGACGGCGAGATGGTTTTCCCATTTTCGCAGACGAGCTTCACGTGAGCGGCTTTGCCGTTTCCTTTTTGGTCGCTTGCCGGCAAATCCACGCGCACGAGCCCCAGCGCAGGCACGAATACCTCGGCCACGCGCATTCTGTTTTCCGTCAGCGTGCCCGTTTTGTCGGCACATGCGACGCCCACGGCTCCGAGCGTTTCGGCCGCGGCAAGTCGCCGAATGACGATTCCTTGTTTGAAGAGTTTTTGGCTGACGAGCGCGAGCGCCGTCGTGCCTACCGCGGGAAACCCCTCGGGAATGGCCGCTACGCCGAGCGCCACGGCGCTACGCACGAGCGCCCTCAAGGGCCGCCTGCGCAAGAGACCAATGGAAACGACCGCCGCCGAGCTCGATAACGACAACCATGCGACCGTGCGGCCCAATTTGTCGAGTTGCTGCTCGAGCGGCGCAGTTCGCTCCTCGGTGTGCGACAATGCGCGTTGAATGGCCCCGAGCTCCGTATGGCGCCCCGTTGCGACGACGACCGCACGAGCTTCTCCTGACGAAATGACGGTTCCCGCGTACAGCATGTCGTCGCGATCGGCCAATGCGGCGTCTTCCGCGACGATGTCGGTTTTCTTTTCTGCAGGTTCGCTTTCCCCCGTCAATGTGCTTTCGTCGACCGACAAATCGTTTGCCCAAAGAATGCGGGCATCGGCCACCACGGGATCGCCCGCTCGCAGGACCAATACGTCACCGGGCACGACGTCTCGCGCCGCAATGGTCGATGTCGCGCCGTCGCGAAGAACGCGCGCCCATTCGACGCGAAATGCGCCCCATGCATCGAGGAGCTCTTCCGCGCGTGATTCGGTGAAATACCCGACCGCAATGTTCAGGCCGACCACGAAGAGAATCGCCCCGGCTTCGAGCATATCGCCGAGCAGCACCGACAAACCCGCTGCACTCGCGAGGAGCGCCGTCGGAACGGTGAAGACCTGGCCGGCAAAGAATTTCGATGGGCGTTCGCACTTCGACCCCCGCGAGCACGTTTGGCCCGGCACTGCGAGCAATGCGGTCGGCCTCGGTCGCGGTCAGACCACGCGCGGGGTCGGCGCCGAGCTTGCGCACGGTCTCTTCAATGGATAACGCATGCCACGCTGGTACTTCGACGCCATTTCCACGAAGACCGTTTGATTCGCCGTTTTTCGTTTGCCGCGGCAACGTTCGAGCGATTGCTTCGCGCAGGCTCCCGAGCGACTCCCCTGCCCGCTCGAGCGTATTGCGGAGACACGACCACGATGGTGGAGGCGGTGCGTTTGGCTCGGCATAGGGCTGCATGAGCGAGAGGGCTGCAGATCGAGCCGCCGCATTGGCGGACGTATCGAATACACACAGCACCGTGCCTGAATGCTCGTTGGCACGAACTTCGCGCACACCTTCGAGCATCGACAATGCTTCTTCGATTTGCCGCGCTTTTCCTCGTTCGCCGAAGAGCCCCGGAACCTCGGCGCGGACGCGCGATGCCATATGCACATCGTCGCCGGACGGTCGCGCTCCGCGGGTAGCGGCATGACGTTCTCGAGCGCGCAGGCGCCATTTCGTATTGGTAGAGCGCACCGGGGCGGACGAAGCAATCCCCGAGCCAGTGTAATGGCGGGCGAGCGGGCAATGCAATAAGGGTCCGCGCCTGATCAATTCGGCGCGAACGACAACCAAGCGCCGGTCATCCACGTATCATCGGAAGTCAATGCGCCGATGTACGTCGCGTTCGTATCGAAAAACCCGTCATTCGGCGGAGTCGCTGCATTTTCGGTAAGGGTCGTCTTCGGCCGGAAATCCGGAGCCGCGCCGTCGAACGGGGCTGTGAGCATCGGATCGGCTTCGGAGTTTTTGCGTGCCGGATCGAGGAACCAAGCGACCTCGTCGACGCCATTGTCGTCATCGGCAAGCACGCCCATGCCGCCCGGTTCTTCGGGGTATGCAATGTTGTGTACTTTCTTGCCATGACAAATCGAGCTCTTCAGCTCGACCTTCGTCTGCGCGTCCCGGATATCGATACACGCCTCGAAACCCGTGAAAAATCGCATTGTGCACGGCTCCTTGCGTGCTACGTCGAGGCTGCCAGCCATATTGCTGTTTGTCCGCGTCGTGTCCGATGAACGTGACATTGTAGATGGTGGGGTTCGAGATCGGCATGTTCGTCGTTCCCATTGCATCGTTGTCGCTTTCGAACCCGTTCGTGTCATCCGGGAACGTCGGGTCCTGTTGCAGCACGAGGAATTGCAGTTTCCCCGAATAACCCAAATCCCAATCGAAGCCGTCGTCCTGGTTGTGCGTGCAAACCAAGTGCTTGGCATTCACCGTTCCGCCGAAAAACTCGAAACAGTCGTCGAGCGTATTGCGGACCTGCACGTATTCCACCTGCGTCTTCGAACCGACGCCGCCAAACGTCAATCCATTGACCTCGTTGTTTTGCGAAAGCAAGATGCCGCTGAATTCGATTCGCACGTACTTCAAGATGCCGCTGTCGTCATCGGCCACATCGCCACCGTATTGCGTTTCGGGCGTCGGATTGAGCCCCTCGATATTGGCTTTACCGCCGGGAACGTTGATCGGCGCCCTGCCGAGCACGATGACGCCACCCCAATCACCCGCTTGACGATCACCGGCGGACGCTTGGCTCGTGAAGACAATGGGTTCGTCCGCGGCTCCCTCAGCAATGATTTTTGCACCGGGATCAATGATGAGCGTACCGAGTGTTCCTTTGTCGCCCACGATGGTCGTGCAAGGTTCAATCGTGAGCGTCGCACCCGCGCGCACGTGAACCTTGTGCTTCAAGGTCCAAATCTTGTCGGATGTCAAGGTGACATCGGTCTTGATTTCGTATTCATCGTTGACCGCATCGAAGAGGGTCGCTGCGATTTCGGCGGCCCCAGGATTCGGAGCGCAATTCGATGTCCCACCACCGCCCGAACCGCCCGAACCTCCCATACCACTGCTGCTCGAACTGCTGGAGCTGCTGCTGGACGACGTTCCTCCCGTCGGAGGCTTATCATTATCGGGATCACCGCAAGCGGCGAGTAGCGTTATGGGAAAAGCGAGCGCCAGAATCGAAGTGTTTCGTCGAGTATTCATGGTTCCTCCTGGATTGCGGGCAGCATCATGGAGGGTCGACGTGACGTTTTTGCGGTGCAATGGAAACAATTTCGCGACGTATCAGTTTTGCATCGTCGCGCTGAGCGTGAACGTCGCGCCGGGTTGAAATTCGCCTACGACATTCGAACCATCGCCTTCCGCATCCGGTCCTTGGGTAAACCGCACGGGGGCAAACAACAGATTTTCCGCCGCAAGTTTCAGGTCCACGTGCTTGCCAATTCGTTGCGCCACGGTGACATCGACGACGTGTCGCGGTTGTTCGTACACGTCCGCCAAACCGTATGCACCGACTTGCGTAATGCGTCGCCCGAAGACGTTGTACAGCAATCGAAATCGCGTACCGCTTTTGTCGTTGGCATAATCGGCACCAAGATTGACCACGAAGGGTGATTGACCCGCCAGCGGCCTTTCATTGTTCGTTTGCAGTCCAACTTGTGACTCACCAAGCGAAACTCGAGAATACACGAGCGTCAGGTTTGCCAGGGCGCCCCAATTCGCGAGCCGCTGATGCGCAAAACCAAGGTTCTTGCGCAATTCGAGCTCCACGCCCGCGTTTCGAGCTCCCTCGGCATTTTCGAAGCTATCGGTCCCGCGATTGCCCGCGGGCAGAATCACCTTTTCGATGGGCTTTTTGAATTCTTTGTAGAACACACTGACCGCGGCGACCTCCGAAAGTGTCGGAAACCATTCGAAGCGCGCGTCGAGGTTCACGATGGTCGTACGATCGAGGTTTGGATTGCCGTACACGTCGCGCGCGCCGAAGTATTCCGTAAAGAGAAACGGCGCAAGCTCGCGCAGTTGCGGGCGCGCGACCGTGCGCGTGGCGGAGAAACGCAGATTGGAGTTCGGCGTCGTCTTGAATACGAGGTTTGCCGACGGAAGGAGGTCCACCGTGGCCAGCGTGCTCTTCGATCGAATTGTCGGATCGAATCGGTCGAAGGATTCCAATACCTGCGTCGACGCTTCCACTCGCGCGCCAAGAATCACGCGCATCCACCGCGTCGGGGCCGTATCCGCCATTGCATACCCAGCAAAAATGTTTTGCTCGGCCACGTACGAATCGCTCGTTCGCGTCCATTCGTCGAGCTCCAGCGCGGGGCCGATGTTTTCCGGAACGAACAATTCGTCCGGGGATTTCGCATAATCGAAACCAGGTGGGTTTCGTGCGAGAAACCTGAACCTGCGCGCCTCGAAGTCACGCGAACGCACGAGCGCGAGCCCTCCGAACTCGAGCCGCGTGGGCGCATCCCCCTTCACGAGCGGCTGCGTCCAATTGACGAGCCCGCCGTAAATCATTTCGGATTGATTGCCGAAAAAGTGCAGCCCGCTTTGCGTCCCATCGTCCCAGACTTTTCGCCCACCTTCTGCCAATTGGTACACGTTTTCACGCATGTCCGGATCGCTGCTCGACGCGGACGACAACGTCAAACTCCAATCGAGCGTCGCATCGCTCATGCTGCGTAGCTTGTGTTCACCGGTGAGCTGCCCGAACGTGAGCGCTCGGCTCGTGAAGCGCAGACGTGTATCGTAAATCGTCATGCCCGCGTCCTCATTGAAACCTTCGATTTCGCGCGCTTCGTTTTCGGACGAACGTGTGTGCAGACCAATCAGTGAAACCTTGTGGTCTTTGGCATAACGATACGTGAGCCCGCCGTATCCACCCCACGTAACGGTATCGAGGCCCGTTTCGATGCGGTAATCGTTGAGCATTCGCAATTCGGGAACGGCCGCATTGGGGTCCGTGGTAAACGTCCGAGCAATCTCGTCGCGTCGAATCTGAAACTTTCGCCCATACGTCAGCGCTGCAATGTATCCGAATTCATGATCGGCTCTTTTTTCAAGGTATCGCCAATCGTGATGTTGCCGCTCATGTTGGGCAGCGCCATTGCCCGCTGCGTGCTCATGTACGCATTGATGTCCTGCCCGTATCGAGTCAACTCGTCGCGTGTAATGACGCTACCGTCCGGCTTTGGACCGAGGCGCGTGACGCGATATGCTGGAATGGACCGAGGCAGTGATCGCGTACCGTCGTCGATGCCGAGCCAATCGGTGCTGGAACCGCGATACGTGAGCCGATCGCGAAATGTGCTCTCCGTATTCACACCCAAATAAAACGTCCCCGTCACGGTGAACGACTCGGGCAATTCACGCGTGCGAACGCGTACGGAGCCGCCCGTGAAGTCGCCGGGCATATCGGGCGTGAACGTTTTGACGATGGTCAAGTCACTGAGCACCGTCGTGGGAAACATGTCGAATGGAACAGCTTGCCTATCGGGCTCGGGGCTCGGCAGCGGCGTGCCATTGATGAGGGCATTGGTATATCGTTCGCCCAATCCGCGGACGAATACGTAGCGGCTTCCAACGACCGACGCGCCGACGACGCGCTTGGCAGCGTCGGCAGCGTTTCGATCGGGCGTTCGGGCGATTTCCTGCGCGCTGATGGCATCGCCTGCGGCCGCGGCATTTTTGCGAATGAGCGTTTGTGCCGCCGCGGATGCTCGATCGGGGTCCGCTTCAATCTCGACGACGATCTCTTGCTTGTTTTCTTCCGTCGACAGCGCCACGTCGACCTTTTCGACTTTGCCCGCGACGACGCGGACATTTTGCACGCGTTGAGCTTTGTAGAGCTGATAAAAAACGCGCAGCTCGTACATGCCCGGCGTCAGTTCCAGTCGAAAGCGGCCGTCGAAGTCCGCAATCGCCTTCTTGTTCGTCCCGACAACCGATACTTGTGCATCGATGACCGGTTCGTTCGTTTTTGCGTCCGTCACGATGCCCCACACGACACCTTTTCCTGCGGGCGGCGCGCGCGACGGGTCCTCTTCCTCGAGGATAACATCGTCGGCTGGCGGCGGCGCCGGTTCGCTCGAACTTGGCGCGGGAGCATCATCCGCAGCAAATGCCGCACGTTCCGTGAAAAGGGGAACCGATAATGCCAAGAGGGTCGTCGTAATGTTCGTCAGTCGTCGCATGGACCTATCCCGTGCGCGCGAGATGTCGCGCGAATTTTTCGCTTTCCTGCATTGAAAACTCAGTTACCGGCGACCTTTTCCGTCAATATCGCGATACCCTTTGCTCCGCCCTGTTTGGCGATATCCATCACCTGCACGGTGACGCCGTACGGAGCATCGTCGGTGGCGTCGAAATAAAGGACTTGATCGGCACGGGCCGCAAAGATTTTACGCAATCGTTCGCGAAGCTCGGCTTTCTCGATCACGTTTTGATTGATGCGAATCGTGCCCTTGGAATCCACCGTCAGCACGACCGGTTTGTCCGCGTCGGGCGGTGGAGGCTCGTTCTTTTGAGCCGTATCCTTTTTCGGCAATTGAAGCCAAAGCTGCTTGTCGAGCAGCGGTGCCACCACCATGAAGATGATGAGCAGCACGAGCACCACGTCCACGAGCGGCGTGACGTTCATTGCGGGTGCAATGTTGTCCTTTTTCCCGCCAGCCGAAACGTTCATCCCCATGGCTAGCTCTCCTCACCGCTTTTGCCCTTTTGGCTCACGCTCAAGGCAATCCCTTTGAAACCCGCACGCTGACACGCCGCGAAGGTGTCGCGCATTTTCGCGTAATGCACGGACGCATCACCCTTCAGCACGATCCTCCGGTCGGATTCCGCTTGGTGAATCTGCGATAGCCTGGTTTCGAGCGTCGCGAGATTGCCCATGGGCTCTTTTTCCAGGAACACACTTCCACGAGCCGTCACCGTCACCGTAATGGGATCGAGCTTCGATTTCGAATTTTCGTCCGCTTTCACCACGCTCGGCAATTCCACCCGCTCGCCATGTTCCAGCTCGGGAGCAATCACCATGAAAATGATGAGCAGCACGAGCACCACGTCCACGAGCGGCGTGATGTTGATGTCCGGCTCAGGCTGCTTCTTCGAGAATCCGTTCGCCGCTTGCACGCCCATGGTGATTCTCCATTTCGTCGAGCAGCTCGCCTGCGCTGCGATCGATGGCCGCCTCGATAACCGAAATCTTGCCCGTCAACCAATTGAAGCAAAGCACTGCAGGAATGGCGACCGACAGCCCGAGCGCCGTTTCGATGAGCGCTTCGGCAATGCCCGCGCTGACCGCACCGAGGCCACCCGAACCGGTCGCTGCAATGCTCTGGAATGCCGTAATGATACCGACGACCGTTCCGAGGAGCCCCACGAACGGTGCAATGGATCCGACCGTCGCGAGGACCGACATGCCTCGGCGCAGGTCCATCGAAATGGCTTCGCGCCGACGACCGACTTCGCGTCGCGACAATTCGACGGGCGAGAGATTCCCATCCGGCTCGTTTTCCGCTCGTACGTATCGACGAACCGCTCCGCCCACGAGCCGCGCGAGCGCCGAGACGCGATGGCGATCCGCTGCTTTGATGAGCTCGGCCATGTCCCATGAATCGAGCAGCGGGCCGGCCACCTTCATGAAACGCCCGGTTTCCGCATTGCTTCGCGCAAGTGCAATCATCCGCTCGACGACCACCGCAATGCTCGCGACGGCCATGAGCACGAGCGTGAACGCAATGAGCTTCGATACGATGCCCATGCTCGCCCAAATGTGTGCGAGATCGAATTGCATGTTTCACTCCTCGGCGATCTTTCGCCAAACCCTTTTTTACGTCTTGATCTTGAAATTGAATCGAGCCACTTGGTAGGTTGCGACCGGCTTTCCATCGACCATGGCCGGCTTGAATCGCCACGTTTTCACCGTACCAATGACGATTGGATCGAGCCGTGGATGGCCTCGAACGACCGATACGCTGCCCACGTCCCCCGATTCCGTCACGACAAACCTCACGACCACCGTTCCTTCGATACCTTCGCTCTTCAGCGCTTCGGGATACGGCGGAGACGGCTTTGATATCGGCGATGGCGGCGTGCCGTCTTCCGGAAGCTGAATGGGCCCGGAAATTTTCGGCGGCGGCGGTGGCGGTGGCGGTGGCGGCGGAGGCGGGGGAGGCGGTGGCGCCGCATTGCCCGAACCTATTCCGTCGCCCTCACCTTCTCCTTCTTCACTCGCGGCAACTGGTTTTTCCGGGTCACCCTCGGGCGGCATGTCGGTCGGCACCGCTTGCGGCACGACGACCGGCTTTTTCATCACTTTTGGCCCTGACGCCACTTTCGGTTCCGGTTCCGGCGGCGGAGGAGGCGGCGGCGGTTTGGGCGCTTCGATTGTCGGCGTGAGCTCGACCGCGACAAGCTGTTCTTCCTCGGCGACCTGTACGACTGCTTTGATGGACGCGAATGCCGCACCAACCACCGTGCAAAGGGTGATTGCTGTCGCATATCCAATGGCGAGCCGTTTTTTTCGCCCCGGGTCACTCTCCTCGATGTTCCACGCTTCGAAACTCATGGCGTCTCCATCGGGGCCGCACGGTGCCGCGCTTTCGTGTCAATATGGTGAATGCTTCGTAACGATTGCATTATGGTTTCCAGTCATTCCGCAAACGAAGTGTCATCGGGAGAATGAGCAAATCGATACCCAAGCCCTCGCACGGTTTGCACATAGGAACCGGCCTCCCCGAGTTTGTCGCGGAGGCGTTTTACGTGGGCATCCACGGTGCGAGTCGTCACGCCCACATCCATTCCCCACACGCCCTCGAGCAGCGCGCCGCGGGTCTGCACGCGGGCCCGATTTTCATAAAGCGTCACGAGGAGCTTGAACTCGAGGAGCGTGAGGCCCACTTCCTCACCACTGATCCAAACGCGGTGAGCATCCTCGTCGATGCGCAAAATGCCGAATTCGATGATTCGTTGCGTTTGTGCGGTGCTCTTCGACCGACGCAAAATCGCCTGCACGCGGAGCACCAGCTCGCGAACGCTGAAGGGTTTGACCACGTAATCGACCGCGCCGAGCTCAAATGCGACGATGCGATCCACTTCGTCACCTTTTGCGGTGACGAAGACGATGGGCACGTCACGTGTCCCGGGATCCAATTGCAACGTGCGACAGACCTCGGTGCCTTGCACGTCGGGAAGCATTTGATCGAGCAGCACGACGTCCGGATGCCGCTCGCGGGCGAGGCGCAAGCCTTCACTGCCACGCGGGGCCAGAAGGACTTCGTGCCCCGCTTGCTTGAAATTGTAATCGAGCACCTTCAGCAGCGCGGGCTCGTCCTCGATCACCAGAATGGTCGCCATCGACGAGCGACTCTACGGGGTCATTGTAACGAAATGATGGAGGCTGCGTGAAAGGACGACGTGCTGTCAGCCGGAATTGCTACAATTCTGTGAATTCATGGTTTCAAAATCGTAACAGAATGGCGCCATTGCGACATTGACACGATTTTGACAAACATCGGTCCGTGTTATCGCCGCGGCGCCTTCGCATTGAGCTGAGCGCGAATCCGGACGATGTCTTGTCGCAAAGGCCCGATGAAGTCGGCGCTGATCGTGCGCTTCTGGCCTTTCATGGCGCGCGCGGTGTGCCATTTCGACAGCGCCAATCGACTCGCCGCCCCAATGAACGCCCGCCCCTCGGCCCCGCGCCACGAGAACGTGCACGAGAGCCTTCCAACGGGCGAACAGACGAGGTCCACTTCCTGCTGCGTCATGTTCCCCATCAGCACTTCGTCCTTCAAGTACTGGCGAATGATGTTGCCCTTTCGCAAGACGAGGACGATCAGAATGACGAAGAAAATCACCACGAACATGAACCAGAAGAGGAGCATGATGAAGAAGGCGTTTGGAATGACCGTGGGCACGAAGTTCCAAAGCGCATGCAAAAAGACGCCAATGAAAAACCCTCCAATGGGCGCCAGCACGCGCACCCACGTGCGACTCGATTCACGCGCGATGCCAAAGCCGATCCCCGTCATCGATGTGTAGAGCGGGTGGCCCCAAGGCGAGAGAATGCCGCGCAGAAAAAACGTCCCTGCGAGCTGATTGGCCATTTCGGCGCGCGCGTAATAACTGACGTTTTCTACCGCGGCAAAACCGAGCGCACAAAAGGTCGCGTAAATGATGCCATCGACGACCCCATCGAATTCTCGACGCAAGAAATAGAACATGCCCAAAATGGCAAGCCCCTTGAAGAATTCTTCGGACAAGGGCGCGCTGACGACCGACGTCATGAAATTGCCCACCGCTGGTCCAAATAAACTCGCCGATACGATGTGCACGCCCGTGTTGATCATCCCGGCGAACCCCGTCGCGACAATCGCACCCCAGAAAAACGCCATCGCCAGCGTCCACCAAGGTTCGGGATCGTAACGATCGAGGACCATGGGGATGAACAGGTAAAACCCGAGCGGCAAGAAGGCGAAAATGGCGCCGGTGAGGACCGCGGACATCATGCGCCCAGGCGCCTTGGAAAACGCTATCTCGGCGAGCGTGAACAAGATGTTGAGCACGACGCCGACGAGAATGCCCACGCCCCAAATACCAAAACCCACCATGCGCCGGCGTTTGTCCGGGTCAGGCGGATCGACGGGCTTCGGAGGACCACCGGCATACCCCGGACCATGGCCGTAGTTCGGTGGAGGCTGTTGCGGATAGGAAGGTTGGCCGTAGGGCGCGGGGCGAGAACCGTAGGGGTTGTTCATGGCACGCGTAGGGATGCACGAAGCCACCGCGCACCACGCGCGCGGCAGCCATCAATCCATCCTACCGTTCATGACGTACGAAACGCGAGAGCCGAATGGGTCGCGTCAGTTCGAGATTTTTTGCGTGAAGATGATCGTCGTCGACGGCGACTTCGGCATGGCCTGCTGCTCGGCACTGATCGCAAGCTCGAAGCCCGTGAGCGGCACCGTCGCGGTGTCGACGGCACCCTTGCGGGAGTCGGCGCTGTAGTCGAGCTTCGCGATGCGAATCCATTCGTCATTCGCATCCTTACGAGCCCAAACGACATACACCGTCGATCCAGGAAGCAGCCGCTCCGGCGGGGCAAGATGCTCAGCCTTGATCGAAATCTGCGTGAGGGTGTTTTCGCTGATCACCTTCGCGGTGATCTTTGCATCGGCATCGGGCGCACCCTGCATGCCCTTGACCATGTACGTTTGTGCGCACGCAACGGTCGACAACGCCAATGCCAACAGCACCACTTTTGCAAGATCCAACGCTTTCATCGCTCCTCCAAGCTAGATGACATCTACCAGATTACGTCCAGCATTTGTCGAAATTATCGTTCGCGATGATACCTGCACCCCCGAGATGCTCTGCGGTCGTTTGGACTGCAACGATTTCAGGGCTTGATGACGCGCGTGCCGGGCGGCGGGGTGAACTCGAACTCGCTCTTGTCGACGGTTTGATTGACGACGGGTGCGCTGAAGTCGAACCGGTTGCGGTTGCCTTGCGCATCCAAGATGAGCACGCGGCGAACTTGGCTGGTTTGTCCGTCGACGTAAAGCAAAACCTTTTGATACGCGGGCGTAGCTTCTTTGGGCGTCCCTTCGAGCACGTAACCGCCCTCGAACTTCATCTGCGCCGCGTCGAGCAGCCGCAAATTGAAGTCCTTGATGAGCTGCCCCTTGCCCATCAAAAACGCGAGCGCCGCCGGATATTGCGACGTCTTCACCGGCGTCTCGTACATCTGCTGGTTCTCTTTTTCGTACACGCGAATCGTCGTGCTGTCGGAGACGACGCGATTGCCGTTCGGCGCGTCGTACACCCAGTTCATCTTCCCAGGCTTCTCGAAGGTGACCTTGCCCTTCGACTCCTTCTTCACGTTCTGAATTTTGATCGTGTACGTCTGCGAGAACGTCGCCTTGAACGTCTTCAGCGAATCGTAGAAGGCCTGGACTTTCTTGCCAATCTCGTCGGCTGTCGGGCCTTTGGGCGCTGCGGGCTTGGCAGGAGCTGCGGGAGCTTGAGCGAAGCTGCCCGGGGAACAGAGAAGAAACGCGCTCGCGGCGATGGCGGAAAAGGCGGAGATGATTCGGAACTGGCGCATCGTTCTGTCCTGTGAGTGGGGTTCGAACTGGTGATGAGTACGTAACCGAAGACCTGGCGATTCGTAAGGGTCCGGCGCTTGGACGGAGGCCCGAACAAGATCATGCAACCTCACGGTAGATGTACCTTCCGAGGCGCTTTTTGCGAGGGTTTCGACGCCGAAAGTGCCGCCTGAAATCCGGCCACGTTGAGGTGCGTGAGCGCGATGGCCAACGCATCGGCCGCATCGGACCGGGGCGGAGCACCGAGGCGCAAGATCGCCGTCACGACCATCGCGACTTGGCGTTTGTCCGCGGCTCCGCGACCCGCCACCGTACGCTTGACGAGCGCCGGAGGATATTCGCAGGTTTGGAGCGACGAACGCGCGAGCCGCAAGAGCACGACACCGCGCGCGTGACCGAGCTTCGCTGCACTTTGCGCATCCTTCGAGAAAAAGATGCTCTCTACGGCAGCCACCGTGGGCGAATGCTTGGCGATGACCTCCGCGAGGCGATCGTCGATGTCGACGAGACGATCGGCAAACGTGCCATCGAGATCCACGTCGATGACACCGTGCGCAACATGCTCGATGCGGCTGCCTTCACGGTGCAAGACGCCCCAACCAAGATGTCGACTTCCAGGATCGATGCCAAGAACGCGCACGCAGCCTCATTAGCAGACGCCATGTCCGCGGCGAGGGAAAATTTTGTTTGGGTTCAAAAGGTTTTTCGGATCGAACACGCGCTTGATGTCGCGCTGCAGTTGAATGAGCTCCGATGACTGCTCGAGAGGCAAGTATTCAGCCTTCGACGTGCCGACTCCGTGTTCGCCCGTGAGCGTACCGCGCATGCTCACGACCGCACGAAAGAGCCGCTCCAGGCCGCGTTCGACACGCTGCCAAGCATCGGGATCGTCCCAAAGAAAATTGACGTGCAGGTTGCCGTCACCCGCGTGTCCGTAGCTCAACATGCGAATGCTCGTCTCTTCGGAAATGCGATCGATCTCGGCCAAAAGGTCGGGCAAACGCATGCGCGGAACGACGACGTCTTCGGAGATTTTGTAGCGAGCCATCGCGCGCGTTGCCGGAGAAAGCGCGCGACGAGCGGCCCACAAACGCGCTTGCTGCGATGCGTCCTGCGCTGCGAGGACATCGATCGCTCGCGCGGCGACGCACGCTTCACCGATGCGCTCCATGGCGGCTTCCGTGGTTGCAGCGTCGCCGTCGACCTCGATGAGCAACATCGCGCCCGCTCGATCGTTGACGGCAACGCCACGTGCTCGCACTGCACTGAGCGCGCCCGCATCCATGAGCTCCAAGCATCGCGGCACGAGGCCCGCGGCGATGATGGCCGACACGGCGCGCCCTGCATCGGTCACGGTCTCGAACAAGCCGAGCAGCGTCGCGACGCCCGCAGGCTTTGGAATGAGCTGCAACGTAGCTTCGGTGAACACGCCGAGCGTGCCTTCGCTGCCCACGAGGAGGCTCGTGACGTCGTAGCCCGTGACGCCTTTGACCGTGCGTCGACCCGCTCGAATGCGCGTGCCGCTCATGAGCACAGCTTCCACGCCGAGCACGTATTCGCGCGTCACGCCGTACTTGAATGCGCGAGGACCGCCGGCGTTTTCGGCGAGATTGCCCCCGAGCGCGCAGATGGCGAGCGAGTTGGGATCGGGTGGATAAAAGAGCCCCTCGGCTTCGACCGCTGCATGAAAGTCCGCCAAAATGACGCCGGGCTCGACCACGGCGACGAGTTCGTCTCGGTCAATCTCCTTGATGGCGTTCATGCCGAGCGTGACGAGCACGATGCCGCCGCTCACGGGAACGCATCCGCCCGACTTGCCGCTTCCGGCAGCGCGCGGGACGATGGGAACATCGGCTTCGCTTGCCGCCGCGAGCGCTCGTTCGATGTCGTTTGCATTTGCCGCGAGCACGACGGCATCGGGCACGACGGGTTCCTGATCCGATTCGTCGCCTGCGTACGACGCGCATCCGTCGGACGATGTAATCACTTTGGACGGCCCCAGCGCGCGATCGAGCAAAAGCCGCGCCTTGTCGACGGCGGATGGAGAGGGACGAGGAAACGGGGGGCGACGGAGCACGAGATTCTTTTAGTACGATCCAAAGGCAAATGCTCGTCGCAATGGCGAAACGACTGAAATGACACGCATTTTTGGCATATCGGAAGGACTGGCTCCACCGGGTCCCGTTTGGTATTCGAGAAGAATGCACAAAACATTTCTTGCTACGGCATGTTCGGTGGGTCTATTTGCGTTGGGTTGCGGTGACGTTGGAGTTGAAAATGGCGGAGAGAGCCCGTCACCTCATGCGTGTAATGCGTCGGCGCCGGCAACTCGGACGGTGAGCTGCGTGGAATCGTTCGAGCCTGGGGAGGCGGCAGGATTCGGCGCTGAACAGTATCCCGAAGTGATTTACGGAGAGCCACTCGGTAATGGCAACACGCAAGGAAGCACCGACGTGCTTTCGCTTGGCCGTCAAGGCACCATTACATTGGGATTCGGCGGCAATGCCATCGTCGATGGGCCTGGCGTCGACTTCATCGTATTCGAGAATCCGTTTCTCTATGGAAGCATGGGGGATCAAGTATTCAGCGAGCTCGCCGAAGTATCGGTAAGTTCGGATGGTCAAACGTGGGTGAGTTTTCCGTGTGCCGCCGAATCGATGCCGCCCACGGGATGCGCGGGCCATGCGCCGGTTTTTGCCAATGGTGACCTCGAAATCTCCGCATTCGATCCGATGGTGTCCGGTGGCGATCCATTCGATTTGAGCACCGTGGGGCTCGCGGAAGTCAGGTTTGTCCGCATTCGCGACATCCAGGGCGCGGGAGCAGCACCCACGGCTGGATTCGATCTGGATGCGATTGCCATCATCAACGCCAAAGTTCCGTAAGAGAAACAGTTACGCCAATCGGCAACGCCGTTTCAAGCGTCAATCCACGCCCTGGCAAGATTGAGCGCTCGAACATGCTCGGGAACACTTTCAATGAACGTGCGGCGTTTTTCCGGGTCGGTCAGCATATCGGCCGCTGCGAGGATGACGTCACGCGCCTTCTCGATGGCCGCCATCGCTTCGGCTTTTTCGCCCGCTGCATTGCTTGCGAGCGCGAGCGTCACGTACACGCCCACGGCATGCTCGCGATCCCCCGTCTTCTCCTGCAATTCGTATGCGGACCGCGCGTGCTTCATGGCGCTCGGCACATCGCCCAAGCCAAGATGCGCACGCGCTCCAGCAACGAGCGATAGGATCAATGAGTTATCGGCTGCTTCGCTGTGAAATACCGGTTCGACAATTTCCAGCGCTTCTTTGAAATGACCACCCACCGCGAGCTCGAAACCAAGCTCGGCGCTTGCGACCGCCCAAAGTCGTTCATATCCGGGACGGGTCAACGCATCGAGGCTTCGTCGCATGGCAGCCACACCTTCGTCGAATCGGCCTACCTGCGACCATATCCGACCAAGGCTGAGCTCAATCCATATGCCTTGACGCGTGACTCCCAATCGACGGCTCTCCGCGAGTGCCTCCGTTAAATATCGCTCGGCGTCTCGATAAGCGCCGAGCGAAGTGCACAGGACGCCGACATTCATCATGTGCACCGATGCGTTTCTCATGTCGCCCACGCGCCTGTACAATTCCACCGCCTGCATGCAAGAAGTCAATGCATCGCCTGGACGACCGACCATATTCCGAGCGGTCCTTTTTCGAGTCGCGCGGCAAGGTCCTCGCCGTCCAGCCATTCCATTGCGAGGTAATGCGTGCCCGTGCCCATCATTCCATGATCGACATAGCGCGCGACATTGGGGTGGCGGAGCCTTTCGAGCGTCCTGACTTCGCGTTGAAACCAGCCTAGATCATGCCCTTCAACGCGCATGATTTTCAGCGCGACGGCCTGATCATCACGCAAATCCCGTGCGCGAAACACTTCGCCCATGCCTCCGCGGCCAGCGAGCCGTTCGATCACGAAACGGCCTGCAACGGTGTCTCCCGGTCGCGCGTGCATCATCAAAGTGCTTGCGACATAGCACAATCTTTACGCAATTGCAGCAATCGAATGCGCGGCAGCGCCATGAGACCTGAGAAGAAGACGACGGTCTATCGAGCAGCCGCACATGATTTGCGTGCGCCCGTCGGGTAATGCATCGTCCTATCTACGCGCTCGATGCGGCCGTCTCCCACGCCCAATAGCGCACGTCTTTCGTCCCGACGAACACCAAGACGCCCGCCCGCAAATGGTTGCCCAGCGTCAGCATCTTGACCAAGTCCGCGTCCGCCGCATACCGCTCGATCTGCGCAAAACCTTTTGCAACTGCAGCTTCGATGTCCTTGTCCGTCGCGTCGGTCTTCACGTATTTCGCCTCGATGATCCACGCGTACTTGGCCGCCGATGCATTGCCTCGGAGCGCAAGCAACAAATCGCAATAACCCTGCGTGACCTCTTTTTCGCTCATCAA
Source organism: Polyangiaceae bacterium (assembly GCA_016715885.1). Classification (NCBI taxonomy): domain Bacteria; kingdom Pseudomonadati; phylum Myxococcota; order Polyangiales; family Polyangiaceae; species Polyangiaceae bacterium. The sequence continues at coordinate 372,785 of JADJXL010000028.1, forward strand.
GTAAAACGAATTGGTTTGCGACAAATACGCAAACAGCATCAGCTTCATCGTTTTTTCATCGAATTGGATGAGGTCCCGATTGCTGATGCGTCCAAGGACCTGCTTGTGGAACAAGTCGAGCAAGGGTTGAATCTCGCCGTCCACCGACATCTTCCGGAGCGCGCTCGACACATCGGTCAAGTCGATTTGCAAGCCCTCGTGATCGGCCATGGCAAACGCGACGTAACTCCATTGCAACTCGCGCATCACGCGGTTGGGGATGACGAGCTTGGGATCCGAGCTGGTCATCGCATCAGCGGAGAAGGTCAGCATCCCCATGTAGTAAAAGAGCGACACGATTTGCGCTCGGCCAAAAAGCATCCTGGTGCCGAATTGCTCGACCAGGGGACTGGTGACCGATTCATTCGTCAAGATCTCTTCCAACAGCTCCCGTGTGCCGGTCTCTTGACCGCTCGTATTTCGAGCAATGCCGTAGAGGCGCCCATAATCGGTACGCACGTTCAAATCGAGCATTTGCCGGGGGTACCTGCCCGTCGCCAAGACCTGGCCGACGAAATACAGGACCAGCGTCGAGTTGTACATTTTGTCCTGCGCGTACACCGAAAATCGATACCCGTCGTAATACCGCTCCAGCGTTTCGAGCAGCGCTTTGCGATCACCAATGCGCGGATCGGCCGCCAAGTCGGGCCTGTCCCGGAGCATCAGGTCCACCGCGCGCTCGACGTCAGCCGCGGTAAAACCCGCCAGGGCATTCAATGCGTCGCGCTGCGACACGTGCGTGATGATGTTGAACCCGCTCGACAAGTCGTCCAGCATGATGGGCGAAACGCCCGTGACGAACATCCGCGCGAGCGTGCTCGTCCGCGTGAATGCTTTCAGGCTTGCATAAAAGCTCCGCACGAACCCCGCACTGCGCACGATGCCTTGGTAGGTGTCGATTAAGCCGTCCGAAAGCAGCCGATTACCAAAATGGTCGTATTCGTCGATCAGCAAATACACCTGATGTCCGGCGTAGCGGACCGCCGTCAAAAGGTCGGTCATGATCGCCGCGGTATCTTCGTCGTCGGAGTCGACGGCCCGCTCGAGCACGGATAGCTTGGGGACGAGCGCCATGTAGCGATGGATGAAAAAACGGATGCTTGCCTTGATCTGGATTGCAAAGCTCCGTCGGATTTCTTCGGTCGTACCCTCGGACGCGACGGGTGAAAAGTCGAGCGTCAACACGAGATACTTGTTTTTCTCGGGCGTGGGATGCTCGTGGACCCACAGTCCACCAAACAGCTCGTCGAATTTGTCGGCAAGAGCGATGTCGTAGTAGTTTTCGAGCGTGCTGATCAGTGTCGATTTGCCGAACCTGCGCGGCCGCAGGAAGATCAGGTACTTGCCGGCGTTCTCCAGGTGCGGGAAAAACGGGGTCTTGTCGACGTAAAAGGCGTTCTCCCGACGGAGAGCGGCAAAATCGCATGTTGCGTAGGCAATTTTCATGGCTCGACGTGCTCGCGGGCGAACCTTAGCACGACCGCAAGGAAAAGCGAAGCTGGCACCTCAGCCGTGGTGGCAGCACCCATGAAATTTCCACCGCGCGCACGCATGACGCACGCACGGCGGGCTGACGTGGAATGGACTCAAGTCCCTGTTTCTTCCGCCTCCGGCGCGGACGCACCGGGCGATGCGCGTAAATGAATGCGCCTATATTGTTTCGAACCCGGCCCATAAACATTGCGCACGACTTGCTTGAAGCGCAAATACTTTTCATAGGTCGGGCCATATGCCGCAGCACGATCACTCCGCGCTTTCGACAAAGCTTTGTTTGCTGCAATGGATTCCGACAATTCCGTGGTCGTCTGCGACGCCTTCGTGCCAAATTCTCCGGCGAGCAGCACGTCAGCCCATTCCTTGCCAACATGATCATCAATCAGGTCGAGCAACTGGGCAATGGCCTTGAGCTGATCGGTGTCCGTGGGTTGCGATTTGAGGGTATCCGGCAACTTCGTTCCCGGCAACATCGCCAATACCGCCGCTCGAGCCACTCGATACGGTGTGTCGAGTGAAGCCAATGCATCGAGGGCCTCACGGTTTTCCTTCGCAAATGCGCTCATCGCCGTCGACACTGCGGCTTCCGCAGCAAGGTAGGCCGCCGCGGCATCCGCGAGCGTCTCTTTGAACACGGCGACGACAATCGCATCGGCATTCGGCTCGTCGGCGATTTCGATCGAGCGCGTGATGACACGGGCAAATCGTTCGTAATCAATGGTCACTTGGGGTCTCCAGGGTGCGAGGTCCGTAGGCGATGCTACACGCAAAGTTGGAGACAAAGCCAGCCTTCTTTCGCACGAACGTCGACCACGCACCGGCGAAGCTCCGGCACGGAGGGGCGAAGCTCCGCACGGAGAAAAGAAGCTCCAGCACGCACCGGCGAAGCTCCAGCACGCACCGGCGAAGCTCCGGCATGGAGGGGCGAAGCTCCGGCACGGAGAAACGAAGCTCCAGCATGCACCGGCGAAGCTCCAGCACGCACCGGCGAAGCTCCGGCACGCACCGGCGAAGCTCCAGCACGCAGCAGACAATCATGGACGACTGTATTATCATGGACAAACTTTATCGACTGTATCTATGCTGCCGCACATGCAACGAGGCGACGTCGTCGCGGAACGTTTCGAGATCGAAGCGTTGGTAGCGTCCGGCGGCATGGGCCAGATCTTCCGTGCGCAGGACCGGCAAAGCGGCGAGGTTGTCGCGGTCAAAGTGCTCCGTAGCGGCGCTCGTGAGCACCACGCGAGGTTTCAGCACGAGACGCGAGCGCTGTCCGAGTTGGCGCATCCGCGCATCGTGCGGTACGTGGCGCATGGAGTGGTCGCGACGTCGGGCGAGCCGTATCTCGCAATGGAGTGGCTGGAGGGCGAGGATCTGTCGCGGCGGCTCGCGCGAGCGGAGCTATCGCTCGAGGAAAGCATTGGCCTGGGCAAACAGATTGCCGAGGCACTTGGCGAGGCGCATGCGCGCGGAATCGTGCATCGGGATTTGAAGCCGAGCAATGTGTTTCTCGTGGGAGGCAGCGTAGACCAAATCAAAGTGGTCGATTTCGGGATTGCGCGACTCGATGGGGCAGCGCGCTTGACACGGACGGGAACGATCATGGGCACACCGGGGTACATGGCGCCGGAGCAAGTACAGAATGCTCGCGTGATCGATGCCCGAGCGGACGTGTTTTCGCTCGGCTGCGTGCTGTTCGAATGCGTGACGGGGATACCCGCGTTTACCGGCGAGCATTTGATGGCGCTGCTGGCCAAAGTGTTCATCGCCGAACCGCCTCGGCTGTGCGAATTGCGGCCCGATGCGCCGGCGGCATTGGAACAGCTATTGCTCCGAATGATGGCCAAAAACCCGGAAGCTCGGCCGCGAAATGGTGCGGCGGTGCTGGAAAACCTCGCAGCGCTCACCAAGGAATTGCCTCGGGGAACGACGCGTCGGGCATCGATTGCATTGACGAGCGGGGAGCGGCGGACCATGACGGTGATCGTCATTGAAGCGGAAAGGCGAGAGGACGTGACGCTCGAAGGCCACGCGGCGCAAACGGCGCAGATGCTCCGCGAGGGTACCGAGACTTTTGGCGGGCGGCTCGATGTACTACGTGACGGATCGGCCGTGGCATCGATGGGTGCAATGGGCCTCGCGACGGATCAAGCGGCGCAGGCGGCGCGATGTGCATTGTGGTTGCACGCGAATACGAATGGTCGCGCCGTCGCGCTCGCGACGGGCCGAGGTGAATTGACGGGCAGAATGGCGGCGGCCGAAGCGATTGACCGGGCGGTGAAGCTGCTGGAGTCGCGGCCGGCTGCGGTGGCAATCGACGAAATGACTGCGCGATTGCTCGACGGGCGATTCGACGTGCGCGAGACGGAGGCGGGCGCGACATTGCACGGCGAGCGCGAAATCGCCGAAGAAGCGCGATTGCTCCTGAAAAAGGCGACGCCTTGTGTCGGACGAGATCGCGAGCTTTCGACATTATCGCAGATGTTCGCGGAATCCATCGAAGAGCGAACGGCGCAGGCAGCGCTCGTGGTGGCGGCGGCAGGAATGGGCAAATCGCGTCTTTCGCAGGAGCTTTTGGCGAGGCTTCGGGCAAACGATACGCCCATGGCGGTGTGGATTGCGCGCGGCGACGTATTGCGTGTGGGCTCGGCGCTGGGGCTGCTAGGTCAAGCGCTTCGCCATGCGTGCGGGATTCGTGGCGACGAACCATTGCCTGAGCGTCGTGAAAAACTGCTCGGCCGGGTAGCGGAACGCGTGGGGGCGCAGCATCGACAGCGCGTGGCGGAGCTGCTCGGTGAAATTGCAGGTGTACCCTTCCCCGAAGATTCGAGCGAGCTATTGCGTGCAGCGCGCCGCAATACGCAGATCATGACGGATGAAATGCGTCGCGCGTGGCTCGATTTTCTGCGTGCCGAATGCGCAGTGCAACCGGTGCTGCTGGTGCTGGAGGATCTGCATTGGGGGGATTTGCCGACGGTGCAATTCGTGGATGCGGCATTGCGGGATGTTTCGGAAGAGCCGTGGATGGTGCTGGCCATTGCGCGCCCGGAAGTGCATTCGCTTTTCCCCGAGCTTTGGGAGGGGCGGCACCTGCAAGAGATTCAGCTCAAACCGCTGGGCAAAAAGGCGAGCGAGCGATTGGTGCGCCAGGTGCTCGGCGAGGACATCGGTGCGGAAACGCTGGAGCGGCTCATCGCGCAAGCGGACGGGAATGCGTTTTACTTGGAAGAACTGATCCGTGCAGCGGCGGAGCGAAAGGGAGAAGGCTTTCCCGAGACGGTCGTGGCGATGGTGCAATCGAGGCTCGCGGCATTGGATGACGAGGATCGTCGCGCATTGCGAGCGGCAGCGGTGTTTGGCGAGGCATTCTGGCCAGGAGGTGTCGCGGCGTTATTGGATCGTGCGGATCGGCCAGCACAGGTGCGAAACCGATTGCTGCATTTGGTCGAGCGCGAGGTGCTGGTGAAACGGCCCGAGAGTCGATTTGCGGGACAGGTGGAGCTCGCATTTCGGCACGTGCTGCTGCGGGAAGGCGCGTATGCGATGCTGACGGAGGAGGATCGGAGGCTTGGGCATAAGCTCGCTGGCGAATGGCTGGAGCGGGCTGGGGAAAGGGATCCAAGGCTGTTGGCGGAGCATTTTGATAGGGGTGAGCAAGGGGAACGGGCGGCGGCGTATTACCTGCGTGCGGCCGAGCAGGCGCTGGAAGGGGGTGATTACGCGGTCGCGATCAAGCTGTCGGAGCGGGGAGTAGCACTGGGGCAGGAGCCTGGGTTGATGGCAGGCATGCGGGCAGTCGAGGCGGATGCCAAGTTCCAGTTGGGGGATTTTCGGGCCGCATCCGATGCGGCCGGCGTGACACTGAAACACGCTCGCCCCGGGAGCCGAACCGCCAGCCGAGCGCTTTACGCCGGAATCGCTTGTGCGATGTACTTGCGTGACGAGGAGGCGCTGCATGAGCGAGTTCAATCGCTCCAACATATGGAGTTCGAGCCAGATGCGATTCCCTTGCTCGCAGCCACCCTAGTTTCGCTCATTGTTTCGCATATATACGCGGCGGAGCGCCGCCAAGCTGAATTGAATCTGCGGCGACTCGAACAGATGACGGCAAACCGCGACCCGATTGCATCTGCCTGGGCCGAGCTCGCCCGTGCACTTTGTGCGTGTCATATCGATCGGAATCCGTGGGGCTTTCTTCAGCACGCGACGAGCGCTATTTCTCTTCGCAAGCAATCGGGCATCGGCCGCGAGCTTCCGTACACGCGCTGGAGTGTCGCCGCTGCCCATTGGATGCTCGGTCAATTCGATCTCGCGGACGATCTGTACATCATCTTGTACGCTGAAAGCCCGGAAGGGAGTATGGACGCATTCGCCACCCAGAGCCATCGTTCAGTCATGCGCATTGATCAACGCAAGCTGGATGAAGCCGCCGCCCTCGCCGCCTGGATGCTGCGAGCGGCAAACGAGATGATTTTGCGCCGAATATCTCGCTTGGTGCTTGCCGAAGCTCAACTTTATGGCGGAGCGCTCGACGCAGCGGAGTCGGAACTGCTCAGCGTCGCGGAAATTGACACGGCGGAACCTTATTTGCGTCTTTGGTATCTCGCCGTCATGGCTCGACTTCGACTCGCACAAGGACGCGCGGAAGACGCCAGAGACATTGCCGAACTCGCGTTCTCCCAATCCATTGCCTGCGGTATGGGGTATTGCAACCGCCACGCCCTCCTCCTCCTCGTCCGCGCCGAAGCTCACCACGCCCTCGGCAATCTCGACGCCGCCCGCGACGCCATTCGCGAAGCACGCGACGACCTCCTGCGCCGTGCTGCGTTCATTCCGGATTCCGAGCCCGAAGTGCGCCGCTCGTTCCTCGAAAACATCCCCGACCATCGTAGAACCCTCGAGCTTGCCCGCGAATGGCTGGGCGACGACTCGTCGTAGCTACGCGCTCGATGCGGCCGTGTTCCACGCCCAATATCGCACGTCTTTCGTCCCGACGAACACCAAGACGCCAGCTCGCAAATGGTTGCCCAGCGTCAGCATCTGGACCACGTCCGCGTCCGAAACATACCGCTCGATCTGCGCAAAACCCTCTTGCACCGCTGCCTCGATTTCCTCGTCCGTCGCGTCCGTCTTCACATACTTCGCTTCGATGATCCACGCATACTTCGCTGCGGATGCATTACCTTTTAGCCCGAGCAACAAATCGCAATATCCCTGGGCGACCTCTTTTTCGCTCATCAGATAAAACGAATTGGTTTGCGACAAATACGCAAAGAGCATCAGCTTCATCGTTTTTTCGTTGAATTGCATGAGGTCCCGATTGCTGATGCGGGAGATGACCTGCTTATGGAAAACATCGAGCAGCGGCTGGATGTCGCCATGCTTCGCCATGGTGGCCAATGCCGTTGCCACGTGGCTCATGTCGATGCGGATGTCGTCGTGATCCGCCAGGGCAAACACAAGATAACTCCACTGCAATTCGCGCATGACCCGATTGGGAATCACGAACACGGGTATCGTTTCTTCCGCCGCATTCGGCCCGAACGTCAGCATGCCCATGTAATAAAAAAGCGACACGATCTGCGCGTCGCCGAAATGCATCTTCGTCCCGAATTGCTCCACCAGCGGGCTCGCGACCGATTCACTCGTCAAGATCTGTTCCAAAAGCTCCCGTGTGCCGGTCTCTTGACCGCTCGTATTTCGGGCAATGCCGTAAAGACGGCCATAATCAGTACGCACGTTCAAATCGAGCATTTGATCGGGGTAGTATCCCGAAGCGAGCACCTTTCCAAGGAAGTACAGGACAAGCGTCGAATTGTACATCTTCTCGGTAGCTCGTTTGGAAAACCTATACCCGTCGTAATACCGCTCCAGGGTTTCGAGCAGCGCTTTGCGATCGCCAATGCGCGGATCGGCCGCCAAATCGGGCCTGTCCCGAAGCATCGTGTCCACCGCGCGTTCGACGTCCGCCGTCGTGAACCCAGCCAAGGCATTCAACGCATCGCTCTGCGACACGTGCGTGATGATGTTGAACCCACTCGACAAGTCATCCAGCATGATGGGCGAAACGCCCGTGACGAACATCCGCGCCAGCGTGCTCGTGATTGTAAATGCCTTCAAACTGGCATAAAAGCTCCGCACGAATCCCGCACTGCGCACGATGTCCTGGTAGGTGTCGATCAAGCCATCCGAAAGCAGCCGATTGCCAAAATGGTCGTATTCGTCGATCAGCAAATAGACCTGGTGCTCTGCGTCGCGGACGACCGTAAAGAGCTCCGTCATGATCGCGGCGGTATCTTGGTCGTCCGAACGGACCCGTGCTTCCAGCGTCGAGAGCCTGGGAACGAGTTTTTCGTACCGCCAGATGAACGACCGGACGGATGCCTTGATCTGGATTGCAAAGCTACGCCGGATTTCATCGGTGGTGCCCTCCGACGCGACGGGCGAAAAATCGAAACGCAGAACGAGATACTTGTTTTTCTCGGGCGTCGGGTGCTCATGGATCCACAGTCCGCCAAACAGCTCGTCGAATTTGTCGGCAAGAGCGATGTCGTAATAATTTTCGAGCGTGCTGATCAGGGTCGATTTGCCGAACCTGCGCGGCCGCAGGAAGATCAGGAACTTGCCGGCGTTTTCTAGGTGCGGGATGAACGGAGTCTTGTCGACGTAAAACGCTTTCTCCCGACGGAGAGCGGCAAAATCACATGTTGCGTAGGCAATTTTCATGGCTCGACGTGCTCGCGGGCGAACCTTAGCACGACCGCACGGGAAAGCGAAGCAGGCACCTCGGCCGTGGTGAAACCCGACGTGTGCAGCACGCATGAAGTTCGAGTGTTGCTTCCTCTTGACCTTGACGGTCTCGTCGTCGAACCAAATGCGTGCCCCGTTCGGTCATTCAGTCATCGCCCGCACTCGCCCGAGCGTCCAGACGCCGTGCTGCTGCACATATCGCGTCATTCGGCCTTCCTTGCTTTCTCGTTTCAAATCGCAGCTCGTGAAGCGCAAGAGCAGGGCGTTCGTGGAGATGCACCGCGTATCGTGAATGTCGCCCGGAAGGTAAACCATGCAGTCTCCAGCGCGCATCCGCTGCACGTCTCGCTGCACGAGACGAACATGACCGTTTGCCTCGGTCATTCGAGCATAGGTTCCCATCTCCATTTCACCGTGCTGGACGGCGTACACCACCCAGCCCGCTCCATGGTCGTGAGGGGCTCGATAACGATCCTGCTGTTCCACATACGCATTGAGCAGAAAATCATGCTCGGGATCTCGGTACAGTTGCTTGTCTTCGGGAGGATCCCTGTGCAGCTCGGCCAGCCATTCCTCTGCAATCGGCGCTTGGGCGAGCCCCTCGAGAAGGGTTCGGCATCGTGTAACCATTTCCGTGGTCAGAGGGCCCCAAAAGGATTTTACATCGGTAATGAACGTTTCGAGCGAATTCTTGGTCGTCATGGTTTTTCTCTCCTTGTATTGTTGAACGAACTCCTCATGGATGATGGACTTTCGTCACTTCCCGACGCAGGCCGCGTGCATGGGTCAGCGCGACGGCGAGCAGCGCGCTGATCATGAGAGCCGCGGCGAGGCTGTACGCGCCGCGCATTCCTGCGGAGACGGCGTCTGAGCCCGCTGTTGTTACGTCGCTTTTGCCCGCAGCGAATGCGAACACCGCGCCCATGAAACACGCCCCCGTGGTAAGTCCCAAATTGCGCGATAGGCTCAGCGTTCCCGACATGACGCCGCGCTCACGAGGGTCGACGTTCTGCATGACGGCCGTGTTGTTCGCCGCCTGAAACAATGCATAACTCGCGGTGGCGACGACCATGGGAAGCACATAGCCCGGAATGCCGAACGTCTTGGGGGTGAGCGCCAACAAGATGTCGCCAACTGCAATTCCGAAAAGCCCCGCGAGGGTGGTGCGATGCGTGCCAAAACGGTCCACGACGCGACCTGCAGGAATACCCGCCAATGCAGATACGGAAGGTCCAGCAGACATGACCATGCCAACCGTCCCTGCGTCGAGCTGCATACCGAGAGCCAGGTAAAACGGACCCACCACGAGATTGGTCATCGCCACCGTGGAGACGAGCAGATTCGCAAACAGGCTCGCATTCAATGTGGCATCGCGGAAGAGCGTCAAACGAAGGAGCGGCGCGGCCGCTTTCTTTTCGGTGACGATAAAAAGAGCCAATGCAATCAGCGCAGCAATGAGCAAAACCAGACTGCGCATACCAAAGTGCCCTCGTCCCGAGGTCATGGCGAGCGCATAAGCAATCAGCGTCAGGCCAAGCAGCGCGGTCCCTTTGTTGTCGAAACCAATGGCATCGTCGCCTTTTCGTGCGTGGGCAGGCAGGTGTGTACACACGAGAGCAAAGGCCGCCAAACCAAGCGGAACATTGATCAGGAATATGGCGCGCCAGCCGAACCAGTGGATGAGAACACCTCCGAGCGAAGGTCCAAGTGCAGTACCCACGGCGGACGTAGCTCCAAGCAAGCCCATTGCGCTGCCAGTCCTGACCTTGGGCACAATCTCGCTGACGAATGCGAAGGTCAGCGCCATCATGATGGCGGCACCCAAACCTTGTATTGCGCGCGCGATGATCACGACCCACAACGAGGGCGCGACGGCACTGACGAGCGACGCGGTCGAAAAGACGAGCAGCCCAGCTCGCAGCAATCGCTGACGGCCCAGGAGGTCGCCAAGTCTTCCAAAGCTGACGATGGAAGACGTAATGGCAACCAAGTATGCGACGACGACCCATTGAACTTCTTGAAATGATGCGCCGAAGGTCTTGGCGAGCGTCGGTAGGGCGACATTGGCGCTGCTGGTGCCAAGCGACGACAAAAGCATGGATAGACAAAGGCTGGCGAGCGCCCACGGAATCGAAGGTATTGCCCGTGTGCCTCCCTGGAGTGCTTCGCTCGTGCGTGCGCTCATTGCGTTCGACGAAAATTCCATCGCGACCTCACAGCGGGCAACGTACGAGCAATCGACACATGGCGGAAGACGCACGGCATGCACTCGATGGTTGCGTTTGACGCCATGTCACGTGCACAATGAAGCCATGGAAAGGCCGGACCTCAATCTGCTCGTGGCGTTGGACATTCTGTTGGAGGAGGGCAACGTTGCGGCAGCCGCGCGACGCATGCGTCTGAGCGCGTCCGCGATGAGCAGGACCTTGGCGCGATTGCGTGAGGCGACAGGTGATCCGCTGCTGGTCCGGGCGGGGCGAGGTCTGGTCGCTACGCCGCGCGCGGCAGAGCTGCGGGAGCGCGTGGGCCAGGTCGTACGCGATGCCGAGGCCGTGCTGAAGCCCGCCGAGAAGATCGATATCGGGAAGCTCGAGCGAACGTTCACCGTGCGAACGAGCGAGGGCTTCGTAGAGAACTTCGGTCCTGCGCTGATCCAACGCGTGAGCGCAGAAGCTCCAAGGGTGCGACTCGGCTTCGTGCAGAAGGTGGTTCGTGATAGCGGGCAACTTCGCGCAGGAACGGTGGACCTAGAAACCGGTGTCGTGGGAAAGACCACGGGGCCCGAATTGATCACACAGGCGCTGTTCCATGATCGCTTCATTGGCGTCGTGCGTGCAGGGCATGCTCTAAGTGAGGGGCTCGTCACCGCAGCGCGCTATGCCGAGGAGAAGCACGTCGAAACCACCAATCACGCGCCAGGCCCCATTGACGTGATATTGAGTTCGTTCGGGCTCGAGCGAGAAGTTGCGGTCGTCGTTGGCGGTTTTTCGACGGCCATTGCGCTCGCGCGGTCGTCGGACTACATCGCGACCGTACCTGCACGACACACGGGAAATCTGCGCGCCGGTATGTTCAGCTTCGAGCTGCCTTTTCCCACGCGAGGGTTCACGGTATCGATGCTTTGGCATCCACGGCTCGATGCAGACCCCGCACATCGCTGGCTAAGGCGCTGCGTTCGGGAAGTTTGCACGAGCGAGCACAGCGATTCGTCCGATCACGCGGCCAATCCGAAGCGCACGGGAAAGCGAGCGCCACATGGCCACGGGCAGCGGCATTGAAGGTGCGGCAAGCGGGGTGTATTTCCAACGAGATCCCTTCATGGATTGGCGTATCGTGAGTTGAGGAAAGTAAATTTATGAATGTGCAGTGTCTTTCGTGTGGCGTGGAAAAGAACACCGGGGAGAAGGAAGTTTATCCCTACCCGGAAGATGGTATGGTGGACGAGCCAATCCGGCCGGTGTTTTTTTTGGATTGCCAAGATGGAGAAGACTGGCGCAAGGTCGTGGTGTGCCACGAATGCTTCCATCGATTGGCGCCTGACCAATGGATCAGCAGGCGTTGTTGGGAAACGTTGGAGCCAATGACGCCATTCGAGGCGCTGCCTCTCGCCGACTTTCGCTCAGATTCGCACCGCTCGCAGACTGAGAAGGGTTTGGTCGAAGCGAAGTCATCAAAGTAGTTCGAGAAACGCTCGCATTGCTTCGGCTTCGCGTGCGTCGAGCTTTTTCGCGCCCTCCGGCGCTCCATCGTGGAAAAACGCGCCGTCGTCGGTCCATCCCACGCGATCCAAGACGCCCTGCAAATCCTTTGCTGCACCGCTCGTCAAATACGGCCTCTTCTTGTACAGCCTTCGCAACGACGGCACACGCGCACCGCGCTCGTGCACATAAGGCTCGACGCCCGTTTTTCGATATTCGTTCATGGCCCACACGATCGGCCCCGACGAAAATATGTGCGATTCCCATGCGTTGAACGACGTCACGCGCGACATGGCGTCATCCGTCGACGTACGCGCCTGATGGCACGATTCGCATCGATCGCGAAAAACACGCGCACCTTCCGATTCCAGCGCTGAAAACGCCGAGCGCCCTTCAATGGCCGGGTTCGTTCGATGCGAAAATGCCATGAGAAACGTCATGAGCGCCTTGCGTAATTCGAGCGGCGGCAGCCTCGATCCAAAGTAGGCCGCCTCTTGCATTGCAGAAAGGGTCGGATGTGCGCTGGGCGGTTCCAAGGAAAACCACGGCAAATAATCATTACCCGCCCCGGCCACTCGAAATTCATTGTGCGCTATCGAAGAGAGGTCTGGATCGAGCGCCCGCGAAAAGTGCGGCCTGTTGTTGAAGAGCCCGAGCAGCGGCTTCGTCACGACACGCACGTCGCCGCGACCCGTATGATGGATTCGGCCATCGACATGACCCTCGAAATGGCAGGTTTCGCAGGTAAAACGGCTATGCGCGTCGTCCGCCTTGTTTTTGGGCGCCATGAGCGTCGTGAAAAAGAGCGCCTCGCCAAGACGAAGCGTACCGCGGCGACTTGCATCGACCGGAGCATCGACCACGGGCACGATTTTTTGGACGTCGCCAGCATCGTTCAACGTGACGAATGCATCGAGAAGCGGATTCGCTATGACAAACCCTCCGCCGGCCCTCTTCGCAATCGCACGTGACCCACCAGGAAGCGAATGCAATCGAACATCCGTCGGCGGTTTTCCCGCATCACCAAAGACAAACCTAACAAGACTTTCGCCACCGTAGCCCGTCACGAACGCTGCAAGTTTGCCCTCGGCGGTTTCGTCGAGCTCCACGGCCTTCGGCGTCACGACACCAAACTCGGACACGTTCACCATGGACAAGCGTTCAGCCGCTCCATCGTGAACCTTGTACAGAAAGACAAACGAGTCGATGTACCCGAAAAACCCACCCCGACGATCGAGCGGATGATCTTCGACACCGCCGGCAAGCACGAGCAAGTCGTCACCCGCGGGCCGCGCCGAAAAGCTCCAAATCGGGCCGTCATGCGTGATGCGCGTCTCGCCCGCGTCCGCCACGGCACCGTCGTCGTCCACGGTTCGAACGACGAGCGCATGCGCGAGAAGGCAGTTCGTGATGACGAACTTGCCCACGCGCACGACGCGAACGGGCGCGCCCCCAAGCGTGATGTCCGAGCGTCGAGCGGGCAGGATCGAATCGGCCTGCGGCGCATCGAAAGGTTGGGGCACCAATGAAATGAGCCGGCCGCGATCCTCTTCGACCGCATACAAAGCTCCTTCGGGACCGACTGCAACGTCACGCAACGCGCGTACATCGGGAAGCTCGTAACGCCCCGCCGCTTCGAGATGCGGAGCATCGTCTCGAACGACGAACCGCTCGATCCGGCCAGCGCGTTCACCCACGACAAACACGGTTTTTCCATCCGAACTCACCGCAACACCGCTCGGTGATGGTGGCGCAGGCAAACGCTGAAGCTCTTGCAACGAAGCATCCAGTACGACGATCGCGTCGCGACCTCGCAAGATCGACACGAAGCGTTTTCCGTCGCCGAACGGAGTGATGGTGTATGGATCGGCCCCGAAGGCATGATCGCTCGAAGGCAGATGGACGAAGTCTGTTTGCGCGCGTCGCGCCGCTTCGAATTCGCGAAGCTCTGGCAGAGGATCGTACGAGTTCGTAGCGATGGTTTGGACAGACGCACTCTTGCGTTCACAACTCGCGCTACTGGCCAGCATTGCAAGTAGCGCGAGCCGTCCTGCTCGACGCGCGATGGAAACGCGGACGTTCACGAACGCGCCGCGAAGCTCACCAACCGCCCTCGTCCTTCTTTTCCTCGGCCTTTGCGGGAGCAGCCGCGGGCGCAGCGCTCGGCGCAGGTTCAGCCGCCTTGCTCTTGTCGGGCGTGGGCGTGGCGGCTTTTTCCTCGGGGCAACCAACGAGCATCGATGCGGAAACAAGCAACAACACGAACGGCGCTACTTTCATGTGATGAACTCCTCGGATGCGAGCGAAGCACAACGTGCGCTCTGCGCGAAGAGGTTTTGAGCGAGCGTGCCTTTGGAGCAGAAAGACGCCGCGCACGCGATTCTGTAAACTGCGGCGATGATGCACAAGCGTACGGTCCTCCGCAGCATGTCTTTACTAGGCTTATCGCTCGCCGCAGGTTGCGGCGGGGAAGACACGAAAACGCAACCCATCGTCCCTTCGCCGGAACCGGTCGCCGTCGCTTGCGACGTTCATGCGACGACGGGCAGCGCCAAATTTACGCAGCGCTCGGAAGCGTGGGGATTGTCGACGGCGAAGGTCGTTGGCAATCGGCTCACGAGCGCCGACATCAACGGTGATGGTTATCCCGACTTGCTGGTGCACGCGATTGGATCGAACAACCGCGAGGTGATTGGGCAAGGCCCGCGCCTCGTGTACGTGCTGATGAACGAGCCGGGGCCGAATGGTGGGCGCACGTTCGTCGATCGCACCACCGAAAGCGGATACGCCAAGGCGCCCGATTCCGACACGGAATATCGCTCTGCACAGTCGGCCGTGTTTGCCGATGTGGACAACGACGGGGATCTCGATGCGCTCAGCATCGTGTATACGGCACCCGACAAAGTCGGGGCGCCTCCGACGGCTGCGGATCTCGATCGCACGACGCTGATGCTGAACGACGGCACGGGGCACTTTACGGCAGCCACCAAATCCGCGCTTTCGCCGCTCAATGCGAAACCGACGACCGGTGCGACGTTCGTCGATGTGGATCGCAATGGCGTCGTCGATGTTTTCCTCGGTTTTTTCTTTACGACCGCCGCGAGCGCTCAGCAGCTTTTGACCGGCAATGGAGACGGCACGTTTACCGATATTTCGCCCGGCGCGGGCGTCACTTCCGCGGCAAACCGCCGAGCAGCTTATGGCGTGACGAGCTGCGACGTGAATGACGATGGCAATCCGGAATTGCTCGTGAGCGCCTACGCGCGTGGGCCTAACGTGCTTTACACGACCGATACGCCGGGCCATTACACGGACGTCGGCGCTGCTGCGAAATTCGCCTTCGATGACAATCAAACCTACAGCGACAATCAGATGTTCGCTTGTTATTGCACGCTTCATCCGGCCCAAGCCGATTGCATGGGTGTCGCGACGCCGCTCATTCAATGCCCGAATCCTGCCGATTCTTACTGGAATCCGACGTCGGACATCAACCCGCCACGTCTCGGAGGAAATACCTTCACGACGGTGTGCTCGGACATGACGGGCGACGGGAAGCTCGACGTCTACCACACTGAAATTGCGCATTGGTGGGCCGGTCAAAGCTCGGACAAGTCCGAATTATTGAGAAACGTTTCGGAAGGAACGTCGATCGCGTTTGAAAGGCCCGAACGAGCGGCCGTGGGACTCGAGTGGGAACATCCGACGGTGGATTGGAACGAAGGTGGAATCGTCTCGGCTGCGGCGGACGTCGACAATGACGGGCGTGAAGACATCCTCGTCGGGGCGAGCGATTATCCGGATCAATATAGCCTGTATTTTCACCAAAAAACGGGGGGCACCTTCGAGGAAATCGGGTTGGCCCAGGGACTGCATCATGCATGCACGAGCGGCATGACGGTGGCCGATTTCGATCGCGACGGGGACCTCGATATCGTGGTCGGATCGGGAACTGCGCGAGATTGCAGCAAAATTTGGTCGTCGAACGAGGTTCATTTCTACGAAAACGATGCGAATCAATACGGGCATTGGCTGGGCATCAAGCTCGTGGGAGACGGCGTATCGACGAACCGCGCAGGCATTGGAGCACGCGTGACCATCGATGCCAATGGCAAGAAGCTCGTTCGCGAGCTTGGCGGCGGCTATGGGCACATGGGCATGCAAAACGATACCGTCGTGTTTTTCGGGCTCGGCGGATGCGAGATTTTGCATTCGGTCGAAGTCACGTGGCCGAATGGTGCGCGCACGGTGGAACGTTTTGAAAACGTCGTCGCGGACAGGTTCATTGAATTGAGGCAGGGTGATTCGAAGGTGTACGACGTAGAGATGAAGACGGAGTAGCGCGCCTGCCTCGTCGTCAGCTCGCTCGGCGCACGCCTTGTTTCGGCTGCGCCGGTTGCGTGTCGCGTTTGCGGCTGGCAAACGCCAGGAGGAGCCGTTTGACCTCTTCATCGCTCACGGTCTGAAAATCGATATAATATTGCCCGACGGCAAACAGACCGGGATCCTCGATCAAGCATTCCACGCGATCCGCTTCGCCACGCAACATGTCCGCTCGCTCGGGCGATGCAACGGGTACCGCAAGCACGATGGGCGATGCCCCCATTGCACGCATGTATCTTACGGCGGCCATGGCCGTCGCACCGGTTGCAATGCCATCGTCCACGATGACGACCGCATGTCCGGCAACGGACGGACGAAGGTGCCCGTCGAACATGGATTCGCGCCGCCGCGCTTCGCCCGTTTGAAACGAAAGTTCATTTTCCAAGTAATCCTGGTCGATGCCGAGTATTCGCATCGCTCGCGGCTCGAGCCAATACGAACCATCCGCTGCGACGGCGCCAATCGCGAGCTCGGGCTGATGCGGCGCGCGCAATTTACGCGCCACGACGACACCAAGCGGTCCGTGCAGGGCGTCTGCAACGGGAGCGGCCACGACCACGCCGCCACGCGGAATTCCCAGCACGACAGCACCTTCGAGCCCCATCCCGGAAAGATGCTCACCAAGCCGCTCGCCTGCTTCGACGCGATCTTGAAACATCGTATCCCCCTCGAGAAATCATCATGCCGAAATCGTCGCCGTCATGCACGTGGATCACGATTCGGTCTTTTCCGGACGCCGGTCGGCTCCTATGCTCCGCCCCGATGAATCATCCGGTCAAAGATCCCCTCGCAGCCTTCCGTGAAGGCCTTGCCCGCGCGCAAACGCGCGAATCCAGCGATCCGACGGCCATGGCGCTCGCTACGGTCTCGCCCGACGGCCGTCCATCGGTACGCATGGTGCTGCTCAAAGAAGCCGACGAGCGCGGTTTCGTGTTTTACACGAATTTTGGAAGCCGTAAAGGTCGAGAAATCGAGAAAAATCCTTACGTTGCGCTTTGCATTCATTGGCCCAAAGCGGCCGAACAAGTGCGCATTGAAGGACGCGTCGAACGCGTAACGGACGAAGAAGCCGATGCATACTTCGCCACTCGCCCGCGAGGAAGTCAGCTAGGCGCTTGGGCTTCGGCGCAAAGTGAGCCCGTCGCGTCGCGCAAAGAGCTAGAGCGGGAATTTGCCGAAGTAGAAGCTCGATTCGAAGGGCGCGACGTGCCTCGTCCGCCGCATTGGAGCGGCTATCGAGTCATTCCGGAGCGTATCGAATTTTGGTTTGGCCGAGACGATCGCATGCACGATCGTTACCTGTACGTGCGCACGGAGAGCGGATTCTCCGCGTGCCGGCTTTGCCCTTGAAGGAGGCTCGGCCATGGCCAATACGATGCGGCTGTTCATCGCGGTCGATCCGAGCCCCGAAAGCATATCGCAACTTGGCGACATGGTGGAGCGTTTGCGGTCCATCGCGCCGCACGCGAAATGGGTTCGTTCGGAAAAACTGCACCTGACGGTCGTATTTTTGGGTGAGATCGAAGAATCGCTGGTCGATCCAGTGATGGATGCGGTCAAGACCGTGGCGATCGAGCATGCGCCATTTGCATTGCGTATCGAAGGTGGAGGCACGTTCGGCGGGAAAAAGCGGGCGCGCGTGCTTTGGGCGGATATCCGTGGTGACGTTTCGGCATTGTGTAGCGTGCAGACCGACCTGGCAAAAAGGCTCGAAACGATGGGGCAGACGCTCGAGCATCGAGATTATGCGCCGCACCTCACGCTCGCTCGCGCGGGCAATCCTCGGGGAGACGAGGCGCTCGTGCGATGTGCGAACATGCTCGCGGGGAAATCGTTTGGGGAAACGACGATTCGCGAGCTGGTGCTTTATCGGAGCGAACAGTCGGCGCAGGGGGCCAAGTATACGGCGCTTTTGCGCGCGCCATTTCGTCAGGAGCTCATGTAAATGACGGCGGCGGAGGCAATTGGCTGAGGCGCGCTTCCATTTCGTCGGCGAGATCATCGAAAACTTCGCGAACGAGCACGACTTGGTCGCAGCCCGCAAGCACGCCAATGACGATGTGTTTTGCTGCCGCGTACGTCCTTTGCCAAGGCTGCCATGCGGCGTAAACATCCGGTGCAATGCTGCGCCGTTCGCTGCGCGCCGCGCGCACTTTTGCATCGAAAGCCGCGAGCGATTGCCGTGTGCGATCGAGCGCGCGAATCCACATCTCGTGCGTCGAAAGCACGTCCTTCGATTTTTCGACGACTTCCCGTGCATGATCGAGCCTCGCAAGGAGCTTCGCCGGCGTGCGACGCAAAGCCGTGCTGAGCGATTCTCCTTGAAGAAGCTTCGACGCGAGCATGAAGCCATCACGCCCCGTTTCGGCATCGTGCACGACGCCGCGCAACGCATCGCGTGCCTCACGCAGGAAATCAGGCTGCCCAGGCGCCGCCCGGTGCAGGAGAAATTCGGGCGTGCCCGAACGGAGCATCGCGTTCTCGAGCGCTTCGCTGGCCGACTGCACACGTATCGCTACGAGCTTCAGCGTCGGATCGAGCTCCACATCGAGTCCGAGCAGCAGCGTGTGAATTTGCGCCGCGGTAAAACGGCCAAAAGCGATCGCCTCATAAGAGTCCATACGAGCGTCGTGCATGATCAGCCTTTCATCCAATCGGCGCGTGGCGCGCATGCCGGGCACTTGCCACGAGCACCGCGAACGCGATTATTCCGAATTCCGAGCGGGCGTCAAGATGGCATGTAAAAACGTGTACCCGATGAATGCACGCGTGGATCTCCCTCGTATTGCGTTCGCCAATTCGGCGAACGTCGGTAACCCGTTCATCCAAGCAATGCGCGGAATCCGTTGCGTGACGATGCAGAACGTGCACTTTCGGTTATCACATCAATCGCATCGACGTCGTCGGTGACGCGAGCGCGACGTTTGGCGTTTTCCGATTCCCGAGCAGAGCGCACCTTTTGCGCGCTGCCCGCAGCCATTGCACTCCATTGGCGCACCGAAGCCTCGTTGTCCGTGTCGAAGCCATTGGCCTCGTTCTTGCGAATGCCGCTGGACCACACGCCGAGACTTTCTCGGTCCACATCGGAGGCTCCCATGGGCGACGAACACGACAAAGAAATGGACGCGAAGCGCAAGAAGATCGCCAACAACGTCATCCGCAAGATGGTCGATTCGGGCGCTTCCTCGAGCGACATCAAGCAGCAGCAGAAGACGAACAAGGAGACACTCGGCCACGAAGGCGACATCGAATGAACGCGCTGCAGGCCGAATGAACGGCGCCATCCAAGGGGCGATGGACCGTCATGGTTGGTGCACCAACGTTTTTTCGTACCAACCCGTTTTTCGTGCGTGAATCGTTTGTTTCGACAAGCGTCACGGGATGCGTTTGATAGCGACGGCGAGCAGCTTCTCGAGCGCGGCTTCGTCACAGACGGGCCCAACCGTTTGAGCACCAAGGGTTATCTTGGGGTTGAACACGGAAACGTTGAACTGACCCTTCACCGCTTCGACCGTGTAAATGGGATCTCCACTCACGCCCCTCTTCACGTACCTGCGAGCCAGGTCGCCCACGTCTTTGATCGGTTCGGGTTTGCTCAGCTCGGCCTTGGTTTCCTGGTAATAACGCTCGGTCGCTTCCGTGCTGTTCGCGTGCCGCACGATGAGCACGCTCAAGGTGCCAGCCTCTTTGCTGCTGAAGCGGCGGCTGCACGTTCGCTCGGCCCCGATGTCGTCGGTGGGTTGATCCGCAGGTGCCTCGACCTTGACGTTGCATGCCGCGAAGACGTCTTCCGCCGTCAGAATCGTGTCGCAATCGAGGGCAGGTTCGGCAGGTGCGGCCAAAGCTTCCACAGCCGCCGAAACGCTCGGTGCAGCGCTCGCGCTGGGCGTGGCGGAAGGCACGTTCAGTGCGGGTTTCACCACGGGTGCAACGGCCTTGCGCGGCGTCGCGGCAGCGCTCGGCGTGGACTTTTCGGCGGTCGGTTTGTCTGCGGACGGCGCTTGCGACGCGCGCCCATCCGGTGCGGGCGCGGGATCGTCACGGCATCCCGAGAGGAGCGCTGTCAATAGGATTGCCGGTCCAAGAAAGTTTCGGCGCGACAAAAACGTGGGCATGACAGCCACTCTAGGGGACGGTTTGCCAAGTCGGCAACGACGCTCTGCGGGATCTTTCTGTTTGAGCCGACCCGGTGTTAGCATGCGAGCGGCATGAAGGCCGGCGACCTCGTTGGAGGCAAGTATCGCCTCGTCCGAAGGCTCGGTCAGGGGGCCATGGGGGTCGTGTGGGAAGCGGTCCATGATGTGACCGCGCGTCACGTCGCGATGAAGCTCATCGTGAACGCGACGGACAACTTGCGCCTGCGGCTGCTGCGTGAAGCGCGCGCCGCTGGAAAGATCGCCCATCGGAACGTCGTCGAGGTCTACGACGTCGGCGAGACGGAAGACCAGGATCCGTTCCTCGTCATGCAACTGCTCGTCGGCGAGACGCTCTACGCCGTGTTCAAGCGCGAGGGCTCCGTCGACGCGAAACGCGGCATCGTCATCATGCGCGACATCGCGCGCGCGCTCGTCGCCGCGCACGCACAAGGCATCATCCACCGCGATCTCAAACCGGCCAACGTGTTTCTGCACCGCGAAGCCGGCAGCGACGGCGAGATCGTCAAAGTGCTCGACTTCGGACTCTGCAAGCCGATGGGCGACAACGAGATGCTCACGACACCCGGCGGTATGCTCGGCTCACCTGCCTACATGGCGCCCGAGCAGATCGTCGGCGTGTCCGACATCGATCCACGCACCGACATTTGGGCGCTCGGCGTGCTCGCCTTCGAGATGTTCACGGGCAAACGACCGTTTCAAGGCCGCGGGCCGGACCTCATCCACGCGGTGCTGAAGGATCCGATCCCGCGACTGCGCGACGTCATCCCGACCATCGATCCCGACCTCGACGAGGTCGTGGCGGGCTGCATCGTGCGCGATCGGAACCAACGATTCACGCAAGCTGCCGACATCGTCTCGCGGCTCGAAGTGCTCGCCGATCGAGCCGATCGCAACGATGCGCGTGAACCGATGCCCTCGGTGGACGAAGAAAGCGATCTCGGCGTCACGCAAGTGTATCGCGCGGGTTCGTCCGCTCCGGTGCAGCCGTATGCGCACGTCGGAAAAACCATTCCGATGATGTCCGCGGCAAACCTGCACGCGCAGCAGCGTCCAGCGCCCCCAACGAGCGACTCGGGCCCATCGAGCGGCCCGGCTCAAGGCCAGCCCATGCGACCATCGTGGCCATCGAGCGCTCCGACGCCGCAGTCTCAAGCGACGCCTCCCAAGCTGCAGACATTTGGAGGTGCTGGACCCCAAGGTACCGCCGTCTTGCAACACATGCCGGATGGGAGCCTTGCGCCGTGGCAGGGACAGCCACAAGACGCCATGCGTGTCAGCTCGGCACAAAATCCCGCCTTTAGTCCACCGTTTGCGCCGGCGGAAAACCGCCCCGCCAGCCCATTGCGCCCGTGGGTTGCCGTTGCGCTGGGCGTCGGCATCGGACTGCTCGCGCTCCTAGCGATCATCGTCGTGATCAGCTTGTCCCAAAAAACCCCACCCGAGCCCGGTGCGGCTCCGGCCACGTCCACCGGGCGCTAACCGAGCGTCATCGTTCGTTTTTGATCCAATCGGAAGAGATCTGCGAATACCATTTCGCGCCAATTACGCAATGCACCATGCGTGCAGGACACCATTCCGGCACGAAATGAATGCTCGGTAGCAGGTTCGTGTCGCGTCGATGAACGTTCGAGACATAGCTGCGCTTGACTTTGAGCACTTGAATGAGTTAGCTGCACGGGTCATCTCCATCGAGAGGCAGATTCTTCATGCACTTTCTCGCGCACCTGCTTGTGAGACGCACTGCGGCATGGGCCACGGTATTCGTCGTATTCCTGCTGTCGATGGCGAGCCTTTATTACGCAAGCCGGGTCGATCGTGACGACGACGTGCTTGCTTTCTTGCCGCGTCAGAATCCGGAAGTCGGCATTTTTTACGACGTCAGCAAGCGATTCGGGAGCCTCGACGTAGCGCTGGTGGGCGTCGAATCGGACGATGTTTTGGCGCCGGACTTTTTGCAACGATTGCGTGCAGCGACGAAACGGCTCAACGAAACCGACGGAATCGGCCATGCCATGAGCTTGGCGAACGTCGAGGACTTTGCGGCGGATACGCAGCGAGGCGGTATCACGACGGATTATCTCATTGGCAAAATTCCGGAAACGGATGCCGAACGTGCCGCACTGCGGGCCAAAGTGATGTCACGGGATCATGTCGTCGGCAATTTGATTTCCAAGGATGGGAAAGCAGTCCTCATTTATTGTTTTGCAGGATACGGAACGGAACAAAAAGTCGTTGCGCAGAAGGTTCGTACGGCGATTGAAGAGGCGTTTCCCCAAGAAAAGAAATATTGGGGCGGGGCTCCTTTCATTTCGACGTACATTTACGATGTGACGCAGGAGGACATGCGGCGATTGGCTCCGTGGGCGGTGCTCGTCATCGTGCTCATCACGGTCATCTCGTTTCGCGATGTCATTGGAGCCGGTCTCGCGCTTTTGTCGACGGCCATTGGCATTGTGATGTCGCTTGGATTGATGGGAGCTCTCGGCGTTTCCGTCAATGTGGTGCTGGGCTCGCTTCCGGTCATTTTATTTGCATTGGGCAGCGCGTATCCGGTGCACATCCTGAGCCGCTATTATGCAATTGCGCACGGAACCGACGGGCGAACGGCGCTCGTACGTACCCTCATCGAAGTAGGACCGCCCGTCGTGGCCAGTGGTTTGACGACGGTGGTCAGTCTGCTGTCGTTCCTGCTCATGGATATCAAGCCACTACGAACGTTCGGCATTTTCACGGCGCTCGGCATTTTCATTACGCTCGTGCTCGCCATGACGTTCGTACCGGCCATCATTTACCTCGCGCGCCTGAAAGGCAAGCCGCCGCAGGAGCGCGGCCCGAAGCGATTCCACGTATGGCTTTGCACGTTGCCGCAGCGCAAGCGCGCCTTGGTCGGAGCTGCCGTGGCGGTGGTGGCCATTGCAAGTGCATTTTATGTCGGGAAGCTCGATAGCCGCATGGACAACGCGGCGTTTTTCATGAAAAACAGCCCGCCCGATCAAGCCGAACGGTTTTTGCACGACTCGTTCGGAGGGTCGCTCTTTCTGCAAATTCAAATCGAAGGCGACATGACCGATCCTGCGGTCCTGCGCGAAGTTCGCACGCTGGCCGATCGTATCGCCACGACGCCGCACGTCACGAGCGTGAACCACATCGGCAACGTGATTGCACAAATCAACGAAGCGATGGAAGGTGATCGCCGCATTCCCGATACGGCGGCAAAAGTAAAACTGCTTTATCAATTCCTTGCTGGAAAAAAGGCCGTCGAGCAGCTCGTCACGGACGACAAACGTCACGCGCTGATGCACGTGAAGCTCGACACGCGCACGGCCGCGGACACCGAACCGCTCGTCGAGCAAATTCGCAAGCTCACGCGCGATACGATGCTGCCGCGTATCGTCGTGGTCGAAGGCCCGGGCAATCGCACGGACGAGCTCGATTCGCGCAAGCAGACGCAAGTCGTGGACCGATTACGCGCAGTCGGAGCGCAGTATGGCGTGACGATGCCTGCTGCGAGCGACATCGAAAGCAGGATGCGCGGCAAGAAAGGGCTCGACGTAACGGACGCTGTGCAAGCGGCCGTGATCAAGTTCCTCGGCTCCGATGAATGCAGCGTGGAGCTCGAAGGGCCGGAGCCGAAGCAAAAGGTTGCCAAGGCGCTTGCGGGCATTGGCGCCAAACCAGCCGAAGCGAAATTGACCGAGGCGATATCGACAGCGCTCGAAAAACCTGCTTCGGACGAGCTTGTTTTGGATCTCGCGGGTACAGTGGAGCGTCCACTGGATGAAATTTGGCGGCGAGCGACGACGGCGGCGATTGCCAAAGAACTCGTGCAAGCAACGAAAACGACCGTGCCGGAAGGGCCCGAGGGTGAACGTTTCATGATTGCGGTCGCAACGGCGCTGATGGATATCGACGTGCAGCGCGTTGCGTTGCCGCCCAAGGCGGGTGAAGAAGGGCAAGCGCTTTCCGTGTCGGTCACGGGATTGCCCGTCATGCACGCGGGCCTGTCGCAAAGCGTCGAAGCCAACCAATGGAAAAGCCTTGGGTTTTCATTGGGTATGGTGCTCATCATCATGACGGCGCTGTTCAGGTCGCTTTTCAGCGGGTTTTTGGGCATCTTCCCCATCGTGCTGACGACGTCGATCATTTACGGCGGGATGGGCGCGATGGGTGTGCGACTCGATATTGGAACATCGATGCTCGCGAGCTTGATCATTGGTGCCGGCGTGGATTATGCAGTGCACTTGATGGCTTCATGGCGCGCGCCGAATGGCGGGGACATCAGCGATGCTGCGAAGACAGCCGCACGCGAAACGGGTCCGGCCATTTGGGTCAATGCGCTGATGGTCGCCGCAGGCTTTTTCGTGCTGACGCTGGGAGATGCACGTCCATTGCAAAACGTGGGTGGACTGACGAGCGCAGCGATGATCACCGCCGCCCTCGTCACGATGCTCGTGATTCCGCTCCTTGCGCGGAAACTGAGCTATTATGGCGGCGCAAATAGAATACCGGCTGTGGCGCTTCCGTCTGAGGCGTCCGACACTGATCTCGACACGGGTGCGAATCGGCCCCTGAACGAACGAGGTTCCCGATGAATATGTCTTTCCGTGGTTGGCTTTCCGTTGGTGCAGTGGTTTCCGCCGCGCTGGTTGGTGGTGGCAGCGCAAACGCCGATCCCCCTGCGGACGCGGCGCTCGGGCGCATGGACAAGGCCATGAACCAGGCGAAAACGCAGTATTTGGAGTTCGATATCATCAACCAGGAGCCTGGGAAGCCCGAGAAGAAACTCGGCATGAAGGTGTACATCAAGGGCGAGAAGCGGATGACGGAATTCACCGCGCCCGCCGATATGAAGGGCACGAAGGTGCTCATTCTGAGCCCGACACAGATGTACGTGTACCTGCCGGCATTCGGCAAAGTGCGCCGCATTGCGAGCCACACGACCGATCAAGGTTTCATGGGAATGACCTTTACGCAGGACGACTTTGCGGCGCAGATGTATGCGCCGTGGTATACGGCAGACAAGCTGAGCGACTCCGGAAGCGACCAGAAGCTCACGCTTCTCCCCAAGGCAGGACAAACCACGCCTTATGGCAAACTCGAATTCACCATCGTCAAAGACAAGGGTTTGCCGTCGGAAATCAAATACTTCAATGCCTCTGGCAAGCACGTGAAAACCGAAACGCGTTCGGATTACAAGTGCGAGGGCGCCGTGTGCACGCCAATGACGTTGAAGATGGTCGACCACACGAAAGGTGGCCACTGGACGAAATTCACCACCAAGACGTGGAAAGTGAACGAACCCATCAGCGACGACTTGTTCTCGAAACGCAACCTCGAAAAATAGCCTCCCGCCCCTGAAAAACCCATGAATCGTCATGCCCGCCTGGGCGGCGCGACCATTCTCGCCGCCGCCCTTTCCCTCGGTATTCATAACCCTGCACATGCCGACGAGCTCGAAATCGAGTGGGGCGGCCGTATCCAAAGCGATTTGCGCTTTCGCATCGCGCCCGTGGGCGTTGGCGGCTTTTATGCGCGCCAAGAATTGCCCGCGGGCGTCGAACGCAATTGGAATACGCTCGGCCTGAAGCTCAACGCCACGTACGGCAAGTTCAAAGGCGTCGCGCAGCTCGATTTCGTTTACAGCGGCTACCCGGAACAGCTCACGAGCGTCTCGGATTTGTCGCGTATCGAAAAAACGGACCCGTACCGCATCGAAGCTCGCGCGCTTTATGCCGAAGCAAGCGGGATCTTCTTCAAGAACCTCGACCTCCGAATCGGTCAACAAATCGTTTCCTGGGGCGTGGGCGACCAGTTCAATCCGACAAACAATTTGAACCCGGACGACTTGCGTGATCCACTGCAATTTGGACGCCAGTTGGCCAACTTCATGGTCAAGGCCGATTATTGGATTTCGGAAGAGTGGTCCATTTCGGCCGTCCTGGCTCCCATCTTCAAGCCTGCGCTTTTGCCGCTTTCCGGGTCGCTCGCCCTGGCGCAACTCGACCGCATGCCGTTCGCCGACGAGACATTCCGGCACCGCGTCATCGCCGAACAAGCCGCAGCGCAAACGATATTCGGATTCCCCACGGTGGTCGGAAACGTCACACCCAAGCTCCCCGATCCCACGTTCGACAACATGCAATTCGCCTATCGCATTGCCGGCACGATCAAGGAGCACGACGTCGCGCTGTCGTTTTACCGCGGCCGAAGCGATTTTCCCCAGGCGAGCGCGAATCACACGCGGCTCGTCGCGGACCCGCGCTGCAATCCCAGCGATCCGAACGATTGCATCCAAGGTACGCTCGTCACCGACGTGACGGTCGAATACCCACAAATGCACGTCTACGGCTTCAATGCAGCCGGCGAAGTGAACCCGTTCAAGTGGATCGACGAAGACATCAATGGCATGGGTTACCGTTTCGAAGGTGCGCTCGTCGTCCCGCAAGAGCAGCGCATCAAGGTGACGAACGACGATTTGCCGCTCGGAATTCCGCAAGCCGCTGGCGAATACGATTACGATGGTGACGGGCAACCAGGCGGAGGAAGACGGCCAGTCGTCGTGGAGAACCGAGCATTTTTGAAATGGGTGCTGGGTCTCGATTACACGTTCGGCGAGCACGTGTACGTCAATGCCATGTGGGTGCACGGACTGGTCGACGAATTTGGCGCTGGCGACTTCCTCAGGCCAGGCTACGCCGTCCGCCAGAGCGGCGTTGTCGAAGGAGCCAACGTACTTTCGTGTGCGCTCGCCAAAAATGGCGAAACGTGCGGCCGTGAAATTCTACGGCCGCGCCTTGGCGATTACGTAGTTCTTGGAACGGACCTGAAGTTCATGAACCAGGCCGCTCTTTTC
This sequence comes from Polyangiaceae bacterium, assembly GCA_016715885.1. Classification (NCBI taxonomy): domain Bacteria; kingdom Pseudomonadati; phylum Myxococcota; order Polyangiales; family Polyangiaceae; species Polyangiaceae bacterium. Next base: position 400,156 of record JADJXL010000028.1, read on the forward strand.
CGCATGTTCGCCATTCTCGACGTCACTCCCTTGACCGAATCGACGTGGGACGACGAACAAGGAAAGCGCGTAACGCGCAGCATTTCTCCGCTGAGCGCCGAAGGTTTCTCGATGGTGCTCTTCCCCCAACTGGAATACAACTTCGGCAACGGCCTCGAACTGAGCGCCGGAGCCCTCTTTCAGCTCGGCAAGTCCTACACGAAGTTCGGCTCCGCAGAAACAGGTGGGAACGTTCTTTGGACCCGCGGGCGTTATAGTTTCTGATTGTCCTCCTCCATGCGTCCATCCTCGGTTCTGCTTCTCGTCGCAATGCTCGGCGCATGCGACAAGCATGCCGAGGACTCACCTCGTCTCGTCGCTGCTCGAGGAATCGAAAGCGCCGTGGCATCGCTACCGGCGCCTGTCGCGTCCGCAAAACAAGCGCTTCCGCTCCCTGCCGATTGCAAAGAGTTGCCTGCAGTGTCGCTTTTCGTATCACCGAAAACGCCACGTCCCGGCCGCATGCTCAGGTTTGTCCTCACCCGAGACGCCAAAACCGAAGGCGCGCTCGTCATTCGTGACGCAAGTGGCGCGGAAATAGCGAAAAGTGATGCACGCATGGGCGGTCCGCCCTATTTTTGGCGTGCGGAAATCGCGTCACCGACGAAAGGGACGTATCGCGCGTACTTCACGGATCAAGGCGGAGCTGGCACGTGCAAAGAGGTTCGTGTCGACGATGCCGAAGACCCTCCGCGCGTGATCCAAGGCATGTGGCCCGCATCGGGAGTTTGGAACGAGGAGACGGAGAATCTGTATTCGGCTTGGATTGAATCGCTCTTCGATGCGCCGCTCGGTGAATCGCTATCGTTCACGGCGCTGCACGATGCGCTGCGCGATCCTCGTCGCAACTTTCTTCACGATCATCTGAGCTCAAATGAAGATGCCGCGGGACCGAAAGCGCCAGTAATCGATCCGGATTGCGCGGATCTTCCTTTTGCGCTGCGGGCTTATTTTTCGTTCAAGCTCGAATTGCCGTTCGCATATTCGTCGTGCACGCGCGGAGGCGGTGGGCGCGCGCCGGAATGCAAACGGCCACGTTCGAATCTCGAATGGCCGCTGCACAGAAACCCCGATCGGATGGCGGGTTTTGCCGAATTCGTACGAACGACGCTGGCCGATACGGTGCATTCGGGAACTCCACGGACCGCGGGAGACGACGACGAGACAAACTTTTATCCCGTTCGTCTGAATGAACGTTCCTTACGACCTGGAACGATTTACGCCGATCCTTACGGGCATGTTTTGGTCGTCGTTCGTCGCGTGGAACAATCGAAAGATCGTGCAGGAATGCTGCTCGCGGTCGACGGGCAGCCGGATGCAACGGTGGGTCGAAAGAGGTATTGGCGGGGCAATTTTTTATTTGCGCTCGATCCGTCGCTCGGCAGCCCGGGCTTCAAGCGATTTCGGCCGGTGGTCGTGGAGAAGTCGACGATGCGGTCGCTGACGAACGAAGAGATATCCGCGCATCCGGACTACGGCGACTTCGGAATGGAGCAATACGAGCATGGGGTCGAAGGGTTTTACGATCGGGTGGACGACGTGCTTTCCCCAGAGCCGCTCGATCCGAAGCGCGCGCTGCTCGAAATGATCGACGCGTTGGAAGAGCAGGTGAAGGTGCGCGTGGGGTCGGTGGAAAATGGGCGCAAGTATCGGCAAGGTGGCGGGAAATCGATCGACATGCCCGAGGGGTCGAGCATTTTCGAAACGGTGGGGCCGTGGGAGGATTTTTCGACGCCGTCGCGTGATTTGCGATTGCTCGTGGCGATCGACATGGTGACGGGCGCTCCGGCGCGTATTGCGCGCAGGCTGAATCGTTACGCCATTTCGCCCGGACAAACCGCCGTCGAAGTGCAGACGATGCTCGAAACGACGCTCGCCGACGAGCTGAAAAAGCGACGTTTCGAGTATGTGCGGAGCGATGATTCGGCGTTTGGATTGACAATTGGCGACGTCGTCGCGCGCGCCAAGGCATTCGAGGTCGCGTACAATCCAAACGATTGTCCGGAGAAACGTTGGGGTGCTCCGGAAGGAAGCGACGAGGCGTCGACGTGCAAGATGCACGCGCCGTGGAAGCAAGTCGCGCGCATGCGCAAGATGCGCAAGTGGTTCAAGGAGCGCAAGCGGCCGGCGCGCGGAAGCTAGCGCGACGGTTTGTCCTGCAACGACGAGCTATTTCTCGGGACGCACCGCGCCGCATCCAATACGTTCGGCCGTTGCCGACGTTTCGCGCTTTGCTGCTTCGAGCGCATCGACGAGCCGCTTGCGGTTCACGGCTGGCAGCGACGAGTTTGCAAGGTCCGCTTCGAGGCGCGCTGCGAGCTCGAGTTGCAGGTCGTACATCCGCTGCAACTCACGCGCGACGGCGTCCTTGTCCTGCGGATTCGCCGGCTTGGATGTCATCAGGGCGATCTCGGTGAAGAGCGTCGAGCTGTCGCGCGGCGGGTTGTACGTGTAGAGGCCTTGGCAGCGATCGGCACGAGGTCCGATGAGGACATGCGCTTGCCGGCCGTCTGCCTCTTCTCGGCGCCCCGCTTGATCGCCAACGAACGCGATTCGGTAGTTGTGCACGGACACGCCGAAGACGGCGCTATACCCGGGCCCACCTGCATCCGTTTCCGTTGGTAGCTCGACCTCGTCGAGTGCCTTTTCAATGCACGACCGGAATTCCGTCAGGTCACGCGAAGGAGCGCCGTTGTCAACGGGTTCGAGCGACTTGACGCTGGCGTTGCGAAAGTGCTCGTTGCCGCCGATTTCAAAGTCCACGACGGCAATGTATTCACCCTGGAATCCAGAGGTTTCGTGTTCTTTTTCCCAGCATGCGACGACGGGTTTCATGTGCCCGGCGGTTGCTGCTGCCACGATTTCCGCAGCACGATCTCGGGGCGTTGCGCAACTGCACAATCCGAGTGTGGTGATGGCAAGCAATCGTGCGAATGACTGGGGCGAAAGCGTGCGGATCATGGCTAGCGCTCGGTTTTCGCGGGCTCGGTGAGAATCGTCCCCTGGATGCCGCTGTAGTCAGCGTATTGCCGTGTGCTTCCACGAACGCCGGTGTAGCGAATCGTCGTTTCTGCCTGCCGATCGTCGTAGGTTTTGGCCATGTCGAGCTCGCGCATGCAGCCGGGTAGCCCAAGCAACACGAAGCAAAATCCGGCGCAGTGGATGGCCGTCATGCGAACGCGTTTTGCAACACCCTGCGTGGATGCATCTTGGAAGGTGTACGCAGTGCGACGGGTCCTGAACATCGGCGGTCGACGGTAGCAGATTTTGCTTTCCAATAACGAGCGTCGATGTAGAAGCGAAATACATCAACATCGCATTCCAGGAGTCCGGTGGAAACGCTTGCGGAGCGAATTGCGCGGGAGGGGCCAGTCAACGAGCTCGATGCCGTCGGCTGGATCGTCAGGCTCGCGAAAAAACTCGAGACACTGCATGCGCGCGGTCTTGCACATGGGGGCATTTCACCCGAGGCGCTCAAGACGGCGAGCACGTCACGTTTGTCTCTTGGAATGCTCGTTCCTACGGGCGCCGTGCGCAATCGGATGGAGTTTCGTTCGCCCGAACGTATCGACACGGAGGCGGCATCGGCTGCAGATGACACGTGGAGCACGGCCGCAACGCTGTACGCGTTGCTCACGGGCGCGAGTCCGTTCGTCGCGGCTGACGATGCGGCGATCCAGCACAAGATTCGAACCGGAACATTCGCACCGCTGTCGCAGTTCGATGTAGGCGACGACGATTTGCAGCACGTCATCGAGTCTGCGCTCAGTCCGTCGTTCGCGAATCGCACGTCGACGATGGCAGCGTTTCGCGAAGCGCTCGAAGCGTGGCATCCCGATCCGAAAGTTCGCGACTTGCCTCCCGTGGCGGACGATCAACCGGACGACGACGAAGACGAACGCACCGTGATGCGCCCGGTGTCGGCCGCCGATGCCGTTCGCGCAATCATGGTGCAGCGCGAACAGACAACTCGGGCAGCCGAGCCGGCGCCGAGTGCACAAGCGGCAGCGCGCAGAGCAGCAACACCGGCCGTGCCGGCCCATCAACCGCCGCCCGTCGCGCACGCGCATGGACTGATGGAGGATGATGACGAAAACGCGAAAACGTCACTCATCTCGGTTCCACCGATGGCGATGTTTGGATCGCGAGCACCCGCGACAGTGCCGGCCCCAGCGCCACCCGGAGCCGGTATCCGATCGGCGCCTCCCATACCGCCCACATCGGCGGCTGGATTCAGCCTCCAGCATGCGCCCGGTGCGCCGGCAGCGCGCAAGAGCCTTGCCAAGCAGACGATGGTCGGAGGGTTTGGCGCCAAGCCCCCGGCCCAACCCGCACCGCCAGTTGCGCCCCCTGCAGCAGCGCTTCCACCACCGCCGCCAGTTCGACCGCCATCCATTTCGCGTGAAGCTCTCCTCGACGACGGTGACAACGAAGCGACCGTGATGCGAGAAGCGCCGCTCGAGGTGATGCGCCAAGCGAAGTCATCCATCGCGCCGCCTGCGCCAGATCGGACGACACCGGTCGATCCGACCTCCGCAGCCGTCGCAGCGGCAACGGCCTCCTCGGACATACCCCCTGCGGCAGCACACGACGCCGCAGCGGCGCTTACCGCGTCGCAAGGCAGTGCTCCCGTCATCGCGATGCCGTCGTTGTTCGATGACGAGCCGACCTTCGACAAGAAGGGCGCGGATGCTCGCCAAACACCGGCGTCTCCATCGCAAGGCCCGAGCCTCGACGCGCCCGTTGATGGAGCACCCAAGGCAACGCCGGCGGCTGCTGAAGCGATACCACCTGCGCCTCCGATGGCTTCGCCCGCTGCACGCACGGCGCCTTCGACGCCAGGCATGGCGGCACCTGCACTGGCGTCGCTGACGGCGCCTTCGACACCAGGCATGGCAGCGCCGCCGGCAGCGCGGCAGCCGGACCCGCGATCATTCATGCCAACAGTCGTTCTGCCGGACCCGCCAGCCCCGCCGAACGCGGCTCAGCCAAACCCGCTGAAGGGACTCCTCATTGGCGTTGGCATCGCCCTTTTGATCATTGCGGCCGTCGCGGGCGTCTACTTCTTCGTGCTCAAACGTTAACGTCGTCCTCGCCTGTCCATCGCTCGGGGAGGCGCAGTCTTCAAACCTCGCGTCGGCACGCGAAGGAGCTGCATTTCCGCATCGAACCCGCCCATGTCCACGCGTGCGGCGAAGAGCCGTTCGAGGCCGAGATCCTTGGCCACGCGTGCGCTTTGTGTGGGCACGGGCGTGATCCACGCGATCCTACCACCAGGCGCGAGCACCGCTGCTGCATGCGCCAAGAAGCGATCGAGAAACGTGTGAAGGTCTTCTCCGCGCAGAACGCGGCGACCCATGGGTGGGTTTGTAATGACAAGCGTCGGAGCGCGCGGTCCACGCGGCACGAACGTGAGCGCATTGTCGCGATGTAGCTCCACGTTCGATGCGCCCGCAGCTTCGAGGTTGCGCCGCGCAACGTCGAGCGCCGCGGGATCGCGATCGGTGCCGATGAGCCGCACGTAAGGGCCCGCCATCGTTCGTTCACAAAGCTCCATGCCCGAACCGACGAACGGATCCCATACGACATCGTCCGGACGAACCCCCGCAATTCGCACGAGCGCTGCAGCGATCGTCGGATGCGATGCCGCAGGCACGTCAGCTTGCCGATAGGTGAAACGAGGGTCCTCGAAGCGTGGACGTAGCTCGACATCGAGAGCCCCTGCCGCCTGGGAAACGACCGCATCCCAGGTGCTCGATGTGGGGTCGTTGATGATCGACGGACACGCTTCGGCCATTTGCTCCGCTGCGCGCCATGTGACGGCGCGATGCTTTCCCCCGTCGGCCCAATCGATGCGGAAGCGCACGGGCCCTTTCGTGTACGCGTCGAAAATCCGCGCAGCCGTGGGCGATGCAAGCGCGCGCGTGAGGGCCGTCGCGACGTCTCCCTCGGGTCCAATGGTTTCCGTTGGAAGTGGGAAACCGAAACTCGACATCGTACGAGCTCGAAACAATCGTTCGGGTGCCCCGGTGAGCGTGACGAGCACGCGATCGACACGGTTTGCGTCGGGTGGCAAACGCGGCGACAAATCGGCATCGAGCTCGCCGAGCAAGATGGGAGCGAGTCCCGAGCGACAATGAAGAACCACCGGCACGGGCCCTTTCAGCGCCTTCGATGCATCGAACGCCGAGGGCACTTCGCGGCCTGCGGTTCGTTGCGCAATGAGCGCGGCCCTGGATGTCGTGCGGGCGAGCAACTCGTCGCCTCGCGCATCCAGCTCGTCGAGCGAGCGGGCCGCGTCTGCACCGCCGGTCTTGCCAAGCGCAGCAGCCATCGCGCGCCGAGCAGATGCGTCCGTTTCTTTTGAAAGCGCTGCCGACAAAGCGGACGCTACGAGGGGCGTACGCTGCTTGCCGAGTGCGTTTGCCGCTGCGCGACGAACCATCGCGTCGTCGTCGCCGAGGCGTTCGACGAGCGATTGCAAAAGGTCCTCGCCACCGTGTTCGCCAGCGATGCGTCCAACGAGTTGAACGAGGCGAGCTCGTGCCTTGGTGTCCGTGATGTTCGTCTTGGTCAACGCAGCACGTGCTGCGTCCGGACCGAAGTGTACGAGTGCCCGTTTGGCGCCGTCGGCTGCGGACGAACCCATCGCGACCATGTCGAGTAGGTCGGACACATCTGTTTGCCGAGGAAAAAAACCGGGATCCTCGACCGCCTTTTCGAGGCTGAAATCCGGGCCTCTTCGCGCTGTCATGAATGATTCTTTCTGACTCTTTCGCGTGGGGGGATGCGCGAGGAGCGATCTCGTTGGAGGGTTCGCAGGCGGCTCTATAAGTCTTTTTGGCTGCGCCCAAAAGACCAGCCGACTGCTCTGCCCCCCATACCCCCCGACGAGGACAAACCGTAGCCTCGTCAAGGAAGGGCAAAGCCGGTACACTTGCGCACCGTGATCGACACCTCCGCCGTGATGCCTCGAACTGCGCTCGCCACCGAGGTCTTGCGAGCTGCGCTTGCTGCGCTCGATCGCGGTGAGCGAGTGGTCGTCGCGACCGTGATTGCACGGCACGGTTCGGCTCCGTGCACGCCTGGTCAAAAGCTGGCGCTCTTTCAGAACGGCACGGCGCTCGGAACCGTGGGTGGAGGCGCCGTGGAACGAGCGGTGCTGCGCTCGATGGCCGAGCTTCTCGCTGCGCCTGCACCGCTGCCGCGAACCGATAGGTTTAGGCTCGGACCGTCCCTCGGGATGTGTTGCGGCGGTTCCGGCGATATGCTGCTCGAACCCATGACACCGGCGCACCATGTGCTCATCGTCGGAGCAGGTCACGTGGGCGTATTCACGGCCCCTCTGCTCGCATCGCTCGGTTTTTCCGTGACGCTTTGCGACGCGCGCGATTCCGCGGCAGACCCGGCTCGACTTCCCCAGGACAAACCCGAAACAAACCCCATCGAAGTGCTCTGCGCCGAACACGACGATCCCGTCGTGCGTCAGGCGTTGCCGAGCGATCTCGGACGGGTCGCGGCGCTCGTCATGACGCACGATCATCAGATCGATCAGGCGGCCATCGAGTGGGCGATCGGGGCAGGTTTTGCTTCGTTGGAGGCGTGGGTAGTCGGGCGAAAGCTACAAAAACGCGTGCGAGGCTCGAAGCCAAAGGTGTTTCCGCAGAAGACATCGGGCGCGTCCGCATGCCGCTCGGGGTCGACATCGGTGCTCGAACGCCAGCCGAAATAGGCGTGGCGATCGCGGCGGAAATCGTGGCATGGCGCGCGAGCATGACGGGCCTGGTGCGTCACGTCGTGAAAAGCGGGGAAGCTGCGGCGCAACCGGACGACGCCCATGCTTTCGTGCTCGACACAGAGGCTGGCGCTCGAACGCATCCCACCCCAGATACATAGTCGACTCCCATGGCAGACACGGTGGCGATCATTCTCGCGGCGGGTAAGGGCTTTCGCCTCGGCGGCCCCAAAGCGCTGCTCCTGTGGCCAGGTCCGAAAGGAACCAAGCCCCGGCCGCTAGCGATCGCGCATGCGGAAGCTCGCCTTGCGGCAGAGTCGAATCGCGCCATCGTCGTGGCTCGAAAACAGATTGTCCAAGCGCTCATTCCGTTCGTTTGTCCGGGCCTCGATCTGGTCGTATCGGATGCAGCGGAGGACCTGGGTCCGGCAGGCTCGATTGCAACCGCAGCGCCTCGAATCGACACGGGCGACCGCGTGCTCGTTTGTCCTGTAGATACGCTCCCCGCACGTCGCGACGTTGCTGAAAAATTGCTCTCGGCGCTCGGTGCTTCGGGTACGCCACCGCTTGCCGCAAAGCCGCGGTACGGAGAACGCTTCGGGCATCCCGTCGCGATGCAAGGCGTGGCGCTTGGTCGATATCGCGAACCGAATCCGCCCCCACTACGCGACTACCTGCGCACGCTCGGCGATGCAGTTGTCGGCGTGGACGTATCGGATCCCGAAGTCCTCGTGGACATCGACACACCCGCGGAAGCGGTTCGATATCTCCATGGCCCGCCGACGTTCCTGAACGGATAGACTAGCCTCGCAACGACGGGAGGCGCCATGAGCGAAATCATTGGTGGAGCAACGGATTCGGCCGCGTGGAGGTCTTCGTGGGCACGCGGAACGCTCTTAGGGCTCGCGGTGGGCGACGCGTTCGGCACGACGCTCGAGTTCACGGCCTGCGAAGCGCCGCCATTTCCGACGCTCGCAACGGGTCCTCATGTCGACATCACCGGTGGTGGACCGTTCTCCGTGGAACCGGGTCAAGTCACCGACGACACGCAAATGGCCGCGTGTTTGGCGGCCAGTTTGAAGGAGCACGGCCGGTTTCACCCGACAGACGTCGCGCAGCGTTACGTCGCATGGGTGGAGCACGCGTTCGACATCGGAAACCTCACGCACGCGAGCTTGTCGATGATTGCTCGGGGTGTTTCGATCGGCGAAGCATCACGCCGCGCATGGATCCATTCCGATCGCAAGTCCGCCGGCAACGGCTCGCTCATGCGCATTGCGCCCATTGCGGTGGCGTTTGTCGACGATCCCGTCGCGCGACGATTGGCCGCGCTTGCAGACAGCGCCATCACGCACTTCGATCCGCGATGCCGGATCGCGTGTGCTGCGTTTTGCTCTGCGATCGCCGAAGCTGGCGCAGGTCGCACGGATCCCATGCAGATGCACGCTGCTGCCGTGGAAGAAGTCGATGACGCAGCGACCGCGCTCATCGACCTCGTGCCGCGCGATGGTCCGGACGTCGAACGAGCGCGCGAGGCGCTGCTCGGCGATCTCGAGCTTGCAAAGCACGATGATCCCGGACTCTACCAGGCCGACATGCACATCCATCGATCGCAAGGGTTTGTCCGAGTCGCCTTTCGGCTCGCGTTTTGGGAACTACTGCACGCACCCACGTTCGAGGCGGCCCTCGTGGATGCCGTCAATCGCGGCGGTGATGCCGACACGAACGGGGCCATCACGGGCGCGCTCGTGGGCGCACGCCTCGGCGAGGAAGCGATTCCCGCAGCTTGGAAGACCCGCGTCCTCGATGCGCTGAAGACCTCGTCCCATGCAGCCTTGCGTGACGTTTATCATCCCCGCGTCTTGCTCGACCTGGCCGGCGGTATGCGAAGAAATTGAACAACGGCGTTCTATGCGGGCGTATGCTCGCAAAAATTGGGTTTGCCGATGACCATCGCGACATCTTCTCCCTCCACGATTCATTCGCCGTTTGTCGGAACCAACGTCCCGCGCGTGGACGGCTTGGCCAAAGTGACCGGACGAGCAGCGTACGTGGACGACATTCGTCCTGCGCCGGGCGAGCTCTTTGGCGCAACCGTGCGAAGCCCTTACGCGCGCGGCAATCTGCGCAGCGTGACGCTCGATCCAGCATTCGACTGGAGCGACGTGACCGTCGTGCGAGCAAGCGATCTCGCGGTGAACGAAGTGCAGTGCATTTCGGCCGAGCAGCCCATTCTTGCGAGCGATCGCATCGCTCACGCGTACGAGCCGATCGTGCTTTTGGCATGCGCGGACAAACAGAAGCTCGCGCGCGCCATGCTCGCCGTGAAGCTCGACATCGAGCCGCTCGCGCCCGTTCTCGATCCGGAAGTGTCGCTCGCCAAGCGCGACGTCATCTGGGGCGACGACAACGTGCAGAAGCGTATCGCCATTACGAAGGGCAGCGCCGATGTGCCGGAGGAAGACGCGAGCCTTCGGGCGATCGACGCAGCGATTGCAGCATGCGCGGTGGTCGTGCACGGCAAGTATGCGACGCACCATCAAGAGCAGCTTTACATTGAACCGCAGGGCGTGATCGCGCATTGGGACGACGCGGGCGTACACGTCATTGGTTCCATCCAATGCCCTTATTATGTGCACAAAGCATTGGTGCATGCATTTGGTTTGCCCGGGGATCGCGTGCACGTGACCCAATCGGTGACAGGCGGCGGGTTTGGCGGCAAAGAAGAATATCCGTCGGTCATTGCGCTCCATGCGGCAATCTTGGCGAAACACAGCGGCCAGCATGTGCGGATGATTTACGACCGCAAAGAAGACATCGAAGCGACGACGAAGAGGCATCCGGCAATATGCGAAATCACGTCGGGCTCGGATGCGGACGGCACCCTGCGAGCGCTAAAGATGCGGATTCTCATGGACGGCGGCGCCTACATGACGCTTTCGCCCGTGGTTTTGTCCCGCGGAGCGCTGCATGCGTCCGGCGCGTATCGCTGGCAAGACGTGCGTATCGATGCATTCGCGGTCGCGACGAATACGCCGCCCAATGGAGCGTTTCGAGGATTCGGTGCGCCGCAAACGATATGGGCCATCGAACGGCACTTGGACCAGGTCGCTCAGAAAACGGGAAAAGACCCGGTCGAGCTGAAGCGGCAAAACATGCTGCACGAAGGCGATACCACGGCGACGGGCCAAGTGCTCCGCGGGTCCGTGGGTATTGCGGAATGCGTCGAAAAAGCTCTTGCCTCGAGCGAATATCAGAAAAAACGTTTGGCAGGACCCACCATTCGCGGACGCACGGCACGAGGCATCGGCGCGAGCATTTTCATGCACGGCGCGGGTTTCACGGGAGCCGGTGAAAACATGTTGAAAGGCCGCGTAGCGGTCGATTTGCTCCCGGGCGGAAGGCTCAACATTCGCACGGCCTCCACGGATATCGGCCAAGGCACGGAGACGGTATTTCGTCAAATGGTGGCAGATGCCGCCGGCGTTGAATTGGATGCCGTCGATTTCACCGTTCCTTCGACGACGCACGTGCCGGATTCCGGACCCACCGTTGCATCACGCACGGTCATGGTCGTGGGCTCCATCGTCGAGCGCGCTGCGAAAGAAGTTGCTGCTCGTGTTCACGCCGAACAAGAAAAGGGTGGCGGCGGTTTCGCCGAAGCCGCCGATAGGCTCCTCGCGCGAGAAGAAACCGTCACGGCGCTCGTTCAATACCATCATCCGGATTGGGTGAAGTGGGACGATAAAACCTACAAAGGCGACGCATACCCCGTCTACGGATATGCGTGCGACGTCGCCGAAGTCGAAGTGGATCTCGATACCTTCGAGGTCACGGTGCTCGGATTCTGGAGCGCCACCGACGTGGGCAAAGCCATTCATCCCATCATGTGCAAAGGCCAAATCGAAGGCGGAAGCTTGCAAGCCATCGGCTGGGCGCTTTGGGAAAACGTCGTTTGGAAAGACGGCAAGATCCTCAATCCCCGAATGACGAATTACATCATCCCCACGGCGCTCGATGCGCCTCCCTTCCACGTCGATATCGTCGAAGCGCCGTATGCGTACGGCCCTGGAGGTGGCGCAAAGGGCGTTGGCGAATTGCCAATGGACGGAGGCGCACCAGCCATTGCGGCAGCCATCGAACATGCAACGGGCATTGCCGCACATGATTTGCCATTGCTCCCCGAGCAACTCTTGGCGCTGCACGTCGCACGACAGGCTCGAGTTTAGCGGACGAATTTCGAGGAGAACGATATCATGCGCATTCTGCACACCATGCTCCGCGTCGGCGATCTCGACAGGTCGCTCGCTTTTTACACCGAAGTCCTCGGCATGCGCCTTTTGCGCAAACGCGACTATCCCGAAGGACGATTCACGCTCGCATTCCTCGGTTACGGTGACGAAGATTCGACCGCCGTTTTGGAATTGACACACAATTGGGACACGAAGTCGTACGACCTCGGCAATGGTTTCGGCCACATCGCCATTGCCGTGCCCGATGCGTACAAGGCTTGTGCCGACGTCAAAGCGCGCGGGGGCAAGGTGACGCGCGAAGCGGGGCCGATGAAACACGGCACGACGGTGATTGCGTTCGTCGAAGATCCGGATGGATACAAAATTGAATTCATTCAGCGCAAGGTGGAGGAATAGCCCTTGAAGATCAGCTTGAACGTCAATGGGCAATCGCGCGAGGTCGACCTTCCGCCGCTCGTCCGGCTGCTCGATGCATTGCGTGGTCCACTGGGCCTCACGGGCACGAAGGAAGGCTGCGGCGAAGGCGAATGCGGCTCGTGCACGGTATTGCTCGATGGAGTGCCCGTGAATGCGTGCCTGGTTTCGATTGGGCAATGCGAAGGGCGCACGGTGACGACCGTCGAGGGGTTGCCCGATACGGTACGAAAAGGCCCGCTTGCGCAATGCTTCATCGATCACGGCGGCGCTCAATGCGGCATTTGCACGCCGGGCATTCTCGTGAGCGCCGAAGCGCTGCTCGGACGGCGTCCCGATCCGACGGATGCCGAAATACGCGAAGCCATTGCGGGCAATCTTTGCCGCTGCACGGGATATCAACGCATCGTAGAAAGCGTGCTCGAAGCAGCCAAACAACGTCGCGAGAGCGGAGGTGCGGCGTGACTGTCGCGGATCTCTCCCTTTACGACATGAAGCGAGCGGAATCGCTCGACATGCTTTGCTCGGTCGTCGCCGAACGTCATGCACGCGGCGAATCGACGGTGCTGCTGGCAGGAGGCACGGATTGGGTCGTCGAACAGGAAATGCGACGTCCGTTCGATAAAGGACAAACTCTACCGCTCGTCGTGGACATTTCGCGTCTCGACGAATTGCGGGGCATTTCATTTTCACGCGGTTTGCTCCGCGTTGGCGCGGCCACGACGTACCTCGAAATGCGCCGGCATCCCGATATCTTGACGCGCGCCCCGATGCTCGAACGCATGGCCAGCGAACTTGGTGCAATCCAAATTCAAGCGCGCGGAACGCTGGGCGGCAATCTCGCGACGGCATCGCCGGCAGCCGATGGAGTTGCAGCGCTCGCAGCTTATGATGCAACGATCGTCGTGCGCAGTGTGCGAGGCGAACGGAAGATTCCATTTTCGCAATTGCAGACGGGGTACAAGCAGGGCACTCGAGCGCCCGACGAAGTGATCGTCGCCGTGGAAATGGCGCTTCCCGGCGAAGGAACGCCGTGGTTGTGGCGCAAAGTGGGCACGCGTCGAGCGCAAGCGATATCCAAAATGGCGCTTGCAGCCATTGCGGTTCGATCGGACGAACGCGTCGTGCGATTTGGCCTCGGAATGGCATCGGTCGCGCCGGTGACGGCAACCTTGCCCAATACGCGGGCGCTCGTGCTTTCCAAACCACTATCGGAAATCTCGGCCAGCGAGCTCGATAGGGCCGTGCTTTCGGATATTTCGCCCATCGACGATGTTCGCTCGACCGGCGATTATCGCAAGCACGTTGCCTTGGCCATCGTGCGCGGTTTCGTGCGTGATCTCGGCGCTCCGGTATGAATTCTCCCGCATTTGCGTTTCGTCCCATTCGTCCAGACGACGACGCAGCCATTGCCTCCATCATTCGCACGGTGATGCCCGAATTTGGCGCGGACGGCCCCGGTTTTGCCATTCACGACCCGGAAGTGAATGGCATGAGCGCGGCTTACGGAACTCCTCGTAGTGCCTATTTCGTCGTCGAAGTGAATGGTCGCATCGTGGGCGGCGCAGGAATCGCTCCGCTTCAAGGCGCCGATGAAGGAACCGCCGAGCTACGCAAGATGTACTTTTTGCCGGAGGCTCGAGGGATAGGCGCCGGAAGCGCGCTCTTGCGCCATGTCCTGGGTGTCGCAAAAAACCTTGGGTTTGTCCGCGTGTACCTGGAAACACTCACCGGCATGGACGCCGCGCAGCGTCTTTACGAACATTTGGGCTTTCGCCGCATCGACAAACAGCTCGGATGCACCGGCCACTTTGGATGCAATCGGTTTTACATGCTCGACTTCGAACGCGACGACGCCGGGCAACGAGCGTAGTCGACTTCACCAACAAACTTTTTTTACGAAACCACGCAACTGAGCTCCCGCTCGAAACGATGGACGTAAGCATGGTGGGCGTTTCGCGAGCGCGCCTGGCCGTGTTTACGTCTTTTGGCTCGCAGAGAGTTCGGGAAGCATCATGTTTCAGGCCTACGTTCGCCGGATCCCTCGCGTGAATCTTTCGGGTGCAATCGCGCTGGGTCGCGCGCTTTTGGCGGCGACGGATCTCCTCCCGCGTTTGTCAGAACCGGTTTTGCGCGCAAAACGATTGCTCGCTTCGCGCCTGGATAGCCTCACGGCGGCCACACGAGGACACGCGCCTTATTTCCACGACCAGCGGTCGCCCATCGCGCTTGCAGGACGTAACCTCGATGCAAATTGGGTCGCACTGCACGATTTCCTCGAAGCCCTTGCGGCATTGCCCGCGCATTGCAGCGCAGCTCGGAGCGCCGTGGAAGCGCTCGTGGGCATTTTTCCAAACGGATTCGAGCTGGTGCGGCCTCCACCGCTGCTCGAATGGGCGGAATCCGAAGCGCGGCTCGGTCGTATCGACCTGGGTGGTTTCGAGGCAACACTGCGAGCGATCGGCGGAGGACCGTTTGTCGAGGCCATTCGCGAGGCGCATGCAGCGTACGGACGGGCGCTCGGAAATGCCGAGGGTGGAGCATGGTCATCTCGGGCCATCAAACGCAGCCTCGATGCGTCGGTATTGGCCATTCACGCGTACGTGACGTGCGTGATCGCCGAGCTTTGCGATGGCGACCCCGAATCCACGGCGCATTTGCACGCGCTGCTCGCACCGCTGGATTTCGTGCAAAGCTGCATGGATGCGCGTTCGTCGTTCTTCGAAGAAACGCTCGAAGCTCACCCGCCTCCCCCGCCGATTCGGTTCGACGAATGGAACGACGACGAACCGCTAGCGCTCGCGGTTTGACCTGTAACGTTTGACGTCAAACGTGTTTGCCCAAGGGCGGCGTCAGGGTTTTTCTTTGTCGTCTTGGGCAAACACGCGCCGGATGGCTTCTTCGCGCCCACGGCGAGCTTCCTTGCGGGCGCTGATGAGAGCTTCGATGGCGAGGTTCGTCTCGACGTCGTCGACGAGCTCGTCGGCGGCGATCTTGGCGAGCGCTTCGATCCTCGCACCAAAGCGCTCCTTCAACCGAGCCTTGACGGCGTCCTTGACGAGCTCGCGAAACGCATCACGGGCGACACCAGCAGCTTCGCCGTAGAGGACCTGCGATATTTCGAGGTCCAAGAAATCGGTGCCCGGCGGACCATCTTTGCCACCTCGTCCACCTTGACGATCGTCACGTCGTGACTCCGGCGGCCCTTCCTTGTGTCGATCTTGCATATCGCCTCCGAGCTCCGATCGTAGCGACCCACAGGCGGCTCAGGAAGAGCCGCTCGCGCGGTGCGTGGCGTCGTTTGAGATCAAAGCAAGTTCAAGAACCGCTTGGCGCGCTCTTCCGCGAGGCCAATGAGACCTTGGGCTTCCTGATCGGGAATCTCCAGCGTCTTGCACATTTTGCCGATGAAATCTTTTTCGGCTTCGTGCTGCTCGCCATCGACGTACGTGAGGAGCACGGCGTGTTGCAAAAGCACGCGGCGATCATCGGCATTGAGATCGAAGATGGGCATGTCGTCGAGCGATCGCTTCTGACCCGCGTAGTCTCGAATCTCCTTCGCCTCTTCGTCGGATGCTTCGAACGCGGCGATGAGCGCGTCGACCATCTCTTTTTCGGCATCGGCAAAGGTGCCGTCGGCCCAAGCGACACTCACGAGCGACTTCAGAACCGCCATGTTTTCTTCACGCATGGCGGCGATTTTTGCCGGTTTACGCTGCACACGTCAAGTATCGTCGCCAAGCACGAGCGCGACACATAGCCGCAACCAAACGCACGGTCACGAGCGCTCGACGCACGCCGCTTTTGGCCGCTACTTTACGCCCGTCGCGCATGACGTCCTCCGATTTTCCGTCAGCACTTTCCGTGCATCACGTGGCCGTGGTCGTCGCCAACCTCGAACGCGCCGAGCAATTTTACGTCGGCGTGCTGGGGCTGCGCGTGATTCGCCGTTGGGACGATGCTGAAGCGCGTCCACGATCGATTTGGTGCGAGCTTGCCGCGGGCGCTTTCTTGGCGATTGAACGGGCCGAGGTCGAAGGGCCGAAGCGCAATGAGTTGGCGCCCGGATTTCACTGCGTCGCGCTGGGCATACGTCCGGACGAACGTGAGAAATGGCGCGAGCGGCTCGAGCGAGCAGGCGTGGCGGTGTTTCGCGAGAGCGCGTACACGCTGTACGTGCGCGATCCGGACGGGAACATCGTGGGGCTGAGCCATTTTCCGGACGAGCGCTAGAGCGCCGTTCAGTTTGGAACAAGGGCCAACGGGGGGGGGGGGGGCGCCCGGCCCGCCCGGGGGGGGGGCGGAGAAAAACAGGGGGGGGGGGCGGGCCCCACGCTCGCGAGCGCGTCCCACGCGCGCGAAGCGAGCCTGCAAATCTTGGCCTGGATTCAGACTGAACGAGCGCTAGAAGAGTTTTTCCATGGCGGAATTGTCGCATCAGCGCGTGCGTTTCGTGGCGCGTCCGGAAGACGCAGGCCTGCGCCTCGATCAAGTGCTCGCAGCCAACGTCGCCGGGCTCAGTCGGCGCAAAGCGCGTGTGCTCATCGATCTGGGCGGCGTGTTTCTCGATGGCGCTCGCGTCAAGATCGCGGGCAAAGCAATTCGGCCCGGACAAACCATCATCGCGCACCTCGGCGGAGCGCTCGAACGGGCGACGAAAGAGGTCGGCACGGCGGCACGAGCGCGGGACGATGCAGCGCTGCCCGCGTATCGCATCGTGCACGACGAGGAAGACTTCGTGGTCGTGGACAAACCCGCCGGGCTGCTCACGGCACCGACGCCGGAGAGCGATCGAGGGAACCTGTTCGATCTGTTGCGACGAACGCTTGGACAAACTCTCTTTTTGGTGCATCGCCTCGACCTGGAAACGAGCGGTCTCGTGGTGTTCGCTCGGACGGAGGCGGCCAATCGCGTCTTGTCTGAGCGCATTCGCGTGCACGATTTCGAGCGGCAATACTTAGCGGTGTTGCGAGAGCAGGTTTCGTGGGACAAACGCACGGTGGATCATCCGGTTGCGGGAAAACGCGCGGTGAGCCACTTCGACGTGGTCGAGCGGTTCGTCCAAGGAGCGACGCTCGTGCGCGTGCGCTTGGAAACGGGCCGCACGCATCAGATCCGTTTGCACGGGCAGCACGAAGGGCACCCTGTGCTGGGAGATCGCAAATACGGAAGCGTGTCGGCGATGGATCCGCCGAGGCTTGCGCTTCATGCGACGAAACTCGGCTTTGCGCACCCTCGCACAGGAGTGGCCGTAAGCTGGGAAAGCCCGCTTCCGGAGGACCTAGACGCGTGGATCGAGCGGCTACGCGCGAATACGTGAGCAGGCGCGAGATTCGAGCAGCAAGCTCGGCGTGCTCATGGCATCCTGGATGTCGTCATGGGGAGCCGTTTTGCTTGGTCCGCAATGATGACGATGATCGTGGCGGCGCTCTTCGCGAGCGCTTGCACGCGTTACGAGCTTGCGCCGCGTGATACGGCGCCAGCGACGACGTTCGACGCATTGCCTGCGAACGTCGGACAAATTTGCGTCGTTCGTCCGCATAACGTTGCGCTGCTCGTCCCGGCGGTCGTACGGGACAATCGGCAGCTCGTGGGGATGACCAAGGGGCCTTCGTGGTTTTGTTGGTTTGCCGAGCCCGGAATTCACAGAATCGTGACGCGTTATGGCGACGACATCGACGAAGACCTCGGGATGGATGAAATGACAGATGCAGCTATTTTGGTGGAGCCCGGTGGGCGATATTATTTGCATCACGACGTGAGCAAAATTCTCACGATATCGGTGCGGTGGATTTTGGACACTGCCGAAGCCAATGCAATGATTGCCGAATGTGATTGGGTGGATCTCGTCGCGGCGCCTCCGGGAGAACGAATTCTCGGCCGCGGGGAAATCGTGCGCGCAGCGCGCTAAATGGCATTATCCCATTCCCGGTACATTCGCCTTGCGTAAAAATGCGAGCGTGGGGCGGAGCTCGTGCATCGGGCCTTGTCCAAGGCGCAACTCGTGTCCACCGGACAATTCGACGAGCAGCCAATGGTGCTCGAATCCACGCTCGTCTTCGCGCGCTTCGATACCCTCCACGACGGGTGTGGAGATTCGTGTGATTTGCGCAAACGGATACATACGAGAAAAACCGCTCCCGTGCTGCGTAATCTCGGCTCGATCGGTATCGATGCGCATGGTGCCATGTTTGCGGCGCTGTCGGTACAAAATCCAATTGGCCACGATGACCCCGATGATCCATATGACGGCAACGAAAATAATGGGCCGCGGGGCCGCACGCGTGATGACGATGGCGCCGATGATCATGGAAAGAACGATCGCCATCCCGGAAACCAAATAAACAAATGGCTCGAAAACACCGCCTGGACAATGGCAAACGATGACGAACGGACCATCGGTAACGATGGTGCCGCGTGCGTTGTCAAGGAGCGTCTGGCGTTCCGACACGAGATTCTTGCTCATCGCGAAGTCTTTCGCGGAGAAAAGCGAGGACCCGATCGAGGGCCTTTCGCGTGGGATGCCCGGTTTCGTCGACGAGATCGTTGGTGACGACGGAATGGGCCGCTCGCTTGATACGCCACGGATTTCCGGGCGAAGAATCGATTTCGATGCCCTCGAACGCATCACCGAGCTCCCGGCGCATGGTCTCGAAGCGTTCACCGGGACAAAGAGGATCGTGCGTGAACCGGAGCGCCAAAAGTTTAGCTCCACCCGCGCAGCGCTGCTTGACGGTCTCGAGATCGGCATCGGAAATGTGCATTCCCGCGCGACGCGCACTGCCAATGGGAATGGGAAGCGACGGTTGACACAGGATCGGGGCGACGACGCGAGGATCCACCATGAGGGTGAGGGCAAAGTTGCCCGTAATGCACATGCCAATGGCACCGACGCCTTTGCCTCCGACGGATTCGTGAACATGGCGGCACAAAGCTCGCAGCCAATCCGTAATGGGGCTGGATTGATTGGCTTCGAGGACCGCAAATTCGCGCGAAATGCAGGCGCGAGCCATCACGCCCAAAGCCTTTGGCATATACACCGGAGCGCCGGGAGTGCCGAAAAGTTGGGGAAGAAAAACGGTGAAACCTTCAGCCGCGACGCGCTCGGCAAACCGCATCACCTGCGGGGTAATGCCAGGAATTTCCGAGGCAATGACGACGCCAGGACCATTTCCACGACGATACACGTCTCGCGTTTCGCCGTCATGTGTAAAGGTCGATCGCGTAAAACCTTCGAGCTCGATGGCCATGTTTTTCTCTCGACGTCACGATGGAAGTTCAGCAGCGTCGAATGCAGGTCGCACTCGTTGAAAGCCAAGGCCGATGATTTTTCCATCGGGCCTTTCGACGAGCGCTCCGAATCGGCATTTTTCAACGAGAATGCCTTCTTGATCGCGGCCTTCGCTAGCAAAGCATACGCGCTGCCCCTCGGTAAGACGCGCAAACACGCGGGCGCTCTCCGCAATGCGACCAAACGACGGAGCGGCCTCGGCATCCGTCGATTTGGCGGCAGATCGACGAATGCGGCGAACGATGTTGGCGCTCACATATACGTCGAGCTCGTCGCCACGAACAAAGACGACGACGCCCGTCTGATGGATGCCTCCATCGGTGGCAAACGTTACAACATCGCCCGTGCCAGCTTCCGTGGACGCTCGGCCGCCGAGGCGCTTGCGGACGAGGTCGACCGAGGGGGCGGCGGGTTCGGGGAGGAGGGGGAGCACGAATCTACGGCTCATGACGCCGGAGATTAGCGCGAAACGAGGTGGGGTTAAAGATGCACGGCGGGCAATTTGAGTACTGCGCCACACTCACAAAAGTGGTTGGCACCTTCCAAAAATGCAGCGACGATTACTTCTTCGCCCCCGGCTTGCCCTTCATCGCCTCCCGAAGCCGATCTCGAACCACTTCGGCAAGCAGCACGCTCGCGGCGACCGATACGTTGAGCGACCGGACGGAGCTCGAGCCTGGTATGGCCACCAGCGTGTCGCATTGCGCCTTTGCTCGTTCGGACAAACCCTCCCGCTCGTGACCCAATACGACGACGATGGGACGAGCATACGCAAAACCAATCGCATTGACCGTCGCTTCGCTCTCCGCTCCAACCACCGTGATCCCTCGTGCACGCAGGCGTCCGAGCGTATCGGGCAGGTCCGTCGTGCGGGCAAACTCGAGCTGTTCGGCGCCCCCTTCGGCAACGCGCACCGCATCGGCGGGCAATCCTGGATGAGGCGCTGGGGCCCCCAAAAGCGCCGCATCCATTCCAAAAAACGCAGCGGTCCGCAAAATGGCCCCGATGTTGTACGGGTTGCGAATTCGTTCCAGCGCTATCGCTGCTCCCTTCGTCCGCACGAGCATATCGGCAAGCTCTTGCGTCCCCATCCACGAACGCGGTGTCACTTCGAGGCACAGGCCTTCATGATTTTTCGCCCCGGAAAAACGCCCGAGATCATCGTCGGTCGCTTCGGCGCACGGAATTCGATGCGCCACGGCCCAGCGTTCGAGCGCCCCGATGAGCCGGCGCGTTTCGCGGTGAAAAGCGACGCGCACGATTTTTTCCGGGTGCCTTTCGAATACCGCAAGGCCGGCACGCAAACCGTACACGATTTCATTCGCGTCTTTTCGGCGCGCGGAGGGATGTTTTTGCATGAGGTCGGTCGTTGGAAGGGTCAATCGGGCGTGGGCGTGTCGCAGCCGAACACGATGTCCAGGTCTTTGACGATGCCATTCTTGAGGCTATCACACGCGGGGCCGTAGAACACGATCTGGTTTTTCGCGATGTCGTATTCCCAGCCGTCCATCAGGTCGCGCGGCACTTTCGTGACGTTGTCGAAAAATACGTAGATGTCGTTCGGATTCGGCGGAACGGAATCCAGCGAATACGTGCACGAAAGGGTGCTTTTCGCAATCGTGGCGAGCGCCGTATCGAGGCTCGCTTGGTCGCCTGCATCGAAATACTTGGTCGCCCCGCTGCTCGGTACGCCACCGGCAACCGCGAACTTGTCCATTTGCGCAGGATCGATGCCCGCACCAAAACCAATGACGAACGTCGGCACACCGGCCATGTCGTGCAAGTCTTTGATGATTTGTTCCGTCGTCGCATCCGACCCGCACGTTTCCTTGCCGTCGGTGATCAGCACGGCGTAGCTGTCGCGTTCGGTATCGAGGAATGCGGGCTCCGTCGTAGCTTGCTGCATACCCGTCTGAATATTCGTCACGCACGGGCCATCGGGGAAATTGGTGTCGGCCGCTTTGAGCGCATTGGTCATCAACGTTTGCACGGCCATTTCATTGCCCGGCCCGACGGGAATGGGAATTTTGTCTTGCTGGCAATTTGGCGTGACGCGGTCCGGAAATAGGGTCAGACCAAACCGAATTTGACCAGTGAAGTCGGTCGTCATTTTATTGATGGCGGCAACGGCAATGTTCCACTTGGTCGAATCGCCGACCTTGCCCGTCATCGAGCATGATCGGTCGACCACGAGCAACATGTTCGGCGGCACGGGATCCACCTTCGCTTCTTGCGAACCGCATGCGCCGCCGGGAATGCATTTTCCCGTCGCGGTGTCGCAAACGGTGCCGGCCGCGCAATCTGCATCGGCTGCACATGTCCCGGGATCAATGCACGCGCCCGACGCGCTGCATACTTGAGGCTCGACGCAGGCTGGATTGCACCCGCCCGGAAGGATGCCTCCCCCGTCCCCACCGGCGCCACCAGCGCCGCCGGAACTGGAAGTGGATCCCGCCCCGCTCCCTGCGGTGTTCGTGCCACTCGTACCGCCGCCACAACCAGCGGCGACGCTTGCAATGACCAGAAAAGATGCCCATGGCAAGAAAAACTTCGGTGTCATGAGGCCAGAATATCGAATACAGGTGGGCTGCTGCAAACATTTTCGAAGCCGGCCAAGCACGAAGTTACGCCGTGCCATTCGATCGACTTGCTCCTAAAGTGCCACCCAAGCCACACGTCGTGAAAGGACAAAACCGTGGGTCGAAACAAGCCCCGTCCACTGCCGCCGTCCCCTCACCCGCTCGAATTGTCGCCGGCGATCATGCGATCGATGCTGCAGCGCGCAACCGAACACATCATCGAGCACATCGGCACGCTTCCCGATCAACCCATGCATGCGACGAAAGGCGGCCGAAAGCTCGCTCGAAGCCTTGCCGGACCCATGCCCGAAGAGGGCATACCCTTTGAAAAACTCTTCCGCAAGTTGTTTTCTCAAATCATTCCAGCGAGCCTCAATACGGCGTCTCCCGGCTACTTGGCCTACATTCCCGGCGGCGGTATTTTCCATGCGGCCATCGCCGATCTGATCGCCGACGTGACAAACCGATACGTGAGCGTGTGGATTGCCGCTCCGGGTCTTGCTCAGCTCGAAGAAAACGTCATTCAATGGTTCGCCGCGATGCTCGGTATGCCGTCTTCTGCCGGGGGCATATTATTGACGGGTGGATCGCTCGCAAACCTCGTAGCAACCATTACGGCGCGTCGAGTAAAACTACCGCCGGACTTTTTGCGCGGCACGGTTTATACCTCCGAGGAAGCTCATCATTCGGTGCTCAAGGCCGCACTGCTCGCGGGAATATTGCCGGAAAACGTGCGAGCGATTCCAACCGACGATCGTTATCGGATGCAACCAGAAATGCTGCTCGACGCAATACGACGAGATCGAGCTGCGGGACTGCTCCCATTTTTGATCGTTGCGAGCGCTGGAACGACAAATACGGGTGCCGTGGACGATTTGCAGCGAATTGCGGACATTGCAGCAGCCGAAAGCTTGTGGCTCCACGTAGATGCCGCCTACGGGGGATTTTTTGCAATGACCGAACGCGGGCGCAAGGCACTTGCAGGAATTGGGCGCGCCGATTCCGTGACGCTCGACCCGCACAAAGGGTTGTTTTTGCCCTACGGTACGGGCTGTTTGATCGTGCGGGACCGCGAATCGTTGCGTCGAGCGCACGCAGTTCCGGCGGCGTACATGCCGCCCATGCAACACGACGAGGGATTCGTGGACTTCTGCGAGCTTGGGCCAGAGCTTTCCCGCGATGCGCGTGGCTTGCGTGTATGGCTTCCCTTCTCGATGCATGGAGCTGGTGTTTTTCGAAACGCACTCGATGAAAAGCTAGATTTGGCAGCGTACGCGACGAACGAATTACGAAAAATGCAGGGGATTGAAATCGTGGCGGAGCCGGTGTTGTCGCTGCTCGCCTTTCGCGCTCGGTTTCCGACGTTGAACAATGCGGACGAGGATGCCAAAAACCGGCAACTCATGTCGCTCGTCAATCAAAAGCAGCGCGTCTTGCTCACCGGCACCGTGACCAAGGGCCGGTTCTTGATTCGGATGTGCATCCTGTCGTTTCGTACGCACGCGGATCGCATCGACATGGCGCTCGAGGATATTCGCACGAGCCTCGATGAAGTCCGGCAATGAGTCTCCTAAGTTGCGAAAATACCCGATGATGGTATTTTCATACGATGCTACATCGCCATTTCTTCAACTTCCTCACGCTCGCCATTCTTCTCACCACCCCGTCCGCGATGGCCGACGAGCCTTCTGGCTGGCAAGTCGGCACGCCGCCTCCTCCGCCGCCGCCCCCTGCACCGTCGCATCCGCATGCGCCCACCACGTTCGTCGTGGAACAGCGATCGCTCGGTGAACCGACGACGCGCATGGCAAGTCCCGTCATGTTCGGCATTGGCGCGGCGCTCGGAGGCATGGGCCTCATTTCGCTCGGCACCGGATATTTCGTCTATGACGATGCCCCAGAATGCAACGATTGCCCTGGCAGTGAAAAACGAGGGCTCGGCACGGGGCTGATGGTGGGAGGCGCACTTGGTTTGGTGGTCGGCCTGCCGCTTGCATTCATTGGCGCGCGCCAGGTTCCCGATTCGCCCGCGTGGGCGCGCGCGGTGCCTACGGTCTACGTATCACCCCGCGGCGCGGCGCTTCGCTTTACATTTTGATGGCGCGTTCAGGGTCATTTCCGGTATCGTGCGCTCGTGGATCAGGACGTTGCGCGAATTCGTGACAATCCTTTGCGGCGCCTTTTCGAATCGCAGCGCCCTTACGTGCTCACCCGATTCGTGTTGCTGCGGCTCCTAGGATTCGTGTACTTCATTGCATTCCTGGTCGCATTTCAACAAATGGGGCCGCTCATCGGGACCAGTGGCCTGCTCCCCGCGAACGCTTTCCTCGATTTCGTCGTCACCCGCTTCGGCTCGAAGCTTGGTGCATTCCAGCAGCTCCCGACGCTCCTCTATTGGTTCGGTGCGACCGACGGCGTGCTTTTGACATTTGCGTCGATGGGTCTCGCGCTGTCGCTCGCCGTCATGTTCGGCGTGACCAACGCGATTGTCCAATTTAGTTTGTGGCTGCTTTATCTGTCGCTCTCGCGTGTGGGACAAATATTTTATGGTTATGGGTGGGAAATCCAGCTTTTGGAGACCGGCTTCTTATCGATTTTTCTATGCCCTATCCGCGAGTATCGTCCATTTTCGAGTGCCCCGCCGGCCATGACGATGGTCCTTTTTCGATGGCTCATCGTACGCATCATGCTCGGAGCGGGCCTCATCAAATTGCGAGGCGATCCGTGTTGGCGCGACTTGACGTGCCTCGTCTACCATTACGAAACGCAGCCGATTCCGAGTCCAGCGAGCCTCCTTTTTCACCAGCTTCCAGCCGGCGCGCATTCCGTCGGCGTGGGCTTCAATCATCTCGTCGAGCTCATCGCGCCGCTTTTCGCATTTGGGCCCCGCCCTGCGCGAATCATCGCGGGCGTCTTGTTCGTGACGTTTCAAGCAACGCTCATCCTGAGCGGAAACCTGTCCTTTTTGAATTGGCTCACCATCGTCCCGGCCATTGCATGCTTCGACGACGACGCATTACGAATGGTGTTGCCAAAGAAACTGCGTTCGTGGTACGACGAGAAGTCCGTACCAAAGCCATCGCAGCCGCAATTGATCACTGCGTACGTGGCCGCTGCGTTCGTGTTTTTTCTGAGCATCGAGCCTGTGCAGAATTTGTTTTCCGACAGGCAGCGCATGAACAGCTCGTTCAATCCGCTCGCGCTCGTCAACACCTACGGCGCGTTCGGTTCGGTCGACAAAGAGCGATTCGAAGTGGTGCTCGAAGGAACGGCCGATCCATTGCCGAGCGACAAGGCCCGCTGGCTCGAATACGAATTCCCTTGCAAACCGGGCGATCCCAAACGACGCCCTTGCCTCATTACGCCTTACCATTATCGTTTGGATTGGCAGCTTTGGTTTGCGGCGAAATCGACCGTCGAGCGACAACCGTGGTTTTTGCACCTCGTGGACAAACTTCTCCGCGGTGAGACAACGCCAAAATCGCTCTTGGCCAGCGATCCATTCCCCGACAAACCTCCGCGATTCCTTCGCGCAAAGCTCTACCGGTATCGTTTTACGCACATAGGCGACGGCAAAGACGCATGGTGGGAGCGGGAATACGTGCGCGAATGGATGCGGCCCGTCGGCAAGGACGACCCGGCGCTTGAAAAGACGTTGGTCCAGTATGGGTTGAAAAAGCCTCGGGGCGGGTTTTAGAGGCTGTCTCAAAACTCGGAACGCGTATCCTCGCCCAGCCCCGCGCGGGGTTGAAACCCCGCGCTACACGACAAGAAGTCCTCGCGCTACCGCGCTCGGACTAACGTCATGGCTGCATGGCGAGGCCTGCAATCTATGCGAAATCGTCGAGGATTCTCGATGACGATCCGAAATTCCACAAGGCCAGTCCCGAACGGTAGTGAGGGACTTTTGAATGTGTAGCGCGGGGTTTCAACCCCGCGCGGGGGTGCAAACGGGTTAAGTTTGCGCTCGTGGGGGGTCCCACTGTTCGAGCCCGCGAAGCGGGCGAGTTTGGGGGGCACCGCGAGTGCCGAGAAATCGAGCGCTCCACAAGCACAATCAATGCAGACGGCACGCTACTTTGGCGTCGCGAATTCGAGCGTCTCGACGACGACGTTTCCGGGGGCTCGGAGGTCGACTGCAGTCACCGGCTTTTTTTGCGACACGAATTCTTGGATTTGCATCGAAAGAGGTCCACTTTCGATCTGCCTGTCCGAAAAGACCACGTACACTTTGACGTTCCCGTGACCTTTTGGCATCTTCAGCGCGCGACTCGTAATGGGCACACCCGCCGGACATTCCAGAGAAAGCTGATCCTCGGTCGCCGTATGTAGTTGCACGTAACCGGTCGCCGTTACGACGAACACGTGACAATACGGCGGCAGCCCCTCGGCCGGCACCAGCTCGACCGAGGTCGCATCTTTCTGAATCATCGCGACTCGCTGCGCACGAGATGGCGGTTCGGGCTTGGAGCAGCCGGAAAGCCCCAGGGCGAGGACCAAAACAAGCCATGCGGCTTTCATGGGCATGTGTCTACCCCATCGCAGACGCAGCGTCAAAATGTGACGACCGAGCGGATCGACGTGCCGGAATGCATGAGGTCGAACGTCTCGTTGATGCGCTCGAAAGGCAGGACGTGCGTCACGAGGTCATCGATGTTGATCTTTTTCTCCATGTACCAATCGACGATTTTCGGAACGTCCGTGCGACCTCGAGCCCCGCCGAATGCGCTGCCTTTCCAAACGCGCCCCGTGACGAGCTGGAACGGGCGCGTGGCGATTTCTTGCCCCGCCGCCGCAACGCCGATGATGACGCTCGTCCCCCAACCTTTGTGGCAACACTCGAGCGCCTGGCGCATGACTTTCACATCACCCACGCATTCAAATGAAAAATCCGCACCGCCATCCGTGAGGCTCACGAGGTACGAGACGAGGTCTGCGCCGACTTCTTTCGGATTGACGAAGTGCGTCATGCCAAACTTTTCGCCAATCGCCTTGCGCGCGGGGTTGATGTCCACGCCGATGATCATATTGGCGCCCACCATTTTCGCGCCCTGAATGACGTTCAGACCAATGCCTCCAAGGCCGAAGACCACGACGTTGTCACCAGGACGCACGTTTGCCGTATAGATGACCGCTCCAATGCCCGTCGTGACGCCGCAGCCGATGTAGCACACTTTGTCGAAAGGTGCGTCTTTGCGAATTTTTGCCACGGCAATTTCCGGCAGCACCGTATAATTGGCAAACGTCGACGTACCCATGTAATGGTGTACCATCGTGTTTCCAATGGAAAAGCGGCTCGTCCCGTCGGGCATGACGCCTTTGCCCTGCGTCGCTCGAATGGCTTGACACAAATTGGTCTTTTTCGACAAACAAAATTTACATTGGCGGCATTCCGGCGTATAGAGTGGAATCACGTGGTCGCCTTTGACCACGCTCTTCACCCCTGGTCCCACGTCGACCACGACACCTGCGCCTTCATGGCCCAGAATGCACGGAAACAGTCCTTCGGAATCTTTGCCGGACAGCGTGTAGTCATCCGTGTGACAAATCCCGGTCGCCTTGATTTCGACCAGGACTTCACCTTCGCGGGGTCCATCGAGATCGACGGTTTCGATGCTCAGCGGGGCGCTTGGTCGATGTGCAACGGCAGCCTTGATTTTCATCTTCAGTTCCTCCGACGCATCGTTAGCGCGACAAACGGGGATGCTGCAAGCCAAATGTTGCATTGAGATCGTGGGGATGAATTTTTTGGTGCTTGCGGGGGGCCCCACTGTTCGAGCCCGCGAAGCGGGCGAGTTTGGGGTCCCGCGAGCGCCAAAAAAATTCATCCCTGCGATCGAGGCTCTCAGCCAGAACCACATCCCCACGCTTTGGCCAATTCGAGCGTCCGCACGTTTTCTGGAACCACCTCCAAAAACCACTTTCGCCACGACGCATCCCGTATCTTCTCGGCCCTCTCCATGAGCCTGCGATACGCGACCGTTATCGCATTGCGCGCCTCCGCCTCACGCTGCGGCCCAAGCGATGCCAGCGCCTCCGCTCGCACGAGTCGCACCGTCGATTCGCCTTCCTCGATACCCCCCAGCGCATCGAGAATCCGCACCGCTTCTTCCGCAGGCTCCAGCGCGCCGCGCGTATCCCCTCGCACGAGCGCAATCTGCCCGAGCACCGCATACGCATGGGCTCGCACGGGCGGATGATTCGCAAGCAATTCAATCGCCGCCGTCACCTCACGCTCGGCAGCCTCGACGTTGCCCGAAGCAAGCCGTATGATCCCCAAGTAAAGCCGAGCGCCACCTTCGAGACGGCGTAGCCCCTGGCGCGCATACATCGCCAGCGCATCTCGCTCGACCGTCAGCGCTTCATTCAATTGACCGCGACGCGCCAATGCCAATCCAAGGTTCAACTTTGCTTGCGCGACGAGCGGCACGAGCCCCATTCGTTCGGCCCTCGCAAGCGCGTCACGCAATGCAGATTCGCTCCTCGCCCAATCACCCAGCTCGTTGGTGCACGAACCCACGTTGATTCGCTGCACGCAAGCATTGCGAAAATCCCCCACTTCCTCGAAACGCTTCGCCGCCGCCTCGAATTCGGACACGCTCGTCCCCGCGTCACCCGCAAACATCGCGCGCAATGCTCGTGCACGATGCACCGATGCCAATACCTCCGGATCGATCGCCACCGTGCGCCGCTCCAAATCGTCGAGCGCCGCGAACATGGCCGCGACATGGTCGTGATGACCCGCCATCAGCAATTGCAAAGCAACACGCGCCACCGCAATCACATGCGGCCCGCCCGCTTCGCCATCCGCTCCAAGCCTCGTCAATGCGTCGAACATCTCGATCAGCGCACCATCGTCCCCGAGGTTGCCCGCAGCCAATGCAACTTCGCCCGTGGCGCTGTACCAAAGCGGACTGCCCCCTGGCAAAAATCGCATCGCATCGCGCCCCGCATCGAGCGCCGCTCGATGATCGCCCCGGTACTTGCACGCCTGCGACTCGAATAACTTCAGCGTCCCACGCACTTCACCCGCAGGCGCCGCAGGCAATCCCCGCGAAACCCACTGCATCACCAAATCGAAATCCCCCGCCTCGAACGCTCGTTCCGCCGCCAGCGCTGCCCACGGCACCGCGCGATCATCCGCGCCTCCACAATAAAAATGCTCCGCCAATACCGCCGATTCCGTGCCGCCCATTCGTTCGAGCCATTCGGCAAGACGCACGTGAAGCCGTTTCCGTTCGGCGTCGTCCAGCATCGAATGCGCCACTTGTCGTATCATTGGATGCGTGATGGCATATTCTTCACCCCACGGCGTCCGGTGACCTCGACGAAAAACGAGCGACGCATCGAGCAATTCTGCGAGCGCTTGACGCTCGGATTGCCAAGGATCCACCCCCGGTGTTCGCGCCTGCGCAGCCACCATCGAAAACAATGGCGTTTGCCAAAAAACCCGACCATACACGCTCGCCGCACGAAGCAATCGCTGCGCCCCGTCCGAAAGCGACGAAAGCGTGCGACGCGCGATATCCTCGAGCGACCCCGCCAGCGGCGCAGCAGCGTCCGCCTTGACGGCGCGCGCGAGCAGCTCGAGCCGCAACGGTTGACCATTTCCGCGCTGAACCACCCGCGCTATCTGCGCAAGGTCCACATCTGCGCCCAGCAATTGACGTGTCACCGTATACGCGCAGTCGCCAGGGAGCGGCGCCAATGAAATCGCTCGCCCGCGCGGGCCCGAAGCAAGACGCCCCCTTTCGGTATCCGTCGCCAAAATGAACAGCGGCCGATTTCCCAGCGTGTTCAATGCGCCTTCAATCAGCTTCAAACTTGCATTGTCCGCCCAACCGAGATCATCGATGACGACCAGAACCGGGCGCACCGAGCATTCTGCAACGAGCCAATCTTCCAGCGCGCGACGCAATTGATCACCCATCAGACGAGCATCTTGCCGAGCGGCACGTAATGGCACGCTGAGGTCGTCGGGAAATGGAATATCGGCAAGCTCGCCGAGAAATTCCACGATACGAACCGCATCGGCTTCGTCGAGGTGCCGGGCCAAATGTTGCAAAAGCTTGTCACGACGCACCGATGGTTCATCACCGCAACGAATCTGCGCCGCATTGCGAATCACTTCGGCCACGAGCCCCAATGGAGCCGCTCGCGCATGGGGATCCGTTGCCCCGGCAAATACCGTGATGGGACGCACGATACCTTGCGCGTCGACCAGTCCCCCGCGTTCATCCAGCACGCGGAGCACCTCCATCAACAAACTCGTTTTTCCAATCCCCGCTTCACCCACGACCACCATCGACGACGGTTTCACGGAAAACGCGGCGGTGCCAAATGCCTGAATGATCTCCGCTACTTCCTTCTCGCGACCAAGGCACGATGTCTCGAGCCCCTGAAATGCGAGCGGAATCATCGACACATTTTTTTCGGCCGCGCCCATTGCAGCAGCAACATTTCGTGGAAGCTCCTGCGTTCGTGCTCCCGAAGTCGCCAGCTCGCGATACCAAGAATCGAGCGGCACGGTCGCCCGCGAAGTCCCCGATTGATAGGCTTTCGGCAATAGCTCGTCGGGGAAATCATCCACGTTCGTCACTTCGAACGGATTCTCGATGAGCGAATCTCTCTCCCGTTTCATCGAGAAACGCGCCTTGCACCCACGGCGTCTCCGCGTCGTCGAGCATCGCGATTTCTCGCGCCACGGCAGCGCCGTCTTCCGGCCTGTGCGCAGGATCCGACGACAACATCCGCGCGATGATTTCGTCGAGCGCAGCGGGTACGTCGGGACGAACATCCACGGGCCGAGGTGGTTCGGGGGCGCGCATTTTGGACAGCAACACCATGAGATGTTCTGCTTCGAATGCAGGGCGACCCGTCAGGCATTCGTACAACACGCACCCGAGCGCAAAAACGTCGGCGCGCGGATCGATCGTCGGTGCTCCAATGATCTGCTCGGGCGCCATGTACCCCGGTGTCCCCAGCAGAATGCCCGTTCGCGTTGCCGGCCGCGTCGCTTGCGGACGCGATATCCCGAAATCGAGGATCTTGGCTTGTGCGATGTCGCGATCCGGCAAGAACAGGTTGCTCGGCTTGATGTCCCGGTGCACGACCCCTCGCGCATGCGCCGCCCCCAATGCTTGCGCAACGCGCATCCCCAGCGTCACCGTGTCCGCAACGGCCAATGGCCCCCGTTTGCAGCGCTGCGCAAGGTCCTCGCCTTCGAGCCACTCCATCGCGAGAAAAAGCTCACCCGAAGGCGTGCTCCCGTGCGCGATGTACCGAACGATCCCCGGATGATCCAGCTCCGCCAGCACGTAACTTTCGCGCGCGAAGTGTCCGGCAAACCGAGCTCCCTCGGCATGCAGCACTTTGAGCGCCACGGGCGTGCCCGTCGTCCGATCGATCGCTCGATACACGACAGCCATGCCGCCTGAGCTAGCAAGCCGCTCGATCTCGAAACGGCCCGAAACAAGCTCAGCCGCAATCACGCCGCGAACATAGCGCGGACGAGCGGCCAGCGTAAAGAAACTTCACCAGCGATGGTACGCGGGATGCCCTTCCTTCACCGCGACGAACGTACCGCGACACGTCGCGGTGACCTTGCCATCCGCCTCCAGCGTCGCCTCGACCACGCATCGATCCGAAGTCGCCTCCGCGATGCGCGCTCGCAAAAAGACCCGCGATAGCGGCGTCGGACGACGCAGCTTCACGTGGAAATCCGCCGTGACCGTGCACGGTGGTTTGTCCAAGCCATGCATCTTCATCAAGTACCACGCGGCGGACCAATTCGAATGGCAATCGAGCAGCGCGCCGATGATCCCGCCATTCAGCATGTTTGGAAACGCTTCGTGGTGTTCTTCCGGAACGAATTCCGCAACGGTCTCGTCACCTTCGACGCGGCTCTTGATGCGCAGGCCTTTGTCATTTGCAGGACCGCAGCCGAAGCAGCGGCTTTCGGGGGCGTACTTGTCTTGTAGGCTTTGCATGGGCAGTTCCTATTTCAAGTATGCGCGATCGTCACGCCGCCGTCGACGACGACCGTTTGTCCCGTCACGAAGCTCGACGCATCCGATGCCAAATACAAAACCGCCCCGGCGATCTCGTCGGGCACGGCATATCGACCGAGCGGCGTTTTTCCAATAAAACGGTCAGCGATGTCCTTGTTGTGTACGATCGCCGCCGCAAATTTCGTATCTACCAAGCCCGGAGCAACCGCATTCACACGAATTTTGCTCGCAGCCAGCTCGACCGCGAACGTTTGCGTCATGGAGATGACGGCAGCTTTGGTCATCCCGTAAATGCCTTGCATGACGGCGGCGCCGAGTCCCACCACGCTCGCAATGTTGATGATGCTCCCAGGGGCGTCCCGATCGATGAGGTGTTTGGCAACTTCGCGAATACCGTAAAAATATCCCTTCACGTTGACCTCGAAAGTCTTGTCGAACGCGGGATCATCGGCGGTGATCAGCGGGCCGAAGTGAGGGTTGGTCGCCGCGTTGTTCACCAAAATGTCGACCTTGCCAAACGTGGAAACCACACGCTCGACCAGCGCCTTCACATCGTCCGGTTTGCCCGTGTGGCATACCTGCGCCAAAACGTCGACCCCCGCTGCGCGCAAACGGTCGGCCGCGGCATCCAGCCCCTCCTTCTTACGCGATGCAATGGCCACTTTTGCACCACTTTGCCCGAGCGCTTTCGCGATGGACTCGCCAATGCCCCGGCTGCCGCCCGTCACGATCGCCACTTTGCCTTCGACATGGATCCAGTTGGTCATGATTTACCCCCATCGTCATCGAATCCCGGTGCCCTTGGCAAGTTTCTACCGTTGGGCGTGAAGACGATTCCCGCATCCGTTTGGCACGTGCGCTGCACTGTCGCTCGGTAGGGCGGCGCTCGATTCCAGAGCCCCGACCAGGGGGAGAAGAATCATGAAGCACAATTTGGGAATCGCGATCGCGGCATTCGCGTTCGCCGCGGTAAGCGCCTCGTCGGCCATGGCACAAACTGCGCAGGTGACACAGGTGACGACGAGCGATGAACGCATGCCTCGCGGCACCGTTCGCGCACCCGCGAACGCATTTGAAATCCAGGTCAATACTGGCTACGCGCAAGGCTTCGGCCCGCAAGTATCCGCGACCGACAATGTTGGCGCGACCGGAATCGGTCAGCCTGGCATGGGCGCGGGCCTTGGTCTTGCCTATCGCGCAACGCCGAATGCTTCGGTCGGCATCGTCGGCTCGTACTCGATGGCCGATGGTGCCGGCGGGACCGATCTACGAGGAGCCACTGCGGGCCTCGACGCGACCTACCACGCCAATCCGTATCAACGGCTGGACCCGTTCCTGTCGCTTGGCACGGGTTATCGCATGCTGTGGCAAAGCCGCGAAGGCGCGACGCCCGATAGCTTCACGCACGGCTTCCAGCTCGCGCGTGCGGCCATCGGTGTCGATGTGCGTCTCACCGACGACATTGCCATTGCACCGACCGTGGGCGGCGACGTGAACATGTTTTTGTGGAGAAACACCACCGGAACCAGGACGGAGATGATCGACAGTCCCAAGGTCAATGCTTTCCTGTTTGCCGGCGTTGCGGGTCGTTTCGACATGGGTGGACAGCGCCAGCGTCCTCCCATGTTCGTTGGACGCCGCTAGCTCTCCGACGCTGACCCGAAATGACGAGGAGACCCTTGTTGGAGCTCATTCCCGCGGCTATCTCCTCGTCACCGCATGAAGCTGTTCGTCCTGCTCGCCGTCTTCGACGCCTGTCCCGAAGCCTTTCTCAATGACACCGTGGCCCTACGGGCCGCGCTCGATCTCGCCGTCGCGCGTGGCCCCTTCACCGGCCTCGGCACGCTCGTCGTTCCCTTTTCACCTCAAGGCGTCACCGCGTGTGCGGTCGTTGGCGAAAGTCACATCGCTCTCCACACCTGGCCCGAAGAGGGTCGTCTCTTTGTCGACATCGCCTCGTGCAGCACCCTCGAGAGCACCAAGCGCGCCCTGGGTGCCATCCGCGAATCGTTACCAGCCGGAAAACTCGTTCTCCTGGACGAACGCATCCTCGACCTCAGCAGAACGCCCCAGCCTCCCCATTTTTAGCCAGCCTTCAGAGCACACCACGCTTGCGTCCGTGACGCACCCTGCGTAAAACCGCGTTTCGGTTTGCCGCCGGAGGAGCCTCGATGTCGACAGAGCTAGCAGAGCCCGAGCCCGCGAAACAGGAACCAGCGTGGGTTGGACCGAAGTCGAAGAAGCAGATTCTCGGCCACCCTGCGGGGCTCTTCGTGCTCTTCACGACCGAGATGTGGGAGCGCTTCTCGTACTACGGCATGCGCGGCCTTCTGAAGCTGTACATGGTGAACTACCTGTTCGTCACGTACCGCCAAAGGCTTCAAGGACAGGCTTACGACGGCAGCGGAAGCCCGGGCGAGATCTTCGGATGGAACTTCATCCGTAGCCTCTTGCCGCAAGACGATCCGGCCACGCTCACCCAGTGCATCACCAACAAGGTCAACACCCTCGTCGCGGGAGACAAAGCCGCGGGGCTTGCACCCGTCGCGCAGGACGTCGCGCAAAAGATCGCTGAACAGACATGTGCAATGCAGGGCCCCGCTTCCGTCATCTACGGCTGGTACACGGGCCTCGTGTACCTGACCCCGGTGCTCGGCGGCTTCATGGCCGATCGCTACTTGGGCCAGAAGAAGAGCGTCTACATCGGCGGCACGCTCATGGCGCTAGGGCAGTTCATCCTGTTCGGCGCGGAAAACCTCTTCTTCGTCGGCCTCTTGTTCCTCATCGTCGGCAACGGGTTCTTCAAACCGAACATCTCCACGCAGGTCGGTAACCTCTACAAACCCGGCGACAAACGCCGCGACGGTGCCTTCACCATCTTCTACATGGGCATCAACCTCGGTGCGTTCCTGACGAACCTCGTCTGCGGCACGCTCGCGAAGGGCAGCGGTTGGCGCTACGGCTTCCTCGCCGCCGGCATCGGCATGTGCATCGGCCTCGTGATTCAGTTCTTCTTCGGTTCGAGCACGCTCGCCCCCGACACGCTCAAGAAGAGCGACGACGCCAAGGAAACGGTGCAGGCCCCCAAGGAAGAGAACGAAGGCCAACGCGTCGGCGCGCTCGTCTTGCTCTGCGCCCTCAACATCGTCTTCTGGGCCGTCTACGAACAGCAAGGCAACACGATGCAAACCTGGGCCGACGAAAAAACCGTCTGGCCCGTCATCTTCGGCTTCCAAATCCCATCCACCTGGTTCCAATCGTTCAACCCGTTCTTCATCTTCCTCTTCGCGCCGATCCTCGAACGCATCTGGGCCAAGCAAGCGCAAGAAGGCAAAGAGATGTCGAGCGTCACGAAGATGGCCGTCGGATGCATCATCCTCGGCATCTCGTTCCTCGTGATGGTCGTCGGTGATCAGGTCATTGGCAGCAGCGGCAAGGGCAGTCTTTTCTGGCCCGTTCTCTGCACCATGATGCTCACCGTCGGCGAGCTCTACCTTTCGCCCATCGGCCTGTCGCTCGTGACGAAGGTTTCGCCGGTGCGCCTCGTGTCGATGATGATGGGCATCTGGTTCCTATCGAGCTTCTTCGGCAACATCCTTTGCGGCTACATCGGCAGGTATTACACCCTCTGGTCCGCGACGAACTTCTTCCTGATGCTCACGGGCCTCGGCGTCGCCGCAGGCCTTGCCATTGCCGCGTTCAACAAGCCTCTCCGCAAAGCCATGGGCAGTCACTCCACGTGACCGCCGCCTGAGCGTCCCCCAAATCCCCCCTTCATCCACGCCTCCGCCGCAATCGTTGACATTCCGCTTCGAGCCAAGCGTAATGCGGCGACATGCCCACCGTACGCTTGCCTCTTCACATTGGCGTCGATGCCCTTTGGCGAGCTGCCTGGGCCAGCGCATTGCTCCTCCCCGGCGCCGTCCTCGTCGCAACCAGCGTGCACCTCGACGCTGCACACCAAGCGCGCATCGTGCTCGGAGTCATCGGCGCCGTAGCTCTCTGCATTGGCATTGCCCTCATCGTGTATGCATGGTCCGCCCGCGCGAGTGACGCCGTGTTCGGCGCGGATGGCATGGGCATCGAGGGAGGGCGTCATGGCGGCACGACGCTTCGCTGGGAGGAAATAGCGGCCGCGCGTATCCATGCCGACGCGGCGGGGTTTGGCCATCAACTGAAGCTGACGACACGAACAGGCCAAACGCTCGTCCTTGCAGATGCCGTCGACGCTACGGAAATCGCGTCGCTCGAATCGCTTGGGCAAACCCTCAAAGCGCGTCTCGGCGAAGAGCCCGAACCATTGCCTCGACGAGCCGACCTCGCTTGTTGTGCCCGGTGTGGCGCGCCATTGCCGCCCACGGACCAGCAGAGCATCTCGTGCATCGCGTGCGGAGCGCCAAACCCTGTCGATCCTCGCATTCGCGAACGCGTCACCATGCAAATGGCCGCCGATCGAACGCAGCAGGCGACGGCCCTTCGAATCGAGCGCCTTTTGCGGCAACCCGGCGCAAATATGGCCAGCGTCACGTTGGCCTTGGCCGCTCTGGTCAGCGCATTGGTGTGGGCAGCCGTGGCCGCTGCATTTTGGATCGTCGGCTCCGACGCGCTCGATGCGTTTGCCATTGGCGTTGGTTTTTTCAATGGCTGGGTCTTCACGTTTGCGATGTTCAGTTTTGCGCGCATTGCATTGGCGCGTCGCCGCGCATTGCTCCTCCTATCCACCACGTTTGGCGCGCGACCTCCCGTAAAACCCGGCGATGCGCCGGGTTGTCGTCAATGTGGAGCGCCTTTGCCCGTGGGCGGCAGTGTTCTCGTCGGCTGCATTTATTGCGGCACGCAAAGCGTCTTGGGCATCAACGTGCGCCCTTTGCTCCGCCGCGTGCAGCAGCATGGCCATTCGATTGAAAAACTGCTTGGCGAACAAGCAGCCGAGCGCTCTTCGTGGATCAAGCTCGGCCTCATTGGCGTCCTTGCGACCGGTATTGGCGCGCTCGTATTGATGGCGCAAATTGTGGTCGCGCAGGAATTTGCCGAGGAACGAGCGTCCTGCGAGCGCGGTGTGGTCAAGGCATGCGCCGACGTCGGATTGAGTTATTACGTCGGCAGCTCCGTGCGGGAGGACAAGGCTGCTGCGTTTCGTTATCGGAAACGAGCGTGCGACGGTGATCATGCCGAAGCTTGTCGGGACATCGCATTCCAGCTCGAGCTTGGCATTGGTGTGCCGAAGGATCGTGAACAGGCGAAAGCGCATTACGAAAAGGCGTGTCGTCTCGGTTTTGCCAAGGCGTGCGACGAGCGGAAGGAATTGGATGAATAGCGGGTGGGGGGGTCGCTGATGGATTCGGGGCGACTTGCTCGTCACCGGAACAGCGTCAAAAATTCTTTTTCGAGCGATTGTTTTTCCGCGCTGATTTCTTCGATATCGACGCCCATCGTCACCAGGCGGCGCACCAATTCCGGGATCGTCGCGTCGGGCGTCAATAGAAGCGTCGGCAATTCGGATTCGCCTGCCATTCGTTCCGCCGTGATTCCGCTCTGCAAAACGGTCTCCACGTCTTTTTCGCGCGCCACCACCAGTCGAATTCGCGATGGCCCCGTATGTCGCAAATCCAAATCTTTCAGAATTTCACCCGCTCGCACCAGCAGCACGCGATGACAAATCCGCTCCACTTCCGTCAGCATGTGGCTCGCGAGAAAAATGGTCGTCCCTTCGGCCGCCACGTCCGTCAATAGCTTCCGCAAATCGACGATGCCTGCCGGATCGAGCCCGTTCGTGGGTTCATCGAGCAGCAGCAATCTTGGTTTTTCCATCAGCGCTTGCGCCAAACACAAGCGCTGCCGCATCCCCAGCGAATACGTGCGCACGGGACGCGTATCGTTCGGATCGAGCCCCACCTGTTGCAACGTTTGCACAATCGTCGCCGCCGAGGCCACGCGCCGCAGCCCTGCCAGCATCTCCAAATTGGCTTTCCCCGAGATATGTGCAATGAAACCCATTTGTTCCAGCACGAGCCCAATGCCCACGGGCGTTTGCAATTCTTTACCGCCCATCGCCGACCCCAGCACCGTCAATTGCCCCTCCGTCGGCAGGCTCAGCCCCGCGATGATACGCATGAGCGTCGTTTTTCCCGCTCCATTGGGACCGATGAACCCGACGATTTCACCGGGCGACAGCTCCAAGTTCACGTGGCGCAGGGCCCAACGTTTTCCATAAAGCTTACCCACGTCCCGGAGCGACGCGATCGGAGCTGAATCCGTCATATTTCCTCCCGCCGCATGCGCCACGAGCCGATGAGGGCGATCAAGACGAACATCGTGGTGCTCATGATGAAAAAAGTGCCCAAGGACATGGAGGCATTGTCGAAATGTTTTTGGGGGCTCATCAAGTAACCAATGCAAAAGAATCGCAGATAGGGTGAATTGATGTGCCAGTACGCGCCGAGGCTGGCCAGCACCCATGCGGCGATGGCGCCGAGCACGACGGCGGTATTGCGGAAGAGCGTCGACACGAGCAGAATGGTCGAGCCACCGATCCAAAGGCCCCACGCGGCGTACGCGGCGACGAGCACCGAATAGATCGGCAGCGGCAGCTCGACCGGAATGGTCAATACATCCAGGGGATTCTCGCGGGAGCATGGGCCACATCGAGGAAGGCGGCACCATGATGAAGCCGACGAGCAAGCTCATGAGCCAACAGACACCGATGAACAGAAAGGCCATGATGCCGATGGCGCCCATGTTGCCGAGAAAGTACAGACGCCGCGAGGGCATGCGTATGGCGAAAAGCGCCGCGGAGCCTTGGTCACGCTGGCGATGATAATGGTCGCCGATCAATAGCAAAAAGCCAAAAGCGAACAAGAAGTGCAGCACGTAGGTATGTTGGAGCAACGTGGGAAAGATGTCCCACGCGTCGACGGGGCGGATGATTTTGTATTCGCGAAAATAAAAGCTGGAGCGTATCGACGACGAGGCCTGCGGCGAGCGCGAAGAGCGCGGTGACGAGCGCCCAGCGCCAGCGAACGAAGCCGCTGAGAAAGCTGAGCGTCGTGGACCGCCCGAGGGCCCGGAGAAGCTCCATCAGGCGATTTCCTTTTTGGCGATGATCCATTTGCACAGGGCAGCAATGATCAGAGAGAAAGCCGTCCAATAAAGGAAGGGGAGATAGGGAAGGAGCCAGTGGGGCAGGGATTTTAATGACCAGTCGTAATCGAGCATGAGGTATCCTTCGGGATTGAGCGCATCGCTGACCTGACGCATGATCACGACGCTGATAATCGTGAAGATGGGTGTCGCTGCGATTGCAACGTACTCATTTGCAACGATGAGCCCGGCAAGCACCCCAACGAGCGATAAAGCTGCGGCGGCGGTAATGAGCATCGCTGCGACGAGCAAGTCATGAGCAAAGGGACTGTATGCGAACAATGATTTGACCGGCCCCTCGATCCACACGGGTTCGAGGTAAGGCGCACGTCCTGGAATCCACATCGTGAAGACATATGCAAAGAACGCAAGAATTGCGACAAGCGTAATCAGCGCACTGCTAGCGGCTGCGCCAAGCATTTTGGCGATAATGTAATGCCAACGCGAAACGCCCTTGGCAAAAATGCCGAGGGTAATACCGGCGCGCCGCTCCGCCGCGAGCGATCCCCCCATCACGCCCGCCACCAGAGGAATTACCTTGAAGAGCCAGAAGTGGTTACGACTGAATGCACCTTCGGCATAATAGAGGAAGTCTTGAAAATCACCAAGCTTCTGCCGCCACTCTACCTCCTGGTACGCTAGAACGATGGCGACGGCAAGGACGGGTAGCGCACGAATCAGGCGCAAGTTCCGCTTGACATCATGCCACACGAGATGCGCTACCACGTCATCACTCGCTCGAAGTTTTTCCTTGACGGCACGACTACTTGCTGACGGTGTAGCGGCCACGCACGATGACGGTGGCTATCGCCTTGTGATAAACGCGGAGCTTGCGCCGTCAGTGCGCCTCCTTGCTCTCGTACTTCCAGGTAACCGTCGTTCTGCATCCGCGGACGCCCTTTGACTAGAACGTTGTCCTTCGTTGGTGTCGCTCAAAACCTTGAACTCCGCGGGCTCCCAATGTTCCTTGCCATCCTCTTGAATCGAGTACACCTCGATCGTCAACAGTCCCCGCGCCGGAATGTTGAACTTGGGCAACTTGCAATCCGTATCGCCCGACCACGGAACCGTACATGTAAACTCGTCGGCGTACGCCAAGTTCGTCACGGCCAACCACGCCGCGACAATCGCAACTCCCACCCCCGAAAGCAAGCTCCAAGTCCGCATCGCCCGAGTCCTCCCGGTTCGTCCAATTGTTACATCAGCCCATCATACGAAAACATCGTCACCGAACCACCATGCGACGTCAATGGGCGCAGTACCGAACGCCACTTCGAGCCCACAATTCCCCAATCACCCCTTCACAACCTGCCCATCCTCTCCCATTCCCCCAATCAGCCCCCGTACCCTTTTCACCGTAATGCTTTCGCCACGACAAAACCCCCGGCCGCCGGGCCGCATGAATGCGGGCGTCTCGACGGGTCGAGGGCGCTTTGGACAATGGTTGTGACGGGGTCGAATGGGACGGGTTACTTCTTGGATTTTGCTTTGAGCGCGGCGGCTTTTTCGAGCAGCGCTTTGGCTTGCGCTTCCAGGTCGTCAATGGCCTGCGCACGCGCTTGCCGCTCTTGCTCGGCCTTGATTTCGTTCTCCGCTTCCTCTTCGAGCTTCTTCAATAACACGCGACGCTCTTCCAGCTTGACTTCCAGGTCTTCAATCGACGCCTTCACCTCGTCGATCGTTTCTTCGTCGTCGCGCACCGGCTCGCTGTAAAAGAACCCATCCGCAAAATCTTGCGGCAGATTCGGATGCTCGAAAGTCAATTTCGCCAAACCGCCGTGAGCTTCCTTCCGGGTCGCATTCAGTTTGTCGATGAATTGCTTGCGCTGGCCCACCGTGCGAAAAT
Source organism: Polyangiaceae bacterium (assembly GCA_016715885.1). Taxonomy (NCBI): domain Bacteria; kingdom Pseudomonadati; phylum Myxococcota; order Polyangiales; family Polyangiaceae; species Polyangiaceae bacterium. Next base: position 441,463 of record JADJXL010000028.1, read on the forward strand.
GACGATTCGCCGCTTGGGCCTTTTCCCGCTCGTCACGCGCAGCTTCCCCTGCGGCAACCAGCGTCGCGGCTTCGGGCGCGAGCGCTGCGAGCGCTGGGACGCCGCATTTCCCGAGCGTATCGGCCCAATCGGTCATGGCGTCGAGCTGTCCGCCAAGCACGGGGCGGCGAAACTTGCTGAGGCTCTTGTTCTTGAAAAGGGCCGTGCGAATTTGCTTCCGCGTCGGACCATCGGTATGGTCGTCGACCGCGCGCGATACGCGACCCGCGAATGCGTCGATGCCTTGATCGGCCTTGCTCACCAAAGCTTGCGCATTGGACAAGGCATCGAGCCGTGCGATTTCCTCGAGAAGAACGGTCTGCCATTCTTCCCGAATCGCTTGGAATGTGGGTACGTAGATGGCCGCCAAGGGCTCCTTCGATGCCCGCGCGAGGGTATATTGGATTTCGCGCAGCACCGAAAGAAGGCCCGTGACATAGGCGATAATTCGGGCAGACATGGGGGCACGGTACAACGGATGACATGCACGGGGCAAGAAAAAAGAACGATGGCCTAGCGATGTGCACCGCCCTCGACCAAGTTCGGACGTTTCAAAAGGGGCTGGCACCTTTGCCTTCTCTGGCCCCCCACTTTTCCTCGGTGAGCGGCTGCGCATTCAGCTCCGCGCGCAAAAACCGCCACTTCGGCATGTGCCGATCCATCAGCGCCACGAACCGCTCGTCGTGATGCGGCACCAAAAAGTGCACCAGCTCGTGCACGACGACGTACTCGATGCACTCGATCGGCTTCTTCACCAGCTCCAGATTGAGCCACACCCGCCGCGCAGCCGCGTGGCTCGTGCCCCACTTCGTCTTCATCCGCTTGATGCCCCACGCGGACACCTCGAGCCCCATCCGCCTCTGCCACGCCTCCAGCAGCGGAGCGACCACTGCGCGCAATTGCACCCGATACCAGTCCTTCAAGAGCCGCTCGCGTTGCACACTCGTGCTACCCGCGCGCACGTGCAGCTCCAGCGTCGTTCGATTGCGCAAAACCACGCGCGCTGGCCCATCGCCCTCGATGATCCGCAACAAGTACCGCCGCCCCAAATGATAATGGCTCTCGCCGCTCACATATTCGCGCGCCGAGTCCCGCGGCTGCTCGTCGAACGCCGCTCGCTGCCGCTTGATCCACGGCAAATTCCGAATCACCGCGACCCGCACCGCCGCATTCGTCACCGCCGAAGGCGCCGCGACGCGCACTTGACCATCCGGCGGATACACCGCCAAATGCAGATTCTTGATGTCTTTGCGCACGACCAGCACGTCAATGCCGTTCACCGTCAGCACACCCGTCTCAATACTCATGCTGCGCTCGAACAATCGCCAATGCTTGCGCCACGCGCTCCTCGTCGTCCCCTAACAATGCCTTGATCGCCAATTGCACCTTTTTTGTCTTGATCGCATTGTCACGCCAACCATCCTGCAAGCTCGAACGCACGGCTGCGTCCACCTTCACCGCCAATGCCTCGTCTTGCCCCAGGTTGTCGTACAATGCGCGTCTGGCCGCCGTATCGATTGATTTTGGATACGCCGTGCCCCCCGGCCCTTGCTGCACCTTGCGCGCCAAATCCTCGATTTGTGCCAAATATTGCTCGTACGCCAATGCATTCTGCCGCCGCTGTTCGATGAGGCTCTCGAGCAGTTGCGACATCTTCTCGTAATACTTCGGATTGACCGGCGATTGCTCCAGAATCACCTTGCGCACATTGTTTTCCACGGTCTCCGCCGCGGCCTTCTTCCCGAACGACTTGGGCAGCGCCTTCACCGCTTCCTTGTACCCGCGCGAAACCACCAATTGCACCAGCGACATGTCCTCGAACGCCGACACCTTCTTGCTGTCTTCGGCACGAATGTACGTGTCGATCAGGTGCCTCATCGCAGGCTCGTGCTCTTTCAAATCAATCGCGTCACCGCTGTGCAGCTTCACCTCCCCGCGGTGGTGCTCGTACATCGCCACCTCGTCTTTGATGCGCTCGGCTTCCGCCGCGATGTAGCCCGCTTGTTCCATTTCATTCGCAATGTCCGCGTACGCTCGAATCAACGACGCCGTCAGCTTGTAGAGCGCCAAGCGTTGTGACTCTGTTTCTTTGAGCTGCGCGGGGTCGTCGTGATACGAAAAATAGCGCAGATACGCTGCCAGATCCTTCGGCGGCTCCACCGGCTCGCAAAGCGCACGAATCGACTCCAGCGCCTTGTCCAGCCGTTCTTTGCCCTTGGCGAGACGATTCTCGAGCAACCCCGCCACGTCTTCCTTTTCGTACCCATCGAGCGCCCCCGATGTGTAATCGTGCACCGCGCCTTCCAAACTCTTGAACAAATCCTTGTAATCGATGATGTAGCCGTACTCCTTGTCGTCTCCATCCAATCGATTCACGCGACAGATCGCCTGAAAAAGCCCATGGTCGCGCATCGTCTTGTCGATGTACAAGTACGTCGCCGGCGGCGCATCGAACCCCGTCAAGAGCTTGTCCACCACGATGAGCAATTTCATTTGCCCCGGCTCTTCGATGAATCGCCGCTTCGCTTCCTTCTCGTACGCCTCGACTTTGTGCATCGCCTTTTCCGGCGGCTCTTTGAAAAAATCCGCCAGCATTTGCCGATAAATGTCGTACTTCTCCAGCGCCTCGGTCGCCCCTTCGCCCGTCTCTTCCCCCTTGATGTCCCCGTGTTTCGGCACGTACGACGTCACGATGCCGCATTTGCCCGCGAGCGGCCCTTTGGAAAACAATTCGTAAAACTTGCACGCCTCGTACACGCTCCCCGCGACCAGCAGCGCATTGCCGTGTCCACTCCGAAGCCGATCCCGTTCCTCCATATCGAGCAAAATGTCCGCATGGATCATGCCCAACCTCGATTTGCTCGACAGCACCTTTTGCATCGTGCCCCAGCGCTTCTTGAGCTGCGCTTTCGCGAGCGGCGTGAGGCCCCGCGTCTTCGCCTCGAACCATTGATCGACCTTCGCCGGGGACGTCAAGTGTTGTTCGATGTCCCGTGCTTCGTAGCGCAAATCGAGCACGACGCGATCCGTGACGGCCTCGTCGAATTTGTACGTATGGATGTAGCCGCCGAATATCTCGATGCTCTTTTTCTTGTCCGACTTGAGCAGCGGCGTACCCGTAAAACCAATGAACACGGCTTGCGGAAGCAGCGCCTTCATGGCTTCGTGCAGCTCGCCCGATTGCGTGCGGTGGCATTCGTCGACAAAGACAAAAATGGTTCCCTTGGCTTTGAAGTCGTGCGGCAATGCCCGCTTCACGGCCTCGACGTATTCCTTCAAGCCTGCGTTGGTCTCGTTTTCGTCGGCGTCCTTGCGGCCAAATTTATGAATGAGCGAGCATAGCAGCCATTTCTCGTGCATGTTGAGCTGCTCGACGAGGTCCGCGCCCGAGCGTGTGCGATAGATGTCCTCCTGGACGCCTTTGAAGACCTTTTCGATTTGGTCGTCGAGCTCGGTCCGGTCGGTGATGATGAGGACGCGGGAGTCCTTGATATGTTCGCGGATCCATTTCGCGAGCCACACCATGATGAGGCTCTTGCCGGATCCTTGCGTGTTCCAAATGATGCCGCCTTCGCGCTGCAGGACGCGGGATTGCGCGAGTTTGACCGCAAAATATTGATTGTGGCGACAAATCTTTTTCTTTCCGGCGTCGAATACGATAAAATCGTGTATCAGCTCCAAGAACCGCGTCTTGTCGCACAATTGCCGCAGGCCTTTGTCGAGCGGGTTGTCGCCGGGACCCTCCTCTTTCCAGGTCAAGTATTCCTTTTGCGAGCCTCCCAGCGTCCAGTAGCGCAAGCCTTGGGTATCGTTACCGGCCATGACGATTTGCATGGTCGAGAAGAAGGGCGCGATGAAATCTTCTTTTTGGTTGTCGAGGTTTTGGCGGATGCCTTCGGACACGTCGACCGAGCCGCGTTTCAATTCGATGACGCCGAGGGCGATGCCATTGACGTACAGGACCAAATCGGGGCGTTTTTCGTGGCCTTTGGGATCATTCGGGAGGATGGTGACTTCTTCGGCGATGGCGAATTGATTGCGTTCGGGCGTGTTCCAATCGATGAGCCACACGGTTTCGGTGGTAGCTCCGACTTCGGATTTCACGGGGACGCCGTACCGCAGTTTTTCGTAGACGGCTTTGTTGCGGTAGTACAAATCGAGGCTCGTGTCGCCGGCGGTTTTGACGATATCGGCGACGGCGCGGCGGATGAGATCGTCGTCGTATTCTTGGTAGGCGAACAAGAAGTGTTCGAGGCGTGCTTCGTCGATGTTGCGGTTGTTTTGCTCTTCGGACAGGTCGCCGATGTAATCGTATTTCAGCTCGTCGACGAAGAGTTTTACGATGCGTTTTTGAGTTCTGCGCTCGAGCTGGCCGATGAGGGTTTTCATACGAGACGGGTCTTTCCGCAGGTTCGGCCGAGGATAACGTGAAGCCGTGTGGGATGGCAAGCGTGGCGTTGGCGGTCTACGAAGAAAGCAAGATGGCTGGGTGGCGCCGAGGCGACTAAGCTACGCATGTGCGCGGCCAAGCCGGTGGCACCGAACGAGATTGTTGCCCCTTCGCGCACAGCGTGTCACTATGACGCATGCGCAAGAGACCCAATTGCCTTGGATGGGCCAATGCTGCCCTCCTACTTGGCATCCTGTGCTGTGCGATCTCGGGTTGCACACCTGACACCGAAAAGGAAGAGGCCAACCAGCCACCTCGACGTGAAGGTTGCACGCTGAAGGTAAGCGCTTGCAATATCGAGTGCCATAAGGCCGACGCGCTGAAGGAATGTCCCCGCTGCTGCTTCGACAATGGCCGGTTGTGCGATAGTGATGAAAGCTATAATTTTTATTCGTGCCAGAACCTCGACTAGCTACGCGTGATGTGTGATGGCGAAATCTACGAACGCACGAGGGGCATTCAGATGAGGGCAATCCATATCCTGCTTTGTGCGGCGTCGCTCGCAATTGCACTAGGTGGTTGCCGGCAGCGCGAGAAATACAAGGGCCGCTTCGCAGACGTAGATGGTGGCGCTCCGCGCGAACGTGAAGAGTGCACGACACAGACGCTCGATTGCTTTGATAAATGCTACAAGCGCGAGGCGAGCGTCACTTGTATCGGCTGCTGCCGCGATCAAGATTATCTCTGCGACATGCAGCAAAAGTATTCATTCGAATATTGCCAAACGACGCGCTGACGCGACGCCCTTCGGTGCGGTCATGATGAAGATTCTTCATGAAACCGGGGCTTCTGGCGCACGCGTGAGCAGCAAACATCCATGAGCACGAACGTCGAAAGTCTCGTCAATATCGTTCGCCAATACTTCCCGCGAGGACGGCTCATTGAAAGGCCCGGCGCAATGGCGTGGCCAGAGCTGTGCGATCCGCCGTCGCCTCCGCCGCCCGATTTTCCCCGCGAAGCATGGCCTCCATACGGGTATGAAGTCACTGTTGAGCATCAACGCTTGGTCGCAGCCCGAAAAAACGCGGGAGCACAGCAGGCAGCTTGGATGGATGCCCTGCAACGCATTCATTTGCAATTCCCCGCATGCGTCGTTCAAAATAACTCCGTTCACCTCCCAAGCGGGTCCTTTGATAGCGCCTATTCGGGCTCGTTGGCACTCCCGAGTGACGATTCACCGAACTGCAGCCGCGAGCTCCAGTTTGCGGTGAGCTTCATAGCGCCGTATTATGCTTGTTCGTATTCGAGTCGAACCTACCAGCACGGGCGCATGGGCGAACATCGCGAAGACGAAGATGACATGCCGATCTCCGGCGAGTCGCAGCCCGAAGCGAAGGAAAACGAAATCATGTACGGGCCGTCTGGGGAGTTGCCAATTCCGCAATTGCCACAGTATGCTCAATCATTCGAGCTACCGATCGACGCGATCCCCTATTGGAAGACGATCGAGCGAATATTGCAGGAAAAGTTTCCAGGGTATGGTTACCTGGAACCTGACATTGGCACATTGCGAATGCCCGACGTGGTGACTGATTTCAGGTTTTTGGGTGAGGCGACTTTGTACGATTGCATTTTCACCAGTCATTGGTAACAGCGCCCGGCGTGAAAGCACGAAGGCTCGGTGGCGCCGAGGCGACGAGGCTCGGTGAACCGGCACGATGCACCTTACGGGGTGGCGCGAACTACTCGCGTTCGTCCATGAAGTAGCCGCGACCCATCTTGTAGGGCAAACGATCGAGGTTGATGGCCGTCCGAGGAGTCCAGCCTTGGGGCAACATGGAGCCATAAACGACGCGCATCATCGCGGTTGCATCGAGGAATGACTGGATCCAATCGTCCCCAACGCCGTAGCGAACTTGGCCGCTGTCTTTTGCATCGAATGCGAAACCGCATTTCCAATGCTTCTCATCGATTTGCTGGGGCATGAACACGAATAAAGGGCGCCCGTACTCGACACCACTCGCATCCGGAAAACTGACGGATAACTCGTCCAATACCGTGAGGTCACCGGGGTTCTTCTCCGGTGGCGGTATTTCGGGAGCAACCCAATCCGAGGGCCTCTTGCGCACGGCAGGCAGCCCGCAATTGAAACTTTCCTTCCCCTGGCCATCGACCCACCGGATGTTATTGGCGAGCTTCATTCCGCTCCTGAAAAGACGAACCCACCAGAAGGCGAGAATGTGGACGATCTGAAGCACCAAATCGTCCCGCGGATGAAGCATCTCCCAATTGATCGGCGGCCCGAAGCGAAGACCCGCCCTCACGTTGCCGTCGTCGTCCAGGCGCGTGAACAGGGTCATGACGACGTACTTCATGACGCCGTCCGTATCGACATAGTGGAGCGTTCGCGTCGTCAGGGTCGTCATCAGTAATCCGGGTCTTCGATAGGATTGCTCTCGATCTTCTTCATGCATTCCGTATTTTTCTTCGAGCAATCATCTTGGCACCTGCCACGTGCCGGGGGCTCTTTGGGATGCCTTTTCGTACACGCATCATAACAGTACTCGTACATTCGAGCACACTCTTCGCGCCGTCGTTCCTTCTCCTCCTCGCTCATTTCCTGGCGCTGAAGGCCGTCACCTTGCAAGGCAATGGTTTTACTTGGCGCTACCCGAGCAACCCCGGACAGCATCCCAAACGTTGCAAAAAGCAGAAAAGCACCAACACCCAAAAGCTTCCGATGCATGACGTTCCTCTGCCTGGAGCACGTTGCTCCCGCAACTCGGCATTACCAGGGCTGTCGTCATGCGGACAAATTTTCGGCATGTTCGCTTGGCACAGCAGGGGTATCGCCCCCATAACCGCTAACATAACGTACTCGTCGCCCCGCCCCGGGTTGAAGAGGCGGTCTCAAAACTCGGAACGCGTATCCTCGCCCAGCCCCGCGCGGGGTTTTAGAGGCGGTCTCAAAACTCGGAACGCGTATCCTCGCCCAGCCCCGCGCGGGGTTGAAACCCCGCGCTACACGACAAGAAGTCCTCGCGCTACCGCGCTCGGACTGACGTCATGGCTGCATGGCGAGGTCTGCAATCTATGCGAAATCGTCGAGGATTCTCGATGACGATCCGAAATTCCACAAGGCCAGTCCCGAACGGTAGTGAGGGACTTTTGAATGTGTAGCGCGGGATTTCAATCCCGCGCGCGGGTGCAAACGGGTCAAGTTAGCGCTTATGGGTATCGACCCTAATTTTTCGCGCTTTCTGCAACCAACGACCAGGACCACGACGACGGCGAGGCAAAGCAGGACCCGGAACAGCTTCATTGGGCTGGTCCGAATACGTTTTTGCTCATACGAGGCGGGGCTTTCCCGTAAGCAATTCTTGCATCATGCCTTGTTTCAGGGCGCGGGTCTTTTCGCGGCGCTGTTCGAGCGCAGCGATTTCGGCGTCCATGTCACCAAGTGCGGTGGCAATGGCGCGTTGTTCGGGTAGTGAGGGCAAAGGAATCTGTAGCTGGCGAAAGTAGGGCAAGCCTTTCGACCCTTCGTGTCACTTTGGCTCATCGTCTGCATGTTGTTCAACGTGCGGCATGCGGCTGGATGGGCTGATCAACCGCGCCTGCCCGAGAATCGCCGTACAATCGCCCCCGCACTCCTTTCGCGCCGCAAGTGCCTCCGGCCGCTCGGCCGCATCGAATGCGGGCGTCTCGAGCTCGACCGGCCTCTCTGCCCATTCCCTTTTGCAGAAACAAGACCCGTCCACAAAACCTGCCGACCCTTGTTTTCGAAAAAGCTCGGCGGCTGGTCATGCTTGCCGACCGTACTTTCGCGGCCAGAGAATGCTCGGGTCAACGCGCCGGGTGGTCTTTCGGCGCCAAAACGAGGGCGGCTGGATGGCCCTCCGGCACCACGTGCCCGAAAGGATGCGTGTCCTCTTCGACGACCATTGCATCCATGGCAAAGCGGCCCGGCAGCGTGACCAGCCGAGGGCGTTTTGGACGATGGCGATGACGGGGGCAGATGGGACGGGCTACTTTTGGGCTTTTGCTTCGAGCGCGGCGGCTTTTTCGAGGAGCGCTTTTGGGAGAGGAGTGTGATTCACCGCCAGACGCAATGGGGGCAACGTCTCCCGCGGTGGGTGAGATCGCGGACGGGCGCCTTCCATTCATGGCCACGATGGCAATACCAATAGACGCTCCGGGTGGTGCTGAACACGACGTTTTTGGGTTTCAAGGGGCGATTTTTCGTAGGATGCCATTGCGATGCAATGTCGGGAAACCGGGATGCCAATGAGTTGGTGACGGATACACGAAAATTGGCACAGAACGGGCATCCACGACGGCGTTGCGCATTGGTTCTCTGGTTGATGATCGTCTGCCATTCATGGTCGGGGCCTTTTGCGCATTTCCACCACACGCGGTGCCCCGCATGAGGTGCGACGTCCGTAGGTAGTAGGCTACCGTTTTTCGTCGGGTGCCACTCGGCCGCGATATTGGGGAATATGGCGGCGAATGTCGTCGAGGGTATCAACTGGTGACCAGCGCACACCGGGCAGCCTGTTCCATGACCGATTCGCGTTCGGTTAGCAATGAGCGTTTCATACTCGTGACCTTTGGGACAAACCCACCATGCTGCTCGGGGCGCGCCCATCGTGACGTCGTTGGGCGTCAATGTCCCGTTTTTCGTTGGATGCCACTCGGCAATCAAGTGAGGCGCACGCGTTGCAAGCGAATTCGTGCTCGACAACCGCCTCGGGAACATGCGACAGAATGGACAACCGCTCGATTGGACGCGCATGGAGACCATGGCCTCCCATTCGTGGTCCGGCCCGTTGGGGCATCTCCACCACACGCGTCTTTGGGAACCAATCGTCACGTCTTCAGGAAACAGGTCCGTGTTTTTGGAAGGATGCCATTGCATGGCCAAGTCGGGCCTGCACTCCACCAATGAATTGGGCTTCGATGTCGGTCTGCCTTCACAGATAGGGCAGCCGTGGCGTGCAATTCGATTGGCCACGGATGCCCGCCAAACGTGTTTCGAATTCTTGGAGCATTTCCACCACACGCGTCGGTCGGTCGAATACAAAATATCATCGGGCTCGATGTTGCCATTCTTCTCGACATCCCATTCCCTGATGAGACCCAAAGGAAATCGTTCGAACCAATTGTCGACCGTCGCTCGCCTGCCCAAGCAAAACGGGCATCCAGTACCTCGACGAGTTCGATTCCAGATCGCCGCTCGCCACGCGTGGTGCGCATTCACTGGGCAACACCACCATACCTTCATGGACGAAATCGCGCTGCAATCTTGTGGCTTCACATCTCCATTTTTGGTCGGGTGCCATTGCTGAACGAGCTCGGGAAAATCCGTCAACCTCAAGCCCTTGATGTTTCCACTCGACGGGTTCGACATCGGCATGGTCGAATCATCGCCCTTTTTGGGTAGATTGTCAAATTCATTCCTGCATGCTCATACCCCAACGACGATGTGGACCCGGGCATCACTTGCCCCGATTCTTGAATTGCGCTCGGGTTCCGCATCGTTTGGCCGAGTATGATATCTTTGGGCTCGCGTCCCAGGCACTCGCGAATGAGGTCTTTGGCGATGCCCCATTCAAAACCGGTCGGATGAATCGTTTGCGATTCGTCGCCAGCCGCAATGAAGAGGGCGGCCCGATCACGGCGCGCGATGGCGCGGGGGAGCTCGAGGAGCAATGCGATCTCGACGGGCGTGAGATCCTGCGCTTCATCGAGGAGCACAGGACACACGTCGTCAAGGGGGTATTGGTTTCCGCGCACCGGGGTTCTTCGCCATGCCTGAGCGACTGTGCCCTTGGCGCGAGACGTCCGCCCGGTGATTGCGAGTTGTGCCTCGGTCCATAAAACTTTTTGGCGGATCGAATCGCCGATGGAGGCGTCGAGTTGAGCCAGGTGCGTGTGAACGTCGGGGTGGACGAGAAGCTTAGGCATGTCGGATCGGAATCACGCCTTACCATAGTGAGTGATGGCGTGCTCGGGATTCGACACGCACGAGTCACACGGCAGCGGGGTAGGAGCACTTCGAGCGACTCTGCACCCCAAACATGTGAGCGGGGTGTTTGGCAAATGCGAGGAGCAATCGGGCGGAATGCTGCGAGGATGAAGGTATCTCAGACGCTGAGCGCTTCGTCTCATAACTCGAGCCAAAGTGCGTCACCGCACGCCCGCGCGGGGTTTCAACCCCGCGCGGGGGTGCATTCTTGCCGACACCACTCACAACGCGTCTCTCCGTGCACCGAACCATTCCCACCCGCAACTTGCGTCATCAGACAATCTACGTAGATACGACAAAAAAACAAAGCCCCCCGGAAGAACGATTCTCACGGGGGGCTCGGTTTTTCTTGCTAATCGTTTCGATCAGCCGAAGAGCGGCAGCTCTTCCTTTTCCTTGATCGGGAACCGAACGGCGAGCTCGGATTGATCAATGCCCGCGAGCCTGCGGAGCGCGCGGTGAATGTGACCCGGCTTCAGGCGAATACCTCCGCCCTCCACGGGTGCCAGCGTATTGGGATCGATGTTGTAAGGGTTGTGCCTATCGGTCGTCTTACCGATGACCGTATCACCTGGAATGCCCTTACCCATGAGCATCATGCTCGTAATGGACCAATGGTCTTTGCCATCGCCATCGTTGTACCCCGGCGTGCGGCCGAAGTCCGAACCCATGATGATCACGACATTGCCCCAAATACCGAACGCCTTGGATTGCTCGACCAAGTAATCGACGCCATCCCAGATCCTGGCCAAACTCTGGAATTGCCCTTGGTCGTTGTTGCCGTGCGTATCGAAGCCGCCGGTGCTGAGATTGACGCTCACGCAAATACCAGCTCGGTATGCGGCGAGCGCGATCTGCACCTGCCTGCGCAAATTCGATTGCTCGAGTTGCGTCGGCAGGTATTCCGTGAGCTTCTTCAGCTCGTTTTGACCCGAGCGGGCCGTATAAAGCATGCCCATCGACTCTTTGAGCCGCGGGAGGTTTTGCTTGGCCATGTAGGCTTGGTGCCGAGCATCGCGCATTTGCGAAATGCGAGCAAAGGTCTCCTCTGAATGAAAAGGCGTCTGGTCCTGGTCATACAGAGGGTCGATGATGTTCGGGAAGGCAATCTTGCGAATGGCCTCGAGGTTGCCCACGCGCGTCACGGCCACCGTGCCACCGGTGACGTCGTAGCCGCCGTAGGAGATGTACGACATCGGCAATGCTCCGCCCGCGTGGCTTGCAACGAGCGCCGCGAAGGAGGCTTTGTTTTCCACGAGCGTGCCGGACCAGGTGACGCGCGTGCCGACGTCGTGGCTGTTCGTCGACGTATCGACGCCATTGAGGACCATGAGGTCTTTGGCGTATTTGTCGAAGAATGCCTTGTTTTCGGGCGTGGGGGCATATCGCATGCCGCTCGCGCTGCCTGTGGCGGTTCCGATGTCGGTGGCCAAGTAATGGTTCATCGGATTCGGATCATCCGGCCCCGTTGCTCCTTTCGGATCACAGAAGCTCGTCACGTCCCAGCCACCGCTGGCTTGAATCGTGACCCACAACGTGCCCGTGTAGGGTCCGGCCGCGCTGGCGCGGTCGGAGAATGGCAAGCTGGCAGCGGCCACTCCAAGCCCCGCCATCGATGTTATCTTGAGAAAGTCTCGTCGATCCATGGGGCTCTCCTACTCGTAAAGGAATTGGTAGTCCGACAGCAGGTACGTGGTAACGGCCATCCAGGAACGAATGACGTAATTCGGATCGTCCCTCAGTTTGTCCTCGTCGGGCAATTCGACGCGCGTCCAGAAGTCATTCTGAACCTGACACGCCCAATCGAGCGATTCGGAATAATTCTTCATCGGATCGCTCATGCCTTTGATGCCTTCGCGATACGTTTCGAGGAAGAGCTGGTAGGTCCTTTCGATTTCGGGATGACCATCGGGGAGTTTTTCTCCGAGGATCCGCTCGTGCAGGTGCTGGATGTTTTTCTTGATGGCGACCACGGCCGGTTCGACGGGGAAACCATTCTTGTCTTCGGGTTCGAACGTCAATTCGACGTGCGGGAAGAGCAAGCGTTCCTCGGCGGATTTCCAGAATTCGCGCGGGACGACGCGACACGCCATTTCATTGGACATGCGCTCGGCGATGTTCGCCATGATGCCGTTCGGGCTCTTGACGCGCGTGACGACGTCAGCCGAATCAATACCGCCGTACAGCATGCGGTATTGATCTCGGATGAGCAGGTAATCGTTGGACCAGCCGCCATCTTTCGAATGCCCTGGGACGCCACGGATACCCCGTCACGGCCCAGACCTTGCGGTGGAGCTGTTCGGGCGTGAGGAATCGGCCCATACCGAGCGTCGAGAGTTTCGACTTTTGGTCGGTCGTGAGCGGTTGCGAATTCTTCGCGCGGTAGTACGGCGACTTGACGATTTCCTTGAACACGACCTTCAAGTTGAAGTTGCTGTCCGTGAAGTCGTGCGCGATCTTGCTGAATTGCGAATAGATCGCGAGGTAGGAATCGAATTCGCTGGCGAAGTCGGGCGAGCTTTGGTCCGTCGGCGCAACCGGGGGAGCTTGTCCCGTCATGCCGGTGAACACGGTGTATGCCGCTGCGAGAGCAAACCGCGGATCGTTGGCGACACGCGGCCCGAGCCACTTGAGTCCTTCCGAAAGCCTTTCGTAAGGAATGTTTTCTCCGCCAAACCCCGGCGGACGCATATCGTCGAGTGGCGGGGTCATTGGATCGTACCTGGCGCGATCGTCGAAATGGCGGAATGCACCGGCAATGGGGTCGATCTGGACGTGACACACGGTACAGGCGGCCGCGTTCATCGTCGGATTGACCTCGGTCACGATCGTCTGATCGATGGGCTGCTCGGCCGTCTTCAGAATATCGGTTCCGAGGAAGAATTCGTACACCTTGCGCGCCCTGGCTCGGTTGCGATTGGTGTCCGTCGTCGGATACCGATTCAAGAACATCGGCGACGTGAGGAAACCGGCGTGCGGAATCGTTGGGATTTGTGCTTCGACGAATTCCGTGGGATCCGCGTCGTTCTTGAACGTCACGCCCGAGAGCATGTACGCCTTGGCCGAGAACGGATTGACCATGATGTAATTGGCCGTCAGCACTTCCGTGAAGGGCCGATTTTCACGCACGACATGCGCGACGAGCTCGATGGGTTCACGAGCGACGCCACGGTTCGTCCAGGAACGAAGCTTGTTGTACAAATCGTCCCAGTTCCTGGCGCCGTACTTTTCGATCCAAGCGTTCGCTTCGGCCGGATCAGAGAGCCCGTTGTACCACTTGGGATTGTAATAATCGACGTCGTTGAGCAGATTGACCGCGTCTTCGTTCTCGAGGTAACGGTCGGTCAAAAAGACATCGTTGTAGATTTCCTTCAGGCGCGTATAAAACGCGTCTTCGGTCATCATCTTGTCGAGAATGGGATCGAGCGCTTCGATGCCCCCTGCTTCGACCGCCTTCACTTCGGCATCCGTCGGCAGACGCCCAACGAGCGAAAGGGATGCTTTGCGGAGCGTTTCCACGGGTGTCGCGAGCTGCACTCCGGCAAACACGGCGTTGAGGTTCGTCTCGCATGACGACGGCTCGTCGAACCGGTTGACCAGCTCCTGGAGCGCCGCGTAGTCGTCACTGCCCTCATCGATCACCACGCCGCCAGGATGCTTGCGTGATGCAGTTCCACCCGTCGGCATCGCCAAAAGAAGCGACTCGCCATCCTGCTCGAGCGTCGCTGCATTCTTCACGATCTCGAAGTTCGAATCGAGAAACCCGGCTTCGGTGCTGCCGCGAAGCACCAAGCTCGATTGGTTCGCGATACCCGTCGGGCTATGACAGCCCACGCATTTGACCGCGAGCACCGGCGCCCAAACTTTTTGGGCAAAGTACAGGTCATCCGATACACACGCTCCATCGCCGTCTCCGGCATTGCATCCTGAAAAGCCCAGCGCCCCCAGCACGGCCAGGGACACCAAACCCATCGACCACTTCATTTCGAGTCGTCTTCGCGTTTGCGCCATGAGCGACCTCGTTCTCGTTGTCCAAGCCGCACCTCGCGACTTGGAAAGTCATAGGCAACATTCCACCTATATCACGGATCGTCCCAAGACTGGATCATGCAAATCGTCGGAATACGGTGAAAAAACTCGCACCCGATTGCAGGATTTCATGCGGACTACAACGAACGCACGTATGCGGAGCACGCGTGCTCACGGTCGCGTCCATTGCCTCGCGCTTTTTCGAGCGCTACCGCAATCGAGCGTTATGGGCGGAGTGGTGAAATTTTGATGGGGGGTGAGACCACGCGGCGGGTTGAAGAGGCTGTCTCAAAACTCGAGCCGTAGTGTGTCACCGAGCGCCCGCGCGGGCGCGCTCCACGATTGTGTTGATCCGTCTCAGAACTCGGACCGCGGTTGCAACACCGCACGCCCGCGCGGGATTGAAATCCCGCGCTACACGACAAGAAGTCCTCGCGCTGCCGCGCTCGGACTAACGTCATGGCTGCATGGCGAGGCATGCAGTCTATGCGAAATCGTCGAGGTGCTGATGTGTGGGGTTTTAACCCCGGGTCGAGGACGCACGTTCAGACTTTTGAGACGGCCTCTTCAACCCGCCCCGACGCTCGAACGCGCAAATTCGCAGAACTCTACACGCCTCCACCCGCTCCGCCCGCTCCGCCAGCACCACCACCCGCTCCGCCAGCTCCGCCAGCTCCACCGCCACCCGCTCCGCCACCCGCTCCGCCAGCGCCGCCACCACCGCCGCCACCTCCCGAGCTCGACGAGCTCGACGACGATGAGGCGGCGCTCGACGACGACGATGAGCTCCCACTACCGCCGCATTTCATGTGGTTCTTGCAGTCGTTACACGAGCAGCCTTCGAGGTACGGGACACATGAGCCGTTATCGACGCAGTTTTGCGTGCACCGAGCCTGGTCCGTGCAATCGCCGCACGTGCAGTCTTCGTCGAGCTCGCACATGCCATCGTCTTCGCACCCGACACTCGTCGGCGGACATTGTTCGACTTTGAAATAACAGTCGTTGCACGTGCAATCTTCTGCTTCCGCGCCGAGGTTGCAGGTTCCATCGTCGGCGCACCGGCTCGTGCACGCGGCACGGCTTGCGCAATCGGCGCATTCGCACGTTTCGGGGTTGTCACCCAAGTAGTTGCAAAACCCATCGGGCTGATTGCCATTGCAGTCCGGCGCCTGCGAACCGCCGCCGCCAAAGCCGCCCGCGTTCGTCGCAGCCGACGAGTTGCCCGTCGTGGCATCGTTGGTGCAACCAACGAAGGCCGAGCCCACAAGGAGAAACGAAGAAGCAAGGATAGCGGTCAAGTTGCGCATGATTGTGCAAGATCAACGCCCAAGCGTCGCTGCGTCAACAGGACTCTTCAGGGGTTGCACCACGACCGTTCAAAGGTGCTAAAGGCCCGACATGCCTCGCCCCACAGCATCTCTTTCGACCCTCACGCTGCTCGTTTCTGCGCTCGGCGTCGGCTGCGGCGCCGAACCGACCAGCCGTGTCGTAACGTCAAACCCGCAAGCATCTCCGGCAGCTTCGACCGCGACCACACCCTCCGTCGACACAAAGCCGTTTGCAAATCCTGGCGGCATGTGGGTGCCATCTCAGCTCGATGCTCATCACGAGACGCTGAAATCCGCTGGCCTCGAGCTCGACCCAAAGGCTCTCACCGACCCCACCACCGCTCCGCTCGGTGCCGTCGTGAGCCTCGGTGGATGCTCGGCATCGTTCGTCTCGCCCGATGGCCTCATCGTCACCAACCACCACTGCGTGACGCGCATGCTGCAGTTCGTAGAGGTCAATTCGACGCCGGACCAAGATGTCGCACAGAAAGGTTTCCATGCAAAAACACGCGCCGATGAAAAATGGGCCGGTCCCACCAACCGCGTGTTCGTCACTCAATCGTTCAAAGACGTCACGAAAGACGTTCGCGCGGGCCTCGAATCACTCCCGAACGACAGGGCTCGGTACGACAAGCTCGAGGAACGCGAAAAAGCACTCGTCGCCGCGTGCGAAAAAGACAAGCCCGGCGTTCGCTGTTCACTGAAGAGCTATTTCGGCGGAGCGCAATACTTGCTCATCGAGCAACTCGAGCTTCGCGACGTGCGGGTCGTCTACGCGCCGCCCGAAGGGGTGGGTAATTTCGGCGGAGAAATCGACAACTGGCGATGGCCGCGTCACGGGGGTGATTTTTCGTTTTTGCGCGCCTACGTGGGCAAAGATCAAAAGCCAGCGGATCACGCCGCGTCGAACGTTCCTTACAAGCCGCCGCACTACCTGCGCGTCGCATCGAAACCGCTCGCCGACGGAGACTTCGTGATGGTCGCGGGGTATCCCGGCAGGACGAACCGGCTTCGCACGGCCCTCGAAGTCCGCGAAGCCGTCGAGTGGGACTTTCCGCGACGAATTGCGGCCTACGAACAAGCCATCGCCGCCCTCGAAGACCTCGAGAAAAAGCAGCCCAAGCTGAGCGTGAAAATTCAGCCGACCGTGGGCTACCTCGGCAACGGGCTGACGCGCACCAAAGGTTTGTCCGAGGGGCTGGGCAAGGGGGGGCGTCGCTGCTCGGCGCGAGAAAGAGGACCAAGAGCTTTCGGCATGGATCGACGCCGAAACGCAGCGCAAAGCGGCTTTTGGCGACGTGATGAGCAAGATCACGGCCCTCGTCGGCGAACGCAAGAAAACGCGTGAAGAAGACATGGCGCTGCAGCGGGTAAACATGAGCGCCGACATGTTTTCGGCCGCCATGATGATCGTCCGCATGGCCGAAGAGCGGGACAAACCCGATGCCGCTCGTGACCCGGACTTCCAAGAGCGCAACTGGAAACGGCTCGAACAACGCCTGGTGCGCATGACGAGCTCGTACGATCGCGCGATCGATCTGACCCTGCTCGGCCTGGAGCTCGAACGAGTCGCCAAGCTCCCGGATGCCGATCGGCCTGGGTTCATGACGACGATCGTCGGCAAGAAGCTCGACAGGGCGTCGATCGACAAGGCGCTCGCGGACCTGTACCAAACGAAGCTCGAAGACGAAAAAACGCGGCTCGAGCTTTTCCGCAAGGCAAAGAAGGCCGATCTCGACAAGAGCAAGGACCCGATGATCAAGCTCGCCGTGGCATTGCGCCCGGTTTATGCGGCGGCAGAAGAGCGGGGCAAAGCGTTCGAAGGGGCGATGAGCTTACTGCGTCCGCGCTACTTCGATGCGCTTCAACAGATGCGAAGCGTGCCGCTGGCTCCGGATGCGAACGGAACGCTGCGCGTGACGTATGGAACGGTGCGTGGGTACCGTCCGTCGGCAACAGCTCCGGTGTATCGGCCGTTCACCACGATTTCCGAAATGGCCGCGAAAGCGACGGGCGAGGAACCTTTCCACGCGCCGCCCAAGCTGCTCGATGCGGCGAAAGCCAAGAAGTACGGCAAGTACTCGAGTGAAACGCTCGGGGAAGTGCCCGTGGACTTTTTGAGCGACGTCGATACGACCGGCGGCAATTCGGGGTCACCGACGATGAATTCGAAGGGCGAGCTCGTAGGGTTGCTCTTCGATGGGAACTACGAATCGATGGCTTCGGACGTGGTGTTCCTGCCGGAAATCACGCGATCCATTCATGTCGACTTCCGGTACGTGCAGTGGGTTTTGGACACTGACGGAGCCGACAACGTCCTCATGGAACTCGGCGTCACGCCTTCGGTGGACTGAGCTCGCCCCTTGCGCAATCGATGCGCCCATGCGCATGGTCTGCGCCTGCCATGACGGCAGCACGCTTGCAGTTTGCGTCCGTCCGCGGCTTTCGCCGCAACAATACCGAGATCCAAAGCTCCAGCGTCGCAAGGCCCGTAGGTTGCATCATGCGTACTCAGCATGACTGCGTTCAACCGGATCCTCGTCCCCGTCGACTTTTCCAACAGCTCACATGCCGCGTGTGAGCTCGCCACGAACCTCGCAACCAAGCTCGACGGGCGTGTCGAGCTTTTGCACGTGCAAGAGCCGCCGGCGTGGCAAGGGTTCGTGTTTCCAGAGCTCGTGGTCAACCTACCGAACGCAGCGGACGCATCGCTGAACGAGCTCGTCCAAACGCGCACGGACCGAGCGCTTCGGCACCTCGTCGAGCAGCTCCAACGTGCCGGCGTGACCGAGGTACATCAAAGGCTGGAGATGGGGGAACCGGGCACGGTGATCCTCCGGTTGGCCGAAGAAGAACGCTTCGACCTCATCGTGATGGGGACGCATGGGCGCAAGGGTTTCGAGCGGCTGGTGATGGGTAGTGTGGCGGAGCGAGTCGTCAGGCATGCGCCCTGTCCGGTGCTCACGGTGCGCGTTGGAGACGATGCAGCGCCGGAACGAGGTACTGTCATTCGAGAGAACGGAGCGGACGCATGAGTGACCAACCGGCCAAGGTGCATCGTTTGTCGATACGAACTGCCGATGGTGTCGAAGCACTCGTGCATTGTCCCCGCCGGGGAATGGACATCGACGTATCGGAATGCAACACGTGCGAGCAATGCGTCGGCTTGTCCCTGCGCGATTCGTACCTCGTGTGCAATTGGCAAGGGGTCCGCACGACGAGAGACGCAAACACTGCGCGCGGGGCGAAAGGTTTGCACTTCGAGCATTCATCGGGCCCGGGAGCACAACCGGCGCCGGAGACGTACGTGCCGGCGCCTCTATCGCGATTCGAGCGACCCGTCGTCACCGCGGCGCTGGATGACACGGTCCTCGATGTTGCCTGTCGCATGCGGGACCTGAAGGTGGGTTGCGTGGTCGTGGTGCGAGACGGGCGCCCGGTCGGCATGTTGACCGACCGCGACATCGTGCTTCGCGTCGTTGCCGAAAGGCTCGATCCGGAAGCGATCCTCGTGTCGAGCATCGTGACGTACGACGCGGTCACGATTGCACGAACGGATGGGTTTTTGACGGCCGTTCGGACGATGCGGGAACACGGCGTGCGGCGCGTTCCCATCGTCGATGCGGATGGTCGCGTGACGGGCATCGTGACGGCCGATGATCTCGTCGCGCTCCTTGGCAGCGAGTTGTCAGCGCTCGGTGAAGCCATCGCGGGCAATGTCGACGGCTCCGAAAGCCGCTGAGGCCAAACATGTACGGAGACCCCCCGGATCCAGCTACTACGCGGGAAGACCGCGTGAAGGAGCTTTTGCGTTACGTTCGTTTCACCTCGAACGATACCGAGCTGCTTCGCGTATTTCATCCCAAGGCCGCACCGCATTTCGAGCGCATCGCGATCGAGTTCTACGATCGAATTCGCGAGCACGAAGAAGCGCACGACGTCTTCACGGGCGAAGAGCAGATCGCGCGGCTGCAAGCGTCGCTCGTTCGCTGGATGCACCGATTGTGCACGGGCCCGCACGACGATGCGTACTTCGCGGAGACGTCCAAGATTGGCCGCGTTCACGTACAGATCGGATTGCCTCAACGCTACATGTTCACGGCGATGGCCGTCATTCGCATGGCGCTCGCACGCGTCGTCGATGAAACGATGGGCGACGATGCTCCTGCTTGCCGCGAAGCGCTTCATCGTGTGCTCGACCTCGACCTTGCCGTGATGCTCGAGAGCTACTGCGATCACTTCGTCGCCCGGCTGCAGCAGCGGGCCAAGTTCGAACGCGCCGAGGTCGATCAGGCGCTGCGTCGCACCGAACACCGGTACGTGAGCGCCGTGGAGCTTGCGCGTGTGATGATCGTCGGCATCGATCGACGGGGCAATGTGCGGCTGTTCAACCGCGAGGCCGAGCGCGTCACGGGAAAGGGTCGCGAGGAGGTCTTGGACAAACCTTTCGTCGAGACGCTCGTGGCCGAACCGTTGCGAGAAGAACACGGCAGCCTCATGCGCACGATCCTCGATGCGCGCGAGGGTGCACAGAAGATTCATGACCTCGACACGGTCGTGAGCACGCGTTCGCGCAAGATGCGTGAAGTGCGCTGGCAGCTTGCCTACGCGCCTGGCCAGGACGACGACGTCGTGCTTTTTGCCGTAGGTCGCGACACGACCGACGAAAACGCCTTGGCCTTGCGTGTGCGGCAGTCGGAGAAGCTCGCAGCCGTCGGTACGCTTGCAGCGGGTCTCGCGCACGAGATCCGCAATCCGCTCAACGGTGCACGGCTGCATGCCACGTTCCTCGAACGCGAGTTGCGCAAAGGTCGAGCTCCGCCCGACCAGCTCGACGCGCTCCGCGTCGTCACGGAGGAAATCAAGCGGCTCGGTGATCTCGTGAGTGAGTTTCTCGATTTCGCTCGTCCCAAACCGCTCGATTTGCGCCCGACGTCGCTGCGTGCACTGTGCGAGCGTGCAGTGCAGCTCGTGCTTCCTGCCGCTGAAAAGAGTAAGCTCAAAGTTTGTCTCGAGCTTCCGGCTCACGACATCGTTCTCGACGTCGACGCGCCAAAGATCGAACAAGTCTTGTTGAATTTGCTGCAAAATGCGATTGAAGCGCTCGAGACCGTCCCCGGGGGTACGGTCAAGGTGCGAGTTCGACGAAAACCACGACATGCCGTGATTGACGTAGAGGACGACGGGCCTGGACTATCGAATGTCGACGCGCCCATATTCGACCCGTTTTTCTCGACCAAACCCAATGGTACTGGCCTTGGGTTATCGATTGTTCACCGAGTGGTCACCGACCATGGCGGCACGATCGATGTCGAAAGCCGCGTGGGAAAAACGATCTTTCGGGCTAAACTCCCGATTCGACTCGGCGAACGCGAGCGTACGGATCATCCCCGCCTGATCAAAGACTGAGGATCACTTCACATGACGGAACCAAAAACGGGTAACAAGCCGAAGGCTCGCGTGCTGGTCGTCGATGACGAACCCAACGCTCGCTCGGGGCTCGAGAAATTGCTGCGCCAAGAGGGGTATGCGGTGAATTCGGCGGCGGATGGAGCGAACGCGCTGCAAGTCGCCGCAGAACACCCACCCGACGTGGTGGTGACGGATTTGAAGATGCCGAAGATGGACGGCATCGAGCTGATGCAGAAGCTTCGGAGCACGTATCACGACGTGCCTGTGATCGTGGTGACGGCGTTTGGCGAAGTATCGACGGCAGTGCAGGCGATGCGTGCGGGTGCGGATGACTATCTGACCAAGCCGGTGGACTTCGATGCGCTCATCGTGTCGATCGAGCGTGCGATCGAAAGGACGAACCTGCGTGTCGAAGCGGAGCATCTGCGACGTCAACTGCGCGAACGAGATGGCGAAGGCTTCGAAGGACTGATTGGTGCGAGTCCCGCGCTACAGAAGGTGTACCGGTTTGCGCGACAGGTCGCGGGTGCTCGTGCAACGGTGCTCATCACGGGTGAGAGCGGCACGGGCAAAGGTGAGCTGGCGCGAGCGATTCACAAGAAGAGTCCGCGTCATGGCGGGCCGTTCATCACGCTTCATTGTGCGGCGCTGGCGGAGAGTTTGCTCGAGAGCGAATTGTTTGGGCACGAACGAGGTGCCTTCACGGGCGCGGACAAACGTCGCTTGGGTCGATTCGAACAGGCCAACGGTGGGACGCTGTTTCTCGACGAAGTCGGTGAGATTCCGCCGGCAACTCAAGTGAAACTCTTGCGCGTGCTGCAGGAGCGCACGTTCGAGCGTGTCGGTGGCAACGAAGTGATCGAGGTCGACGTGCGGCTCGTTGCTGCGACGAACCGGGATCTCGCCAAAGACGTACAAGATGGTCGATTCCGAGAAGATCTCTATTATCGGCTCAACGTCGTGCACATTGAAATGCCGCCGCTGCGATTGCGGGGCAGCGACGTCATTTTGCTGGCGGATCATTTCTTGCGGCGGTTTGCCGCGGAGAACAAGAAACGCATCGATGGATACACGGACCGTGCGCGGGCAAAGCTCTTGGCGCACAGGTGGCCGGGCAACGTGCGTGAATTGGAAAATGCCGTAGAACGAGCGGTCGTCCTTTGCGAAGACACGATGGTGGACGAAGGCGACTTGCCGATCGACGTGGCGCCCATGCCGAAAGGTGCCGTGCGTGTGCCAGGCTCGACGATGGCGGAAATCGAACGATATGCGATTCTCACGACGCTCGAAGCAACCAATGGCTCGACGACGAGAGCCGCCGAGATGCTCGACATCAGCGTGAGAACGATTCAGTACCGCCTGCACGAGTACGGAATCGTTTCCAAAGACAACAAAAAGAACACGATGTGAACCGGGCCAGATCTTGGAAGCTCGCTTCGGGCCCGCGAAGAGAGCTTCCAAAAACAGGCCAGGCTTCAAATTACGTCGGCGTCGACGTGTGACCCGACGTCGATCCTCGGTCGGTCCCGTCGCCACCTGCGTAATGATACGTGTGCGCACGCACGTGATGTTCCGAATGCCTTTCGCACCAGAACTGCGCGCCGTTCGTCTGTTCGCGCTTGGCGACGCAATCTTTACACGGCGGCTCGATTTCGGGCACTTTGCCAAGCCCTGCGTGATCCTTGGGCCGCACGATCCAAATCGGGCACCGACCCAAGCGCACCACGCGCTCCGCAACCGATCCCAGCACGAGGCGCTGCAGGCCACTGCGCCCGTGCGTCCCGACAACCACCAAATCCGCGTCGAGGTCCGAAGCGAGCTGCACGAGTTGTTCGGCAGGGGCGCCTAGCCGAAAGTGCGAATACATCTTGCGAAATGTCACTTTTTGCCCCTTGCGGCGCCCGATGTCGTCCATTCGCGCAGTCGTATGATGCTCGATGCGCGACAACATGTTTGCCGCCGCCTCTTGTCCGCCTTCGGGCGCACGGAAGTGATCGTCGACGTAAAGCACGTGCAGCTCCGCATGACGCGCCATCGCCAGCATCAGCGCTTCATCGAGCGCCTCGTCACTCGCCTCCGAGAAGTCAATCCCGACCACGATCGTGTACGCCTTCTCTTGATTACTCATCTCGAACTCCTGCCTCTCTCGATGTAGCGGCTTACGGCAGATCTCGTGCCAATGGTCCAGAGCCGGTTTCCGCGAAGCGAACGAGCGCCGCTCCCGGCATGGCGGCGATCATGGTACTGCGGTTTGGCTCGCAGGTAGGCGCATGAAATGCACGCCGGCGCAATTCTAGCGCCCCACACGCTTCGACATCGCGTAAAACTCCGGCTGGCCGCACTCTTGCTAGATCGGCCGCTTCGAGGAGCCCATGAAGGACAAAACCATCGCCGACTACATGACCGCAAGCATCCACTCCATCGGGTACGATCAGTCCCTGAAGCATGCCCACGAAGTCATGCGCGAGCATCACATTCGGCATCTGCCAGTGCTCGATGGAGGCCGGCTGGTGGGCATCCTGTCGGACCGAGATCTCGCGTTCGTCGAGAACCTGCGCGACGTGGAAGCAGCCACGGTTCGAGTTGAAGAGGCAATGACGGCGACGCCGTACATCGTGGCGAAAACTGCGCTGCTCGGACAGGTTGCTCGGGAGATGGCCGAGCATCGGTATGGTTCGGCCGTGGTCATGGAGCGCGAGCATGTCATTGGCGTCTTTACGACGACGGATGCACTTCGAGCGCTCGCCGACGCTTGCGACGGCAAGGCATAGTCATCAAACGAGGAAACGAGCGTTGCAATGAACGAAAATGTGAGGAATGCAAAGGCGCTTGCCGAGCTTTGCGCGCAAATTGCTCCTCACGCCAAGATCGAGAGCATCACGCCGCTTGGCCCCGACGCGGACGTCCAAGACGCCGATGGAACGGAAAAAGCCATTGGTTATGGTGTGCCCCTCCGCATCGTCTTGCGGACGAATGGCGGCGAGCGGCGTGACCTCTGTCTGCATACGGCCAAACCGGACGAATTCGGGCACGATCGCCGAGCTGATCGTGCCGCGAACATGCTCCTATCCTACGATACGTTCGACTCCATTCCCCGGCATACGCGAGCCATCGACGTTGGAGCTGTCACGCGCGGCGGAAAGCTGATTTCGCTCCGCGACAGCAACGAGTTTTACTTGATCACCGAATTCGTCGAAGGACACGTTTATGCCGAGGACCTTCGTCGCATTGCACATCGAGAAAGCCTTTCGCCCGAGGACGAATCTCGAACCCGAGCGCTCGCATTGCTGCTGGCAGAAATCCACGCCGAAAAACGCAATGCACCCATTCTCTATCGTCGCGCCATTCGCGATTTATTGGGCAGTGGCGAAGGTATTTTCGGGCTCGTCGACGGATATCCCGACAATGTTCCCATGGCGCCGCCCGAGCGGCTCTTGGGCATCGAACGAAAGTGTTTGGAATGGCGATTTCGCCTGAAGCAGCGGACCCATCGGCTTGCTCGCACGCACGGCGACTTCCATCCGTTCAACATTCTCTTCGACCGCAAAGGACAGCCAGCCCTGCTCGATACGAGTCGCGGATCGGTGGGCGATCCGGCAGACGACGTCATGTGCTTGGCGCTCAATTACGTCTTCTTTGCACTCGAAGCACCTGGATCATGGGCGCCGGCCTTGGGCAAGCTTTGGAGATTGTTTTTCCAAACGTACATCGAACGAACCGGTGACACGGACATCTTCTCCGTCGGCGCACCGTTTCTCGCCTGGAGAGCGCTGGTCATGGCAAACCCCAGGTGGTACCCTTCGATTCGAGACACCACGCGTGATGCTCTTCTCGGCTTCGTCGAGCGAGCGCTCGATGCACGTTCGTTCGATCCCAACGATGCGGAAAGGTTGTTTCCATGAGTAACGGGGGAGCTGTCGTATGGATCACGGGACTACCTTCTTCGGGTAAATCCGCACTTGCCGAACGGCTTCGCAAGCGATTCCTGCACGCTCATCGGCCCACGGTCGTGCTCGACGGAGATGCCGTGCGCGCCGCCATCAAGCCTGCGGTTGCGTACGACGAACAGGCGCGGAGCGACTTTTACGAAACGCTCGCGAACCTCGCTGCGCTGTTTGCCGCGCAAGGCCTCATGGTCATCGTTCCCGCGACGGCACACTTGCGGAAGTACCGCGATCGCGCCAAAGAGCTCGCGCCGCGTTACATCGAAGTGTACGTGCACGTATCGCCTGCGCGATGTGCCGAGCGTGATGCCAAGGGCCTGTATGCCGCCGTGCGCGAAGGCAAAGTGACGGGGTTGCCTGGGGCCGACCTTCCGTATGACGTTCCCGAAGCACCCGATGTGATCGCCCTTGGGGGATTCGACGACGAAGCCATTGGCAAAATCGTTCGCCTGGCTTGAAAGACGCCTGTGCTACGTTGCGCCGCATGAACGAGTTTCGCCGTTTTCGCGGCACGATCCGTTACCTCACCAGCGACGCGCTCGAAGCTGCAGTCAACTGCGCATTGGCGCTCGAACGACCGCTGCTCGTCAAGGGCGAACCAGGGACCGGAAAAACCCTGCTCGCGGAAGCCATTGCCGAAGGCCTCGAGCTCGACCTCATCACGTGGCACGTCAAGAGCACCACGCGAGCGCAAGATGGCCTGTATGTGTACGACACGGTGCAGCGCCTCTACGACTCGCGATTCGGTGACGGCGACGTACGCGACATTCGGCGTTACATCAAGCTCGGCCCGCTCGGCCGCGCGCTCAGTTCGGACAAACGCGTCGTGTTGCTCATCGACGAAGTCGACAAAGCGGACCTCGAGTTCCCCAATGATCTTTTGCACGAGCTCGATCGCATGCGGTTTCGGGTCGTGGAAACGGGTGACGAGTACGCTGCGAAGCATCGTCCCGTCGTGATCATCACGAGCAACAACGAGAAGGAGCTGCCCGATGCATTCCTTCGGCGTTGCGTGTTTCACTTCATCGACTTTCCCGAGCGCGAGTTCATGCGACAAATCGTGAACGTGCATCATCCCGATCTCGGGCGATCGCTCGCCGATCAAGTTCTATCGGTGTTTTACGAGATCCGTGGGATGCAGCGGCTGCGCAAGCGCCCGTCGACGAGTGAGCTCATCGATTGGATATCGGTGCTTCGCCAGGCGAACGTTGGCGAAGTGCGGCTCGAACAAGCCCTTCCGTTTCTCGGTGCGCTGCTCAAGAAGGAGCAAGATCTCGTCGCATTCGCCGATCAGCTCGCGGGGGGTCGCAAGTATCGTTCGTAGGCATTTTCGTAGATGATTCGAGCGCCTGAACAAAGTGCTTGACGCCTGCGTAGAAACGAGCGAACACCTTGTCAGACTCCTCGGGGTTTCCATCTTCGAGCGAGTTTCTTCGGCGGGTCGTAAAGACGCGCAATCCAGAGAAGCCGTCATCTGCCAGCGCACAATGAGGTGTAGACTGAGTCCAGAGGCCGGTGGATTTGGGTGAAAAGAGGAAATCGACATGGCTCTCAATGCGTATCTCCGTTTGAAGGGGCAGAAGCAAGGCGAGATCAAGGGTTCCGTGACGCAAAAGGGTCGCGAGAACAGCATCATGGTCATCGCGGTCTCGCACGAGATCATCAGCCCGCGTGATCCGGCCAGCGGTTTGCCCACCGGCAAGCGCATGCACAAGCCGTTCGTGATCACCAAGGAGCTCGACAAGGCCTCGCCGCTTCTTTACAACGCGCTCGTCAACAACGAGAACATCCCCGAGTGGAAGCTCGACCATTACACGCCGCAAGTGAAGGCGCAGCAAGGCGTCGGCACCGAGGTCAATCACTACACGGTGCGCCTCATGAACGCGAACATCGCGTCGATCAGCCACCGCATGCCGAACAACCGCAACCCCGAGCTCATGAAGTACGCCGAGTACGAAGAGATCGCGTTCACGTACCAGAAGATCATCTGGACGTGGAACGAGGGTGGCATCACGGCCGAGGATGACTGGGAAGCGCCGAACGTCTGATCGTCCCTCGTTCGGGATGACAAACACCGGGCGGCCAATGGTCGCCCGGTTTTTTTTGTGCGCCGCTCGGGCGATCATGTCAGACAAACCCCACGAGAATGAACGAAAAAAAAGACGAAAGAGCGTCGCGCATTGCCGTCGTCGTGCCGGCGTTTCGGGAGGAAGAACGGATTGGAATGACCGTACGCCGAGTGCCGAGCATCGTGAATCACGTCATCGTCGTCGATGACGCGAGCGACGATCGGACATCGGATGAAGCGCTCGCGGCGAACGACGGGCGCTTGCGGCTCGTCAAGCATTCGGTGAATCGCGGCGTAGGTGCGGCCATTTTGACGGGTTATGCGGAAGCGCGTGCACTGGGTGCAGACGTGGCTGTCGTCATGGCTGGCGATGGACAAATGGATCCGGACGACTTGCCAGCGCTCATCGATCCCATCGTGCGTGGTGACGCCGATTATGTGAAAGGGGATCGGCTGCGGCATCCCGCTGTATGGCGCGACATGCCTTTGCATCGGCTCGTGGGGACGGCGGCGCTCGCATGGGCCACGCGCTATGCATCGGGATTGTCGGCGTTATCGGATAGCCAATGCGGTTACACGGCCATTGGCGCACGCGCAATGGATTGCGTGCTGCGCGAAGGCATGTGGCCTCGATATGGGTATCCGAATGATGTGCTCGGCACGTTGAGTCGACATGGGTATCGCATTGCGGAAGTGCCGGTGAGGCCGGTGTACCAGGGTGAAAAGAGCGGGCTACGCGCCTGGCATTTGTTCACGATTGGTTATGTCGTGGGAAGGGTTGCCGTGCGGCGGGTGAGAAAGGCTTCGGCGATCTGACGTGCATCGGACGCGTCGAAACATGCACTCGAACATGCATTTCGTCAGGAACGTCGAGCGACGACGATTTGCTAATTTTCTTTTATTACATATTTTACATTTTCAACAAAATGTGAATTCTCAATGACCGCTCTGCTCGTCGGCGACGATCGCATTCGTCCTGGGACCGCGCGTCGAATGTTTCATTTGCCAAATCTTCTGACCAACAACCCCGGTTGCCCGGCGAGCATCCAACCTTCTGCCTCCGCAAAACGGCAACGGTGGGCTTCGAACGGGCTAACGCTCGTGCCCTTCCCCGACTAGCGTGACGGCGTGGCCAAAACGACGACCAAGAAGAAAGACCACCCGGTGGACCTAGCCAAGAGCAGCACACGAAAGCTCTTCGGAACGGTCACATCCTGGGATATGAAGCCAATCGGGATATAGGCGCGCCGCTCGGACGACACCTCCGGAATCGCGAGATAATCCGAATTAGGTTGTGCAATTTGACGAAATAGAGTCGGATATTTTGCATACGCCCTCGTGCTGGCCGCCGTGCTGGCTTCGCGAAATTTTTTGACATTCTCTACACGATCCCAAACCAGCGTCAGTTTCTTTAGCTCACGAGGGTCCGCGTCCTTCAGCCAAAGACAATATCTCGTGACACCATCGATGAAATTCCCGCCGCTCATATAGGCTCGGATGTACTTTTCAGCACCCGGCTCCGCGGCGACCAACTCATCGCGCTCCTGCTCGGAAAGGATGAGGTGTCCGCCGTCCGTCGGCTTGTTCCCCAGGACATCTTGGGAACATCGCTTATGGGCGATGAACGGTTGACTACAACGCGATCGGACCCTTCCACGAGATATGGGCAGATGTTCGTTGCTTTAGATACGGAAACCAATTTTCCATCGGGAGCGTACTCATAGATCCGCTTATTTGACCCATCAAACGCTCCAGAAGCCGATTACGACGACATGAACATGCGCCTTGCCCCGCGCTTCACTCTGCCAAACAAAGGTACGATGAGCGAAATGGATCTTTAATTTGTATTTTTGGACGAGGAACGTCCACAACAAGCCAACCTGTTCACCTTGCGTGATAGAATTCGTTGAGACAAACGCGACCTGAATGCGAGTCCCACGAATATAGTCGGCAGCCTTGACATACCAATTACATACGTAGTCCAAAACGCCATGCGCCGAAATACCGGACATGACAAAGTCCTGATCTGCCTTCTGCTGCTGATTTTGATAATGATGCCCGACAAACGGCGGGTTTCCGAGAATATAGGAGCATTCCTCGGGCGGGACGACATCGCGCCAATCGAGGCAAAGAGCATTACCAACGACGATCGTCGGGGACTTTTTAAGGGGGAGGCGCACGAAGTAGTTGCCGAACAGCGTAGAAACGCGCAAGTTCATTTGATGATCCGTAAGCCACATCGCCACTTCGGCGATTCGTGCCGGCCATTCTTCCAGCTCGATCCCGAAAAATTGATCGACATCAATGCGCGCTAGCGCCGAAATGTCGGTGACGCGCTGGCCTGACGATAGCGCCTGCAGTACATCCAATTCGAGTTGGCGAAGCTCGCGATATGCAATCACGAGAAAACTGCCACATCCGCATGCCGGATCCAAAAACTTCAGCTTTCCGAGCGCTATGTGAAATTCTGAAAGCCGACGGCGGTCGTGCTTTATCCGTTCGAACTCGCTCCGTAAATCGTCCAGAAATAGCGATTGAACCACCTTGAGAATATCGGGTTCCCACGTGTAATGCGCACCAAACTGTCGCCGTTCTCGCGAATCCAAAACGGATTGGAAGAGCGCCCCGAAGATCGCGGGCGATATCGTCGACCAGTTGAATTCAGTGCAATGGAGAAGCGCATCGCGCGCGTTGCGATGAAAATGCGTGATCCTGAGGCGCTCCGCAAATAGTCCGCCGTTGACGTACGGGAGACCTTTGAGGTCCTCCGGCATATGCTTGGATCGTTGTTCTACCGGTGTGTCGAGTATATCGAAGATTTCAGCAAGATGCGGACCAAGGTCGGAACCATCCTCTTTCGTATGATTGCGGATGTACAACGCGAAGGCATCGCGCGGGTCGAATATGCTCGTATCATCCGCGAAAAGACAAAACAAAATGCGTACGAGCAATCGCTCCAACGCATGCCCCTTGTAGCCGGAATCCTCGAGCGCATCCCGCAAAGACCCAAGCCGCTCAGCGGCCGCAATATTGATTGGGTTCTGGTCGATGAGGCTAGGCTGCTGGTACCCCGGAATGAAGGCGAATGCGTGAATGTGCTTGTACAGCTCATCAAGGTCGAACGTTACCGAAGTGTCTGCCTCGAGGTCGTACAATGCGAACCGAAGGAAGTCCGAAACAATCAGGTACCGCGGGACGTCGTCGGCACGCCCAGCCGAATGAAGACGCTGAATGTAATCGATTCCCTGCGAGTGCGCCTTGTCCAGACTCTTGCCTGCACTCTTGTGTTCGACGAGCAAGGTGCCACGCCAAAAAAGATCGATGAATTTGTACGTCCCCTTGATCGTTTTGACGGGCTCTTCAAAGGTGGCGACGTGCCTTCGCCGCAAGCCGAAGACTCGAAAAAAGTCGTCCCAGAACGTCTTACCTTCGGCGTGCTCTCGAGTCTCGCCCTTCCACTCCTTGGCAAAGCTGATGGCGTTGGCGCGAATCTCGTTCCACGACAGGGGCATGGGGCGCGAGCCTACTGTTTATGCAACCCCGGCGTCAAGGAAAAGACTCGGTTCGAACAAGGGCATGGTTACCCGTAGAGTCCGAATTACCGGGCTTGACGAGCACATCTGTTTTCTCGTAGCCTCGCAACAGGCCGTGCAAGGGGGTGTCGTGCTCTACCGCTACCTTGAGCCGATGTTGTCGCTATCGTATTAAAGCGGCGATGGACGGAATCAATCGGGTGGTAAATGTGAACCTTTCTCCTGATAACCTTGTTAATCCAAGGAAAGAACACATGATAAAGCGAGACATATCGATGACAGCCTTAACAAACGCACGCGTCCAGAGTCACACGATTTTGAGCCGCTGGCGATTGGCCTCGGTGGCATTGTTCACTACAACATTGGGCATGTTTATGTTGATGGCCGGATGCGCGGCGAGCGACGAGCATATCGTGGCGCCCCCGCAGTCATCGGATCGGTCTCAGCTATTGGAGCGGTCGCTTCCTCGAAGCGTCATAGCTGCCCTTCAAGGCTGCACGAACGGGCGGGTTTCGCGACTTTCGCGGCACTCGTACAATATATCTTTCGAGGTCCGGGCGACGGCACTGGGTGTGGTTCGAGATGTCGAGCCGAACGGGAACCGACTGGACGACGCGAGCTCGAGGAATGCTTGATCCAGGCGCTCGAGCAGATGCGAGTCTTCGACGTCCTGCCAGAGGAGGGTGAATCGTTATCATCGGGAAATTCTCAAAGCATACTACCGCATTCGCGCAGCCTCATTGGTGACACCACAATGCTGCTGCCTCATGTGTACGAGTTGCTGCCGATCGTCATTGGTGGCTCGGGCGTGACGATCGTCGTGGGTGTTGGGGTTGTCGTGCTTGCCGCAGTGGTCGCGGGTAAATTGTCGAAGGAGTGCCAGAAACAATGGGACCAAGCAATCAGACAATGCATCGAATGGCTCTCTTCCCCCAACCCTCCGCGCGGCCTGACCGGAGGACATACGAACGCTAAGGACTGCGCGCGCGGGCATGTTGACGAGCGGTGCGGTGGCAATCGCGTCGATTCGGGCGGCAGAGAAGCCCGCCCAGGAAGGAGGACGTGACGTTGTTTTTAGGTGCACGATACGATCGAAAGTCGCATTTTTGCGCTACGTACGAAATGAGGTTTTGTCATGGTGGATGATTATGAATTGCCCGAGGTTCCGGACGATAAGGAGACTGCGCTAGCCAAAAGACTAGGCGCAGCCGGCCTGGCCCAAATCGACGCCAATCTGCTCGACCAAGCAGACAATATGTTTCACAAGGCGGCACGAATCATTGCCGATGCCATCAAAGAAGGCGGCTTTCCGCTTGACGACACCCATTGCTGCGTCCATCTCCGTCGGTTGATCGCTCTCGCGGATTCTGGGACACTCGAATGGGCGGGAAACCTGCGACGGCCCCGGTTCAGCGAAGTGCGGTTGCCCGCCGACACCTGGGAACGGGTGCGCGAGGAGGTCCAGGAGCGAAAGAGGGCGAAGGAGCAAGCCGATTTCGAGGATGCGGTGAGCCAAACCGAGCAACATCCCGATGATCCCAAGGCTTGGCGCGCGCTCGCGCGTGCCCACAACTCCAACGATGATTACCCAGCGGCAATTACTGCAATGACGCGAGCAATCGAGCTCGGGTTGTCGGCTTCCGACGCATACTGGGATCGAGGCCGATATGCACTCATGGCGGGCGACTATGATCTGGCTATTGCTGACTTCAGCCAAGGGCTCGTTCTTTCTGACCAACTGAATAATGACGACCTCCGCGAGGAGCTCCACTTCCTTCGAGCGGAGGCATTCTTCCAGCTGGGCCGAAAAACTGAGGCGCGTGCCGACTTGGAGCACGTGCGCGATGACTGTGTCTCGTGGACGATTCAGGTGCGCTCGAAAGACGAGCTTTTGGCTTTGTGCGCGGAATGAATCAGGGTTCGGCAACGACTCTGCATTCGCGCAGCATTACGTTCCGTCGTCATGGTGGCCTTGTCGGTGCTCGGCCCACAAATCAAACGACGATTGAGCACACATACAACGCACTCCCCCGCCCCATGCGCATCATTCAGGCCCCGTCTTCTTCCGACGCACCGACCGCGATTGCAACGCTGGAACGAATCGATCCACCTCGTCCATCCATAACCACATGCCCACGCGACGCAGCTCTCAAAGGCGCGTCGCGAGCAGCGTCCAAATCGATCACGCAAAGCGACCGCCTCGCTCGCCGGGTCCTTGCTCCGCGTACCTTTGGGCTTGAGCCGTTTGAGTAGCTCCGTCCCTACATTTGCAGCTTCCGTGATCTGCTCCGGCGTGACCGCCGTTTTTCCGGCAATCGCCGTGGCGTGTTTGGTCATGAGCGCGGCCAAATCAATGTTGTCTTGCGCCAAATCGATGGGCCCCGTCCCCACTCGTATGCGCTCGACTTCATGCGCCGGCAATATGCCCGCTACAGCAAGCGCTTCGGCAGACGTGAGCAGCAACGTGCGCGATGCTCGGGCCTTGTCGATAAGCGCGCCCGTCGACCCGTCACTCGTACGGTCCACCTGCGCCGCCGCATAAATGACCGCAAGCGCCAAGTCGGGGAGCTGTTGCAATGCAACGACGTCCACGGTCGGCAATTCTGCTTTGATCCGATCCATGTGAGGCGAAATGGCGTCGAGACCCATCTCGACATTGTGCAACGCCAGCGATCCGTCAGCGCGAAATGGACGCACGTCCGCTTCCGCCAGCGTTTCTGCTTCAGGAAGGAATTGCTCGTAGGCCTTCTGCGAACCAACAACTTCAGGAGTAGGATTGGACATGATCCGCATTACACCGGAAGACGATCATCGTGACAAGTTCAGGTTGCAGAATCGACGGACATCACGACATTCGTCGCGCCGAAAGGGTCGACCATCGACGTCATTCCACCCACCCAACCTGGTGCGTCGAACACAAGGCGCCCCCCGGTAACCTCGCAAGCACACAGGCGCACATCGTCACCAACTTGGTAACCTGGGAAGGGTTGCCGTGCGGCGGGTGAGAAAGGCTTCGGCGATCTGACGTGCATCGGACGCGTCGAAACAGCACTCGAACACGATTTCGTCAGGAACGTCGAGCGACGACGATTTGCGAATTTCTTTTATTCATTTTTACATTGCCAACAAAATGCTGAATTCTCACGACCGCTCTGCTCGTCGGCGACGATCGCATTCGTCCTGAGACCGCGCGTCGAATATGTTTCATTTGCCAAAACTTCTGACCAACAACCTCGGTTGCCCGGCGAGCATCCAACCTTCTGCCTCCGCAAAACGGCAACGGTGGGCTTCAAACGGGCTAACGCTCGTGCCCTTCCCCGACTAGCGTGACGGCGTGGCCAAAACGACGACCAAGAAGAAAGACCACCCGGTGGACCTAGCCAAGAGCAGCACACGAAAGCTCTTCGGAACGGACGGAGTTCGCGGCGCGGCCAACGAGCCGCCGATGACCCCGGAGATGGCCCTGCGCCTCGGCAGGGGCCGTCGCGTTCGTCGCGCGTCGCGGGAAAAACCGCAAAGTACGCGTCGTCATCGGCAAAGACACGCGTTTGTCCGGGTACATGTTCGAAACGGCCATCGCGTCGGGCATTTGCGCCATGGGCGGTCACGTGATGCTCAGCGGCCCCATCCCCACGCCTGCCGTTGCGCAACTGACGCGCAGCATGCGAGCCGATGCGGGCATCGTCATCAGCGCGAGCCACAATCCGTACGGCGACAACGGCATCAAGATCTTCGGCCCCGACGGGTTCAAGCTTCCCGACGCGGAAGAAGCGGAAATCGAGCGCTTGATGGACTCGTCGTCCCTCGATGAGATGCGTGTGACGGGCGCGGCGATAGGTGGTGCGACGCGTTTGGAAGATGCACGCGGTCGTTACGTCGTCTTTTGCAAGAACACGTTCCCTGCGCACTTGTCGCTCGAAGGACTACACATCGTCGTCGATGCGGCCCACGGTGCCGCGTACCGCGTCGCGCCGGCGGTCCTCACCGAGCTTGGTGCCGACGTGCATGCGTTCGGCGTTCGTCCGAATGGGCGAAACATCAACCGAGACGCGGGCGCATTGCATCCCGAGCACGTCGTGAACGAGGTCGTGCGGCGGCAAGCATCGCTCGGGATTGCGCTCGATGGAGACGCCGATCGCGTGATCATGATCGACGAGAAGGGACAGGTCGTCGATGGCGACGCGGTCATGGCGATGGTTGCGCGCAGCATGATTCGCCAGGACAAACTCCCCAAGCGCACGGTGGTCAGCACGGTGATGTCGAACTTGGGCCTCGAACGAGCGGTCGAAGCCGAAGGTGGAAAGGTCGTACGAACGGCCGTGGGTGACAGGTACGTGGTCGAGGCGATGCGTGCGGGTGGTTATTCCTTCGGCGGTGAACAATCGGGACATCTCATTTTTCTCGATCACGCCACGACGGGCGATGGCATCGTCGCTGCCTTGAAGGTGCTCGCGATCATGCTCGAATCGGGCAAACCCCTATCCGAGCTTGCGAACAGCGCGATGCAGCGCGTGCCTCAGGTGCTCGAGAACGCGACGTTCGTGCGGCGCATGCCCATCGAATCGATGCCCACGATGCGGCTCGTGGTCGATCGCATCGAAAAGACGCTCGGCGGCGCGGGCCGCGTGCTCGTGCGATGGAGCGGCACCGAGCCCAAGCTGCGCGTCATGGTCGAAGGCGAAGATGCTGCGGCCATCGCGCGTTACGCAAAAGAGATCGTCGAAGCCGCAACGCGCGACGTGGTCGCGGGCTGAACGTTTCAGCTCAAATCAATTCGAACGCGAGCGAGTTCGTGCAAGCGTTCCGAACAACCGCAGCCCAGCAAGCCATCCAAACACGACGACGCCCCCGATGTTGGCGGCCAGATCTCCCAAGCTGAACGTCCGTGACGGCGAAAAACCCTGAGCACATTCGTCGATGGTCGCAATCGTGCCCACGACGAATGGCCCGATTGGCAGGCTCAGAAAGCGCATCCGAGCGTCCGCGGTTGCGTGCCTGGCGAGAAACGAAGCGCCGCCGAGCAAGACGAAGTGAATGAGTTTGTCCGCGTGCGACCGGCCCACGAGCGCGCTCACGTGCAGATGTTTGGTGTAGGCCAGAGCGGAGATGACACCGAGCATGATCACGTAGATCACCAGGACAAACTGCCAGGCACGTTGCGATCTCATGCGCGACCCCGAAATGGCAAAAGGCGCCGCATGCATTGCGACGCCTTTGCCATCTTTCGCATCATCAGTGGAGCTGAGGGGAATCGAACCCCTGACCTTCTGACTGCCAGTCAGACGCTCTCCCAACTGAGCTACAGCCCCGGTCGATCCGAGAGGGGGCAGGTTCTACAGCGCTTTTCGGCGCTTGTCCCGTTCTTTTTTAAGTATTTTGAAGCACGGTGGGGTTGAGGCCGGGCCTGGGTTTGGAAGCCCGGTCGAATCGAGACCTTGCCAGGGCTTGTACGCTCGCTTCGCGCGCGTGGGCCGCGACCGAGCGCGCACGCCCGCGAAGCGAGCGTCCAAGTCCTGACCCGCCTTCAAAACCCCATGATCTTGGCGATGTAGTACCGCATCGTTTCGCTCGTCCCGCCGCCGATGCGGAACAGCCGCTGGTCGCGCCAAGCCCGAGCAATCGGGAAATCTTCGATGTAGCCCCACCCGCCGTGGAACTGCAGGCACGTGTCCATCACGTCGTTCGTCACGTCACCCACCAGCACCTTCGCCATCGAGATGTACTTGACCGTGTCGAAGCCGACCGGCCCCTTCTTGACGTACCGGTCGTCGTTGTACCGATCGATGCACTGGTAGACGAGCGCCCTTGCAGCCTCGGCCCGCGTGTACAGGTCCACGAATTTGTGCTGCCAAACTTCGCGCTTGATGATCGGTTTTCCGAACGCCATGCGTTCCTTGCCGTAGTTCACTGAATAATCGAGCGTGTAGAAGGCGCCCGAAATGGCGCTCACGGACCCGATCAGTCGTTCGCTTTGGAAGTTCTGCATCAGGTACATGAAGCCCATGTTTTCTTCGCCGAGCAGATAACGTTTCGGAATTCGCACGTCCTCCAAGAAGAGCTCCGCCGTATCCGAAGACTTATTGCCAATTTTCTTCAATTTCTTCGATACCGAGAATCCCGGCAAATTCGTCGGTACCAGGAAAAACGAACATCCGTGCGCCCCTCGATCCGGGGTCGTTTTCGCCAAGAGCGTGACGAAATCGGCTCGCGTCCCATTCGTGATGAACGTCTTCTGGCCGCTGATGACGTAATCGTCCCCGTCCTTGCGCGCGAACGTGCGAATACCCGCGACATCGCTTCCGGCCCCCGGCTCGCTCACGCCCAGCGCAATCACTTTGTCGCCCGCGAGGACCGGCTTCAAAAATTCCTCGATTTGGTCCTTGGTCCCCAAATCACTGATGACCGGCGTCGCCATGTCGCTTTGCACGAGCAGTCCCATCACGACACCGGCCAAGCGCGACCGCGGCAATTCCTCCGCTTTCGCCGCGCTGAACCAATAATCGAGCCCCATACCGCCGTGTTCTTCGGGGAAATGCGCGCCCAAAATCCCGAGCTCCCCTGCCCGCTTGAATACCCAATTCGGGAAAACTTCGTCCGCTTCCCACTGCTCGGCATGCGGCGCCAGCTCCTTCTCCGCAAACGCGCGGACCGTCTTTCGGAATTGCTCGTGCTCCTCGGTAAAGGGCTGCCACATGACGACTTTTCTCCTGATTTGGCGCGATTCCCCGCGCGAACGCACATGATTCGTACACGAAACATCTCAAAGCGCAAGAGGCACGAATGTGTGAAAGCATCCGTGTCCGCGAACGCACGTGTGACCTCGTCGGACTCTGCTAGTGTGCGCCCTTCAATTCG
Organism: Polyangiaceae bacterium; assembly: GCA_016715885.1. Lineage (NCBI taxonomy): Bacteria > Pseudomonadati > Myxococcota > Polyangiales > Polyangiaceae > Polyangiaceae bacterium. The sequence goes on from JADJXL010000028.1 coordinate 479,089, forward strand.
AATGCGGCTCCTCGTTCTCTCGCGAAACCCAACGCTCTACTCGACCAGTCGTCTCGTGCTGGCCGCGCGCTCGCGCGGTCACGATGTGACGGTCTTCGACCCGCTGGACCTGCAGATCGTCGTGTCGAAGGGACGTCCGAGTCTGCTTCACGAAGGAAACGCGGTGTCCAAGTTCGACTTGGTCATCCCGCGCATCGGGGCGAGTATCACGAATTACGGCCTGGCCGTCGTTCGTCAATTCGACCTGATGGGAACTCCCGTGCTCAACAGCGCCGTCTCCATCGCGCGTAGCCGGGACAAACTCCGCGCACTACAACTGCTCAACCGCAAGCACATCGATGTGCCCACGACCATCTGTGCGCGCAGTCCCGCAGGCGTCGATTCGGCTCTGGCCATCGTCGGTTGCCCGGCCATCGTCAAGCTTCAACAAGGCACGCAAGGCATCGGCACGATGATCGCCGAGACGCCGCAAGCGGTGCATTCGCTGCTCGAAACGCTCTGGGCGATGGGCCAGGACATCGTTTTGCAGGAATACGTGCGCGAGTCGAAGGGGCGGGACATCCGCGTGATCGTCGTGGGTGGACGCGTGGTCGCTTCGATGCGGCGCGTCGCCAAACCCGGTGAATTCCGGTCGAATTTGCATCGCGGCGGCAAAGGCAACCGCGTCAAGCTTCTGCCTGCGTATCGCAACGCGGCCATTCGAGCTGCGAAGGTGATGGGGCTCGAGGTCGCCGGCGTGGACATGCTCGAGTCGAAGAAGAAGCCGAAGATCCTCGAAATCAACAGCTCTCCGGGGCTCGAAGGTGTCGAGCGAGCGAGCGGCGTGGACGTTGCGGGCGCGATCATCGAGTACGCCGAGAAGTACGCCTCCGAGCAAGGACGCATCTCGCAACGCGAGGTCGATCTGCGCATCACGAGCGTTCTTTATGACGAACGCACGCCGCCTCGAAGTGCGCCACGAACGAACGGTCGCGCACGCGGAGATGCCACGTGAGCCTGCGCATCGATCGATCGGACGCGACGGTTGTCCTGACAATCGATCGACCTACGACGCGCAACGCCATCGATGCCGACCTAGCTCGTCGCTTGGCCGAGGCAGCATCCGAGGCAGCGGCCGATCCTGCCGCACGCGCCATCGTGCTCGCAGCGACGGGGGAAGAATCGTTCGTGTCGGGCGGAGACCTGAACGAGATCGCCAAGCATGTTCGTGATGATGGAGGGCCAAAGCCGGTGCTCGACATGTACGAGCCGCTCTTGGTGCTCGAATCGGGCGATTTGCCGGTGATCGCTGCGGTCTCTGGAGATGTCTACGGCGGCGGCTGCGAGCTGATTTTGCTCTGCGACATGGTGATCATGGAGAGCCATGCGAGCCTTGCGTTTCGGCATGCGCGGATGGGTTTGTCCCCGGCGTGGGGCGGCATGACGCGACTGCTCGAGCGAGTGGGTCCGGTCGAAGCGTCGCGACTGCTTTTCACAGCAGAGAAAATCGATGCGACCGAAGCGCAACGCATCGGGCTCGTGGGTGATGTCGTGGCGAAGGGTCAAGCGCTCACGCGCGCGCTCGAACGGGCTGCGTCGATTGCCAAGAATGCTCGTGCGGTCATCGCTGCGCAGAAGCGAGCGCTTCGCGTCGTGCGGCAGGCGCGTCGAGGCAACTCGATCGAGCTCGAGCGAGCGGTGTTTGCCGAGCTCTGGGCCGGGCCAGCTCATCGGGCAGCGATCGAAGGGTTTTTCCGTCGTCGCGGTTGAAGCCAGGCCAGAGCTTGAACCCTCGCTTCGCGCGCGCTGCGCGAGTCTAGTTCTCGTTGGGGGGGCGAGGCTCGGCCCCCCCAAACCCCCCGGGCCAAACCGAAACCAGCTCAACCATCAAAACCTCACATGCAACCCTTCGCCAAACCGTTGCAGTCGTTGAAGCAGGCCTGGCAAATCACGCAGTTCGCCGTCTCGTTGTAGAGGTCGATCCCCTCAGGAAACGCATCGAGGCACTTGTCGATGCACGCCTGCGCGTCGTGACAACTCGCAAGGCAGTAGACGAGCTCCATGCAGGGCGCCACGGACGCACACTTCTCCCACTGTTCGGCGCAGACGACGCCCACGGTGCAATTGACGCACTTCTCGCAACTCGCCGTTCCGTCACAAGGAGATGGTTCGCCTGACGAACTGCTCGAAACGGATGTCGACGACACGCTCGAGCTCGACGATGACGTTCCGCTGCCGCCTTGACCCATGCCACCAGTGCCCGAGTCGAGGACGACTTTTCCGCCGCAACTTGCGACGTAAAAAATGGTTAGAGCACCAAGCAATGGCGGCAAAGTAAGTTTCTGCATCATTGCGCCGAGCATACTCGGCGTCACTCGGAAGGCGAGCAAGCGGCCAAGTTCGAGTGGTTGTGATGCACTTCCCGAATGCCAGCGATGGGGTTAGTAATTGTGCATGGCGCAGGCGCTTGGCCGTGTCGTAAATTCTTCCGCGCTGGATGCATGCGGCCGGTCGCGCGGTAGGCACACCATCGAAGTGCCGAAAGCTTGGGTCGGCGCCGAAATCATGGTCGCCATTCCGTCGCGCGTCGTGTGTGCACGTTGTGACGGTGGCGGATGCGATGGTTGCGGCCGTCGCGGCGGACACCGCATCGAAGGCGACGTGAGCGCGCGCTCGCTGCGTGTCAAGCTTCCACGCTCGATCGACGACGCGGTCGTGTTGCGGCTCGTAAAACCGTTCGGCGACGCCGATGGTGCCATTGCGCAGCTTCATCTCGAAGCGCGCATCGGCCCCGGCGCGAGCAGTGGCGTCGTCCTTTGCGTCCGCGCCACGCAAAAGGCCGCGCCCTCGATCACGCAAACGTACGGATCAAAAAGTTCGCGCCATCTTGCCTGGCTCATCGCCGCAATCGCCGCCCTTGGAATCGTCACGCTCTTCTTGGCGATGCGTTGAGCTGTCCGCGCAAGAGTCGTGATACTTCTTTTACATGCTTGCCCGTTTCAGCCGGTCTCTCCGCTCGCGCGTGTCACTCGTCGGCTTTGCATTTGCTGCGTTTGTCGCGGCCGGATGCGACGACGATCCCGCCGTCGTCAAACCGACACCTCCGAACCTCGGCACCGTCGACGACATCATGGGCGACTTGCCCAAGTCGTGTGCGTTTTTGTGCGGCGGCGAGTGCTCCGAACCGGAAACGCCATTCGAATGCCCAGCGCTCGCACCCTGGGACAAACTTCCGCACGACGAAGCGTGCGAAGCGTTTGACGGGACGCACCCCACGCCCGTTGCTGGAAAGTGCACCGCGAGCGATGCAACGGGCGAGGCTGCGGCAAAGGCGGGACCGCTCGCCGGTGGCGGATACGTTCTCCCCGACGGCCATATCATTCATCCTGTTGGCCGCGAGGTTCTTTTCGAAGAACCCGACCTGCGTGGCACGTTCCCCATGAACATCATGGCCGTGCCCGGTTCGCGTTTGGCGCTCGTCTCCGACGGCGGCATTCGCGACAACGCGCTGCGCGTGCTCAATCTGGATCAGCTTGCATCCGGAGGCGCGCCCGTGGCCAGCTACCTCCAATTCCCTCGACCCACCGCGCTTTATTATGGTTTGGCGTGGATTGCTCCGAATCGAGCGCTCGCGTCGGGCGGCGGCGACGCAATGGTGTACGCATTCGACATCGATCCCATGACGGGACAAGCGACGCGGGCGGCAGGACGCGACATCGCGCTCGGCATGTCGGGCGACAATCCGTGGTATTCGGGCGCTCTAGCGATTTCCGGTGATGGCAAGCGTCTCGTCGTCGCCCCGTCACAATACGCAACCGAATTCCAAGTCATCTCGCTCGACGATGCCGATTACGGCACACGTCTAGGCGGCATTTCGACCGGCGGTTCGTTTGCCATTTTCGACGTGCGTCTCGATCCCCTCAATCCCGCGGGCAATACCTTTTACGCGACGGACCAAGCCGGCTCGAAGTTCATCGAAATCGAAGTCGGCAAGAATGCTCCAACCCGTGCTGTCGAGCTCGCCAAGAGCCCCGCACAATTCGTTTTTCTCGACGAAACGTACGTTGCGGTGGCCGAAGCGCATGGCGATTCAATTGCCCTCGTGAATCGAGCCACCATGAACATCGATTCTCGCGTGCCCATCTTCGACGCCGACGCGCCTCGAGGTGCATCTCCGAGCGCCATGGCCTACGATGCGACGAGCAAGCGACTCTATGCGGTGCTCGCCGGCATCAATGCGGTTGGCGTTTACGACGTCGGCATGGGTACGCCGCCCACGATTACACCAGCCGGGGCCATTTCAACGGCTTGGTGGCCCACCGGCGTCATCGTCGATGGCGATGGATCCCTCGTCATCATCAATGGCAAAGCGCATGGAGCGGGCCCCGATTTGTCGGAATTGCCGTGGTCCGACGGGAACATCACCGAAATGATGCGCGGCAGCGTCCAGCACGTGCCCGCATCTGAATTGGCAAACCTCGCCGCGCATACCGCAACGGTCGACAAAGGACGACACATCGACAAGCTCCCGGGCGCGCCCCAGGTGACCTGTCCTGCGGGGGCAAACGATTTCCCCATTCCTGCGACGAACACCGAGGGCCCGTCGAAGGTCATCAAACACGTCATTCTCGTCATTCGGGAAAACAAGACCTACGACTCGGTCCTTGGAGACCGTACGGACCTCGGCGATGGCGACCCGAACCTCATCATGGCGCCCGATGTCGCCATGCAAGATGCCGTGTGGAAAAATGCTCGGGCCATTGCGGAGACGTTCACCAATTTCGATAATTTTTACACGGATGCCGAGCAATCCGTGCAAGGTCACGTCTGGACCGCGTTTGGCCGGACGAACGATTACGTCGAAAGGACGTGGCTCTCCACGTGGGGTCGCGGTTCGCGCCCACCGACGGAACCGACCACGACCAAGCAATCGGCCCCGGAAGAAGGCAGCATTTTCCATTGGCTCGGAGACAACGGAATCACCTACGACAACATGGGTGAAATCGTTGGCAATGCGCCGAAGGGACTCGATGGAAAGTATCCGGGCTTGGTGTACGCCGGCGAGCTTCCGGATACGCAAAAGTCCTGCTACATGGCGGGGCGAATTCGGCTTCTTTGCGACTTGCAGCAGTTTACGTACGCAGTGCAGCCCAATGACCATACGAGCGGCGGCAGCGCTGGAGCGCCCGCGCCCGAGGTCATGATTGCGGTGAACGACGAAGCGACGGGCATGCTCATCGACGCGCTTTCCCATAGCCCGAACTGGAAAGACACGCTCGTCATCATCACGGAGGACGATCCGCAAAATGGTGGCGACCACGTCGATTTGCATCGCACCGTCCTGTGGATGGCTTCGCCCTGGGTGCGGCGCAAATACGTGAGCCACGGGCATTACGACATGGCCAGCATCTATAAGCTCATCGCGCACATCTTCGGCCTGCCCTACAACAACGAATACATGCGCAGCGCGCTCTTGCCGGTCGACGCATTCACGAGCACGCCGGACTATACGCCGTTCACGTATTTCCCGCGCACGGTCGCGGCGCCTTGCAATGCGAGCAATACCAAGGAAGCGGAAGAAGCCAAAGGGTGGGACTTGTCCGAACCCGATGAACAACCGGGGCTCAAGGAACAGGTCGACCGCATGATGCGCACGACCGTCAAAGAACGCGGCGTGCGCATCGTCCAGCCGAAAAGGCCGAAGCTCAGCCAGTAAGCGCTGCCATTGCAACGCTCGGCAGGCGAGACCAGCCGGGTCGAGCGTTGTAATGCATGAGCCGCTCGGCCACGACATCCATTTTTCGATGATCGAAAAAGAGCGGAGGACGCGGGAAATGCGTAAGCGGCCCGCGAAAAATCGCTTTTTCAATATTTCCCAACATCACGGTGTTGTGGACGAATCCTTTGCCGCTTTGCACATTTTCGAGCGTCGAGCTTGGATGCCCGCCCCAAGGCGCCGTCACCGTACCGTACACGAGCGCTGGCCAATGGTTCACCGCCACGGCGCCATATCGCAATTCGTCAATGGTTCGTTCGAGCGCCGGGCCGACGACGGGATCGTCCTCGAGCACGCCGTGACAAACGATCGAAGCCGACAGCGTTCCCCAGAGCGAGTCGTTGCAGAACTTCGTGGCGGCCGAGAGAAAGTCCACAGGGTCGTCCGAGCCAACCGATACTTCGCTGATGATCGAGCAAAACGGCTCGGTCGAAAAGAGCGGTTCGTCCGCGCGTGAAGCATCCAGCCTTTCGATGAGCGTCCACGGGAGTTCGTCCGGACCGCACTCACCGAAACGTCGCACGTGCTCGCGGCCTGTCGTGAGCGTCTGGTAGCGTTCGACCGCGCCGGGATAATACGCCTTGCGCGGGCGCACCTGAAGGAGCGCTCGACTAAGTTCCTGGACAAACCGATCACGCTGCGCCCAACCTCGCGCGAGCACCAGCATTTTCGCCGCGTTGCAGTTGAACGATGCGTTGTTGACGACCTGCGTCGCGATGTTTCGCGCTTGAAACCAGAGCTCGCGCTCCGAGTAGAGGAACGGCACGACGATCACGGGGCTGATGTTACCAAGCTCCGATGTGATGGTTTTACCGAGAACAGGTTCACCTCGGCGCTGTCGTTCTGCTCGCTGCGAGCTATCGGCTCCCCACACGATCGCATCGTGCGTTCGTTGTGAACCCGTGACGTGCACATGTCCGACGGCTTCATGCGTTGCGAGGTAGGCGCCTACGCTCGCGTCGCCGCGTACGATCCGGACAAACCCGCGTTCGACGAGCGGTGCGAGCATGTCGTTCAAGATGGGCGCGAGGTACTCGTTGACGGGGCTCATCTTGAGCATCACGACGCGGCCTTCGACGAAGAGCTCGTAGAGCGTATCCATCGCCGGGATGCTTGCGACGTTGCCTGCTCCGAGCACGAGCGATACGGCGCCTTCGGGGTCCTTCGTCTGGTAAAACGCGGCTTGCTGTGCGCGCACGTCACGCGCACGCACGCCCTCGAGCAGGCGCACGTCACAGGAAAAACCCGCGAGCAGTTGCGCGTCCGATCCGCGCATCGGAAACACGCGCACGTCGACGCGTCCGTCGTCGCGTTCGCGCACGCTGCGAAAGGGCAACCTTGGTGCACCGCGTTTGGCGACGTCGTCGAGCGCATCCGCGAGAGCCGCTACGTTGCTCACGATCGTCACCGGCCCGCCAAACCATTCTTCGCCTGCGAGCGTGCTACGCGGGTCGATGCCCTTGGCTTGGCAGCTTGCTTCGACCATGCGTGCGGCGGCGCTTTCGACGCGTCCGAGCACGTCGCGCAGGAGCCGGGCTTTGTCGCGCGGGGCCAAACGAGCAAAACCGCGAGCGTTATCGCGCAGTTCGACGAGAGCCTGATCGATGCTCGTGGCCGAAGGTTCTGCGGCGACGTGGCTCGTGTCGATTGAAATCGTGGCGGCAGTCATACGACGGGAGGCTAGCTGATCTCCGGGTTGGCGAAACGTCTTGCGGAGCGGTACATTGAGCGGGATGGCACGACGATCGCCGCCTTGGATTACGCCCGCAACGCTTGCTGCGACACTGACGATGACCACGATCGTGTGGGCTCAGCAGCCGGCGCCTCCTCAACAGGGCACGCCCGTGCCGCAAGCTCCAGCACAACCGGGCCAATACCCGCAGGGGCAACCCGCGCCTGGGCAATATCAACCGGGGCAATACCCGCAGGGACAACCCGCGCCTGGGCAATATCAGCCGGGCCAATATCCGCAGGGGCAACCCGCGCCTGGGCAATATCAACCGGGGCAATATCCGCAGGGACAACCCGCGCCGGGTCAATACCAACCGGGGCAATATCCGCAGGGGCAATATCCGCAGGGACAACCCGCGCCTGGGCAATATCAGCCGGGCCAATATCCTCAAGGGCAATACCCTCAAGGACAATATCCCCAAGGACAATATCCTCAAGGGCAATATCCTCAAGGGCAATACCCACAAGGTCAATATCCTCAAGGGCAATACCCACAAGGTCAATATCCTCAAGGGCAATATCCTCAAGGGCAATATCCGCAGCAGGGATATCCTCCGCAAGGGTATGGTCCGGGTGCAGGTCCCCCGCCACCTCCTCCGCCCCCGCCGCCCAAGTGTTGTCGTTGGTCGGCGCGCGTCAATCCCTTCGATTTGCTATTTCGGCGGCTGACGCTCGAGGCGGAGGTTGCCGTCATCGGTCCGCTTTCGGTGCAGCTTTCGCCGTCGTGGATATTTGGCACGTCGACAGAGAACCTCGATGCGAGCGGATGGGCGCTGGCGGGCAACGTGGGCGTTTATTTCGAGGGCAAAGCATTGCGAGGTTTTTGGCTCAAGGCCCACGCCGGTTACGAGAGCTTCGATGCGACGCTGACGCATCCGATCCAGCCCAAAGACCCCGTGACGAAAGAGGTTGGCTCGTGGATATTCGGCGGCGTCATCGGCAATACGACGATATTCGGTGACGGAGGGTTTTCGTTGTCGGGCGGCATTGGAATTGGTGTGGCCACGGCCGATCCAATCACCATCGTTGCCGAATCGAAAAACCCCGGTGTGGCGCCAGTGGGGGTCACGTTCTACGACAAAGAGGGCAGCATAACCATCCTCGGAACGTTCGGCGTAGGCGTGACGTTCTGATTGTCATTTACACTTCCCACCATCGGCTCAAAATCGAATCGCGCCCATTTCCCACGTAACGAGGGCGGATTTGTCTTCTCCGCGTACCAGCGTGAATTTCGTTTTCGCCGTGACGACCAAAATGATGGCGGTCGTGACCATGGCTGCTCCCGCGCCAAGCACGATGAAGCCGCCGGTCGTGAGATTCGGGTTGGGCCCCTCCACGACTTTTCCTTCGCTCGACAAATGGGCCGTGCCCGTGCCGTATCCGACGCCGAGCATCGTAATGCCACCAATGACGGCGACCCCGCCAAACCCTCCGACCAAATACCCCACCTGACGTGCAACGAGGCTTCCGCCATCGACGCGGGCCACGACGTCGCCTTCGACACCCGATAACTTGAATCCTCGGGAAGGCACCATTCCGTCGGCGCCAAAGAAAAACGTTTGTCCCCTTTTGGCATTGATGACTTTGTCACACGGGGCGGTGCAGACGTCATTCACGAGAATACCCTCGCCCATTTCGTCGGACATCACGTGATTGATTTGCAAAAGGCGCACCCCCGGCCGATTGGCTTCGATATGCAGCCGAGGCAGCCCCTTTTTCGATCGGGCCTTCGCAGGTGCGGCCGGCTCCGGAGGCTTCTCCGCCGCAGGCGTTGCGGGGGGCGCTTCTGCCGGAGTTGTTTCTGCCGGGGGCGTTTCTGGGGGCGGCGCTTCGGCCGGCGAATCGGGCGGCGTTGGCGCTTGCGGCGCAGCGGAAGAGGACTCGGAGGTCGAGCTCTGCGGCGTCGGTTCAGCGGCCGTAGCATTCGGAAGTGCGACGAGCAAGGCGGATGTAACGGCAGCGGAAGCCCAAATTCGAGTCATACGCCTCGGATACCTAGAGCCTTGGGCCGGTGCAAGCAGAATTGCACTGAGACCGTGTCGGTTTGCTCGATGTGCCTGCGCGGCTCCGTACCAAAGCCCAAACGAGCGCAACTTCGTCCATATCAATGCGAATTCGAATGAACATTGAGGGCGCAAATTCTGCGACGAAGGTGCACCGCTTGCGTATGACCGCGTGTGTTCGTCGCGAAAACTCAAAAATTTATGCTCTTTCGTGGACTTGGCCCGATAATTGCTTAAGCGATTGAAGCTCGTGATATTCGCAGGCTGCGCCTGCTCGACGGGTGATTGAAACGGTCAACCGCCGCGCGTGCCGGAGCGTCATTGGTTTGACTGGAAGCACCATGCGGACATCAAAATGTAACGTTGCGGAAACGTTAGGTTTTCAGATGTCGGCATCAATGGCATGGTGGTCATTGGTTTGACCAGAAGTAGATCGCGGACATCAAAATGTGACGTGGTTTGACCAAACGGACAATTGGGACACAAAAAATATGTAACGTTGCGGAAACGTTAGGTTTTGAAATATCGACACGATGACCGAGGAGATCCACAAAAACGCATTCATGAACATAAACCTCGTGTGCATATCGTTCGTTTGGTGTACTTTGAGAAAAAGACATCGTTCGGAATTTTCGGAACTTACGGAGACCATTACCAATGCCTGCTGCCCACGTACTCTTGGTTGATGACAGCACGACGGTCCGGATGGTCATCACGGCCGAGCTCCGAGAAGCTGGGTTTCGAGTGACCCCTGTGCCGACGCTGGATGCAGCTCGGCGTGCTCTGGCCCAAGCAAGAAACCGCGAAGGCATCGATTTGGTCATTCTGGACCTGTCCCTGCCCGATGGGGATGGCATCGATTTGCTGCGAGAAATCCGGCGCAATCCGTCACTCGCGGACATGCCGGTGATGATCCTGTCGAGTGACGCGCGTTTTGGCTCGCGCCTCGAAGGACTCGGTGTGGGAGCCGATGATTACGTGGGCAAACCGCATTCGAAAGCGTATCTGATTGGTCGCGCACGGGCTCTCGCCGGCGCGCGCACGATCGACAACGTGGCGCCTCGCCCGTGGCGCGTGCTCATCGTCGATAGCGATAGTGGCATTCGGCAAACGCTCGCGCGGCTCTTGCGAGTCGGCCACGGGTGTGACGTGGTGACCATGGAAAATGCCGATCAAGCTGCGCAATACTTCGGTGTCGAAGGCATGGGCGCCGATTGTGTGGTCGTCGAACGTCGGAGTTTTCTTCGACTGCTCGGCGTGGTGCAATTAAAGTGCTCGAACGCCAACGTGCCCATGATCGTCCTCGATGACGCGCCGAGCGGCACCTTTGTCGCGTCGACTGCTTCGCGTCGCCTGGGATCGCGTTCCCCCCTCGTGATGTCGCGCAAGATGGAGCTTGCGAGTGTCGCGGACGCCGTCCTCCAACGCCTCACGGAGGACGACGGCGGTAAGCCCCGCGTGGCAAGCGGATCGATTCCTCCCGCGCCGCGATCGACCCCGCTCAAGTTCGCCCGCGGAGCGTAGTCCTGGGCCCCACGGCGCCGTCGAAATGACAAGAACCTGAAACTCGGGACACCGCGGTGCGAGTAGGCTGCTCCCGCCGTGTCCAATTCTGGGTATGATCTTGCCGCGCTCGATGTAGAGCCGGCGCCTCTTACACCTGCGCAGCCAAGGCGCCCCGAAAATGCCGCTCGAAGCCTCTTTCATGTGACTTCCGCGGCCGTTGCTCTCGTGCTGTTGCGCCTTTGCCCGAGTCGCGAGTGGCTCGTCGCGGTCAGCGGCTCGCTTGCGCTCATTTGCTGGTCGCTCGAGGCTGCTCGGCGCCTGCATCCTCCGGTAAACGGCTATTTGATGCGGTTTTTTTCACGCATCGCGCACGAGGAAGAGACGCATCGAGTCAACTCGTCGACGTGGTATCTCACGGCGCTCGTGGGCCTTGCGCTTTTTGCGCCCTTGCGCTCGGCGGAGCTCGGGGTCGTCGTTTTGGGCTTGGCCGATCCTGCGGCGGGGTTCATTGGACGCCGCATCGGGCGAACGAAAATTCGGAAAAACCGCTCGCTCGAAGGCACGCTTGGTTTTTTCGCCGTCGGCATGGCCGCTGCCATGACGCTCCTCGTTGCATTTCATCCCTTGCCTTTGCCGACGATGTTGGCAATCGCCGCCGTTTCGAGTGCAGCCGGAGCGCTCATCGAGGTTGCGACGGTGCGGCTCGATGACAACTTCACGATTCCCGTTACCGTGGCCATCGCCGCAGCCACGTTCGAACGCGTTTATCCCATGGCTTGAGCGTCCGTGCGGGCGACTGCGGTTTGTCATGGCCTTGCCCTCACGCGGTAGTTGCATTCGTATCGACGAACGGTAGGATGCCGAGCGACTCCGCACCGCTTGGCCAACCATTTGCCAAGGAGCCGCTCTCATGACCCAAGCGTCCCTGCATGTTTCGACGTTGATGAAGACCCCCGTGCTGTCGGTGAAAACCGATACGCCACTCGACAAGGTCTACCAGCTTCTCGTGCTCCAACGGATTTCGTCGGTGCCCGTGGTCGACGGAAGCGGCAAGCCGCTTGGGGTCGTATCCATGACCGACCTTTTGCGCGTTGGCCGATTGCAGCCGGCATCGTTGGCGGGCGTGCAGGCCATCGAGTTGCCATCGGAACCCGCGAGCGAGCACATGCACGCGGGCGTCATCACGATTGCCGCCGATGCGCTCGTCACACACGCGGCCCGCGTCATGGCCGACAACCATGTTCATCGCGTGTACGTCGAGGACGCGGGGCAACTCGCGGGCGTGTTCAGCATCGAGGAAGTGCTCGCATCCGTGCGCAGCTTGCGCATCGACCGCACGGTTGAAAGCGTCATGTCGCGTCCGGTCATCACGCTGTCGGTCAAGTCGACGATTGCCGACGCTGCATCGAGGCTCGATCGGGTGGGCGTGACGGGCGTTGCGATTCTCGATGAATTCGGGTATCCGGTGGGAGCCTTCACGCAGGTCGAAGCGCTTGCGGCGCGTGATTTGCCGCCGAATACGCGCGTCGAGGAGGTCATGAATTATGGCCTCGTGTTGCAGCACGTCCAGACGCCGCTTTATCGCGCTGCGGCGCACGCATTCGAGGCGCGGGCTCGTCGCGTATTTGCCATGAACAACGGCGAGCTCGTCGGCGTCGTGACGGGGCTCGACTTTGCGCGTGCGCTCGCTGCGCTCGCGTAATCAATAGGGCTTTTGGCCGACCCAATTGCCCGGCGGATCGTAATTACAAACCCACATTTCCCACGGTCCATTGCCCCAGGGCGCGTTGTCCGGGCATTTCGCCATACCGCATCCGAGGCGCAACGTTTCGGCCCAAACGACCTGCGTATAATGGCCGCATACGTCGCTACACGAATCGGATGCGTAATCGTAATACTGAACTTCCGACACCCATGCATTCACGACGTCTTGCGGCGTGTCACCTCCCGACGTCGCGTAGAGATTCTCGCCATAATTGTTGCTGCTATGCTCCCATATGCATTTTTCTGCATAAGCTTGCGCCACCGCAGCAAGATCGGCCGACCACGTGAGCGGCGGCATTGGTTTGGCCGGAGCGGGATTGGCGTTTGCCCGAGCTTCATTGTGCGCCGCGGTCATTCCATTCATGACCGCCGGCTCGCCGTCGCCGCCCATGGAGCCGCTGCTCGTCGATCCAACACCGCTCCCACCCACTCCCCACGTACCTTCTCCGCCCTCTCCACCCTGCCCACCTTTGGCAGGTCCGTCGTCCTTGCAGCCGGAAAACATCGCGAAAGCCAACGTCACACTTGCAAGCGAAATGAAAAGTCTGGCGTAGTGCATTCGAAAATTCGTACACGAGGCGGCCTTCAATTGCAAGATGTGCTTCTCGCGCGTTTCATAGCGGCGGAAGAGATCGCGTGCCCGGCGGGTCGAACGGCGGCTCTTCGGTCGGCTCACCGTGAAACCGGGGCGCTCCGCGCTCGTCGATGGTCACCCGGCGAAATCGATGTGCGGCGATTCCGCGTTTGTCCAGGTCGAGCTCGAGCAATGCGCCATTGTGCGAGCCGGGGCGGACCATGCTGGAAAAAACGAAATTGCCCAATCCATATGCAATGAGTCGATCTCGGTATTTTTCCATGGGCTGAACGACGTGCGCATGTGCGCCAACGACGGCATCCGCGCCGGCATCGATCAATGTACGTCCTCGCAATCGTTGGTGACGCACCGGATATTGCGCATATTCGATCCCCCAGTGCTCGAATACGATCACGACATCCGCCCGTTCCCGAGCGCGCGCGACATCGGCAATGGCTCGTTTTTCTTCCCGATTCATGTGACCAATGAGCGCCACGCGCACGCCGCCGACGTCCCTTACCACGATGGGATCACGCGCATGATCGGCGGTCGTCGATCCGAAATGCGGCAAACCCGCAGCATCGAGCCGCTGGAGCATTTCGAAGTATCCGGCGTGGGACATGTCGAGCGTGTGGTTGTTGGCAATCGAGACCAGATCGAACCCGGCATCGACGAGGAGCTTGGGCGTTTGGATGGGCGCCACGAGAGGCTCGGAAATGGCCGCCGCGCCCTGCGTCGCCACGACGCACTCGAGGTTCCCGACGAGCAAGTCGTAGCTGCGCAATCGTTCTGCAACGTCGGCAAAAGGAAAGCTCGGATCGCGGCCGTGGGCAACGATCGCTCCAACACCGAGAGCCACCGCGACGTCGCCGGTCAATGCAATCGTGACGCGCTTGGGTGAGGCTTCCGCGGACGGCGCGGGCGGGGCTGCCGCGACCGGCATGGTGAGCCGCGACAAACCGCTCGATATGGCAACCGCGCGATGGCGCGCGGCCGATGCATCACGTGCCAGCCATGCGACGGCGCAGGCCAAAACGCAGAGCGAGACGAGAAGCGCGCGGCGGGCGAGCACGGCGCGAGCGTACACGAAGTCGCGGCGGAGCCCAAAGAAGTGCGGATCGTGGGGCTAGAGCTTCACCAACCCACGACGCGCGGCAAGCATGATCGCGCCGACGTGCACGCCATGCACAATGGCTCCATTCATGATCGCGGGAACGATATCCGCCGCGTCGAGCAGCACGACATCGATGTTTTCGCTCGGATCGACACGCTGCTTGGCGACTCGGCGAGCGCCCGTGGCCACGAAAAAGTGCGCGCGCGACGTGAGACGGTGCGGTTCGACATGCGTCGTGAACAGGTGCTCCCAGTGTTCCGCGACGAACCCTGTTTCTTCCTCGAGCTCCCGGCGAGCAGCTTGCTCGGGCGTTTCACCCGCATCGATCACGCCCGCAGGAAGCTCGCGACTCACTCGGCCTGCGCCGTGACGATATTGATCCACGAAAACGAATTGCCCCATTTCTGTAACTGCAATGACGGATGACCAATCCGGTGCTTCGAGCAGGTGAAAGTCGGCAATCTCGCCACCATGTGGGAGCGCAATGTGTTGCTCCTTCACGGTGAGCCATTTTTTTGCAACGAGCGTTTCGCTTTTCGTGACCAACCACGGTTTCATCTTCTCTTCTTTCAATCGAATCGAGTCGCTTTGCGACAGCCAACGACGGTCCGAGACTGAAGCAGACGTTTTCAGGGACTGCTACGATGCGCGCCTCGATGACCGACGCTGCCATCGCCGATGCAGAAAAGCCCCGCTCGTGGCTGTCGCGTTTCTTCGGCCTCGACCTGCTCGACAATCGGTACGCGTCTCTTCACGGCTTGCGTGTCGTCGGCATCGTCAGCGTCGTGCAGTGGCACGTGACGTGGATTCTCTGGGGCGAACAAGACGTTCCACTCAATCGTGCCTTCGTCGATGTCTCGACCTCCATCTTTTTTGGGATGGACCTCTTCTTCATCCTCAGCGGTTTCCTCATCGGCTCGATCCTCCTCCGATCGCTCGAACGTACAGGCTCCCAAGACCTTCGCCGGTTTTACCTCCGTCGTGTTCTGCGCACTTTTCCCTCGTATTACATCGTCCTCACCATCCTCGCGCTCGCGTATCCGCTCACGGAGATGCAGCGCAAGAACTTGATCTTCGAGTATACGTACCTGACAAACTTCGTCTCGCTCCATCGCCCCGACGTCATCATGTTCTGGGGCTGGTCGATGGCGCTCGAAGAGCAGTTTTATCTGGCCGTTCCCCTGCTCTTCTTCATCCTGCACCGCTTGCGTAGCGATCGCGGGCGCATCGTGCTGCTCAGTTCACTCTGCGTCGTCGCGCTCGTCGTACGCCTCGTGATCTACTACCGGTGGCGTCCCTGGAACGACTTCATCCTCTACGGCGCGCTCTACTTCCGCACCTACACTCGCTTCGACACGCTCATGGCCGGAATCCTTCTGGCTCTCGTGCATCGCCGCTACCGCGACGTCATCAGCAAGTGGCTCGAGCATCCTCTACATCGCGCGATGCTCGCGCTTCCCGCGCTCACGTGCCTTTGGTTGCTGCTCCAACCATCCATGTTCGGCAAGGAGCACCTGCAGCTCGTCAAGGTGTTCTCTTGGGGCACCCTCACGAGCATCATGTACCTCTGCGCGTTGCCGCTTTTGCTCTACAGTGACGGCATCGTCGCCCGCGTTCTTTCTGCGCCGTTCTTCCGCAAGGTCGCGACACTCGGGTACGGTCTTTACTTGGTGCACATACCAATCATCGATCACCTCGTCGTGCCCGCCGTCAAAACACTCCATTCCCGAGGCATCTCGCTCACCCTGTTATGGATCGCGGCGCTCGCCACTACCCTGCTCGTCTCGTGGGCGATTGCATATGTGATGCACCTTTTCATCGAGAAGCCGTCGCTCTGGCTCCGCCAAAAGATTGCGGACTGAACCGAGCTGACGCCGCGCAAAAATTGTTCTACGTACAAACGAGCCGGGCGCTGCCCCGAGAGGTGCTGCAATGCAAAAGGTTTTCCGTCAATCCGTAATCGCCGCTGGTCTGATTCTCGGTGCTGCCGCGTGTACTGACGAAGGCGAAAAATCATGGCCATCCACGACGACGACGGGCGGCGCGAGTAGCTCGTCGGCGGCATCTTCGTCGAGCTCGGCATCGAGCAGCAGCGGTGAAGCGGGCGCCGGCGGCAATGGCGGCTCGGGAGGCATGGCCGGTGCCGGTGTAGGTGGGATGGGAGGCGCGGGAGGCGCGGGTGGAAACGGTGGAATGGGCGGCGCGGGCGGCGGTGGTGGCGGAGCGCCCGAAAACCCCATGAATTTGACGGTCATCATCGCCGGCAAAGACGTGAAGCTCGATTGGGTGAAATCGGCCAAACCCACGTCGCGCATCGTCCGCAAAGAAGGATCCGCGCCCACGGGTCCGGACGATCCCAGCGCATCCGTCGTTTACGAGGGACCTGGGATCACGACGACCGAGCCGCTTCGCAATCTTTTGCCCACGACACCGAACGTCCCCCGGACATACCATTACGCAGTTTATGGATGTGACGGTACGTGCGGAGGAGATCCAGCGGCAGACACGCTTTCGCCCACCATCATGCAATGCCTCGCAGGCGGCGGTTACAACCTCTTTTGGCGTCACGCGTCGGCAGATGTTTGTTCGGACAATACCGGACTGGGAACGGCCGCGAATACGTCGTATCCCGATTGGTGGAAACGTTGCGACGCCAATTGTCCCCAAGGACAACCGCCGACGGCGACGGCAAGGCAACTCAATCCCACTGGGAACATGGAATCGATTGCCATCGGAAATTCGCTCGCGACGCGGGGCATTCCTTTTGGCCGCATGCTCTCGAGCGAATATTGCCGGTGCATGAAGACCGCCGAGCTCATGAACCTCGTGCCGATTGCCAGCATCGAGCAGAATCAAGACATCACGTATTACGTGTACGACGAAGCCAATCGCTGCAACAATACGATGGCGCTTTTGGCCGTCGAGCCACCCGCAGGGGCGAATACGGGGCTCGTGAGTCACGGTGGATTCGTATGCCCGACACTCGGCGAGCTCGCCTGGGCCGAGGCTGCCATTTACAAGCCGAATGGGATGGGCGGGTCGACATTCATTGCGCGCGTGCACTGGAATGCGTGGGATGCGCTTCCCTGAGCATACGCCATTTCATTGAGGTGCCGGCTGCTCCATTCCGGCCTCCTCCTCGAGCTCGCAATCTTCACGCTCCACGCGCACCTTGACCTTGCGCTTGCCTCCCTCGTCCTGCACGTCGACGTCCACTTTCCCCGTCACGCCTTGCGCCGCAAGCTGCTGCATCAATTGCTCTTTGGCTGCTTCGACGTCAGTTTCGTCGAGCACATCGAGGTCCAGCCAATGGTGACCAATTTTTTGGCCAAGCGTGCCGTGCACTCTGCCTTCGAGCACTTCTTCGTGAATCGCAGCTTTTGCCAATGCCGGAAACTTTGCCCGAATCTGGTCGGCAACATCCGTCTTCGACAAACCATTTCCCCACACTTCGATTTCGAACGTGCTCTTGCCATTCTGCATCGCCATGCGCACCCGCGCTTCGGTGGTGCTACCGCTACCTTGAATCATTTTCTCGATCGCTTCGTGTTCCAAAGGCGGCTCGACCCCCTCTGGTAATTCGATCGAAACTCGCCGCCCCACATCCACCTCGATATCCGCCGGCGCCGCACACGCCGCGACACCCAGCGTCATCACGGCCGCAGCAACCAGAAGCGCCTTGCGCAATCCAAACCTTTTCATTCTGTAGTCCTCCTCCTTCGGATGAATTTCGTTGAATTTTGCGAGCAGCTTTTCTTCGAGCGCCGCTTTGTGCTCGGGACGCGGCTTACGAAACGGCGCGAGCACCCGTCCAAGCGACCTTCGCATTTCAAAATCGAACATTGGTCACGCCCTCCGTCTCTGCGTTCGACAAACTCATTTCATCTTTTAATGACGGCATCTTTTTCACTTGCGCTTCGAGCTCCCGCATGGCCCGCGACGAGCGTTGTTTCACCGCATCGACCTTCATGCCGAGCAATTCCGCAATTTCGGCATGCGACAAACCGTCTCCAAAACGCAGCACCAAGACTTCCCGCGATGGCGCGGAAATCGCCAAGAGCGCCTTGTGCAATTGCCCCATCTTTTCGCCACGAACCAACGCATCGAGCGGCGATTCACCTCCGTCCGCGATGCTTCCAGCCAAGTCATCCACGGGGACATCGTCACGAACTGCTCGTAACCAATCGATGACGGCCGAGCGTGCAATCGCGAGGACATACATCCGCACGGTGCCGCGTTTCGCGTCGTAATCCCCGAGACGCTCGAGAAATTTGTGAAAAACGATGGCCACGACGTCTTCGGCATCTTGCGGATGCCCAATACGGCGACCAACGAAGCCCGTAACGGGCCCGTAAAGCTCACGATAGAGCGTACGGAACGCGTCACGATTGCCGCGTAAAGCGGCCCGTAGCAAGTCACAGTGCCGATCGTCTCGGCTCGGCCAGAGAAAACTCATCATCGAGAACTCGAACATCAGTACGTCGGCAGGATGAGAAAGGTGACAAGAAATTTTCAGGACACGAGCGGCAACCGTGCTGGCCGGAAAAAGTGCTACGCTCACGGCGCCGTCGAAGGTACATGGGGGGCAGGACCATCATCGATGCTGGCAATCGAAGCAAAAGGTTTGCGCAAGTCGTACCGAGGGCTATTTCGTCGCAGCGGCGGCGTCGAAGCCTTGCGAGGCCTCGATGTGCAGGTGGAACAAGGCGCCGCATTCGGGCTCATCGGGCTGAATGGTGCCGGAAAAACCACGTTCATCAAAACGCTCCTCGCCATCGTGAGGCCCACCGCAGGCGAAGTGCGTATTCTTGGCCAGGATCCCAACGACCCGCGCGCTCGAGCCCACGTGGGTTACTTGCCGGAGCGACTGCACTTGCCGCATTCTTTCACGCCCGTACAATTCCTCGCGAGCGTGGCGCGAATGAAAGGATTGAAGGCAAGTGACGACGTGACCATGAGGCAAATCGAACGCGTGGGGCTTGGTTCGGACGCCCATCGACGCATTGCAGGGTTTTCCAAAGGCATGAGGCAAAGGCTCGGGCTTGCCGCCGCGTTTCTCGGCAATCCGCAATTGCTGATACTGGACGAACCCACGGACGGCGTGGACCCTTTGGGTCGCGCTGAAATTCGTCGCATTCTGAGCGAAGAGCGCGCTCGCGGTGCAACCCTTTTTCTCAATTCCCATTTGCTCAGCGAAACCGAACGCGTCTGTGATCGTATTGGCATTCTCTCGGACGGGCGCCTCGTGCGTGAAGGCACCATCGATGCCCTGTGCGGCAGCGAATCTAAATACAGATTGCGGTTTGCCCCGGGATTCGATGTGCAAGCATTGACGGCTTTGGGACTTCGATCGGCAGAGACGGACGGCGTGTTTCTCTGCGAAGCGCCGGACCCGACGGCGCTCAATGTGCTGCTCGATCGCATACGCGCCACAGGCGCGTGCCTCGTGGAATTGAGGCGCGACGTGCGCGACCTCGAAGAAGTGCTTGCGGATGCGCTTTCTGCGTCGGGCGCCAAGAATCCTTCGGAGAAACCGTCGTGAAGATTTTCGCCGTCGCCATGCACGTGCTTCGTGAAGCGGCATCGCGAAAATGGTTTCTCGCGCTTGCCATTGGCCTTACCGGGCTTCTCGGCGTTCTCGCCTTCGCCCTGCGCCTCGAAGTGGTCGACGGCGCCCTTGCGGCCACGAGGTTTTTCGGAAAGTCCGTCAATACGGACATTCGCGCGGCGGACATCGTCCTGCGACACCTCTTTCGAGCCACTGCGTACATGATTTTTTATGGAGGTTTGGCCTTTGGAATCGTCGCGTCTGCGGATTTCGGACCAAGCTTGCTCGCGCCGGGGCGTATCGAACATATGCTCGCGTTGCCGCTGCGTCGGTCGGAGCTCTTGGCGGGAACCTTTCTCGGAGTGCTCGTGCTCTCCGTCGTCGCGTCGCTTTATGGTGCGGGCGGTTTGGCGCTCATTTTCGGCGTCAAGACGGGCGTGTATACCATTCGGCCCGTTCTGGCGGCGCTTCTGGCGAGCATCACGTTTTCTGCCATTTACGGCGCGATGCTCGCCGTCGCCGTGATCATTCGTAGCGCGGCGATTTCTGCAGCGACCGGCGTATTTTTCCTCATTGCGGGGACGATCGCAGGCAACCGCGACAAGCTCGATGCATTTTTCGAATCGGGCATGGCTCGATCGGCGTTTCGTGCAGTAACACTCTTTTTGCCGCGCGTGTCGACGCTGGCCAATGCATCGTCGGATTTGGCCGGCTCGCTCCCGGTGGATGGTTGGGCCCTTGCCAGTCAAATCGCGGGGCTTTCGGTGTTCGGATTGGCAGCCTTGGCGCTCGGCATTCATCTTTTCGAGCAAAAGGATTTCTGATGAAACGGGTCATTTGGCTGCTCGTGGCCGTCGTGCTCCTCGGATTGGCCGCATTTTTGATGTCGCGGGGGGACAAACCCAAACGAGCCGACCGGACTGCCGAAGTCGACTTTCCTCGACGTCAACGCAGCCAAGAACGAATCCGCAACGAACGCCGACGGACATTGCCTCCCGTGCGGCCACAAAATGACGCCCCGACGCCCGACCAATTCCTCAAACGAGATCCGCTCATCGTAGCTCTGCCCGGCGGCAAAAACAAAAGCACGGTGGTTTTCGAGGTGGGTGAATTGAAGGATTCACCCGTTGGAAAAGCATGGCTCGATTGCTTGATGGAACGCAATGGCCAGACCGGGCTCGATAAATTCGAGAGCGATTTCGGGATCAACCCGCTGGAAGACATCGAACGTGTTGCGGTCTCGTCCGCGCCGCTCATCGTGTTGTCCGTTCGTGGCGACAAATTGAGCTTCGATCGGCCGGAATATGCAAAACGAACGTTTGGTACTGGAGGCGTGATTTACGAAAAGCAGTCAGGCTCCGATGCATTCGCAATCTGGGGTGATTCCCTCGTGCTCAGGGGGCCGAATGCGAAAGTCATCGAAGAAGCCATCACGCGCCTCGAATCCGGCGAACCTGCGGAGCCGGCCATTCCGGAATGGTCGATGTACGGGGACATTTATGGGTCCCTTTCCCCCGAAGAGCTCGCAAATATGATGCCCGACGAGCAAGACGAGCTCGCGGAAAAACTCCAAAAAGCAGTCGAACGGGTGGACTTGCACGTGGACGCATCGGAAGACGTCGCCATCGTGGCGGACGTGGAAGGGCCGCACCAGGCAGACATCGAAGATCTTGGAAAATCGTTTGGCGCGGCGCTATCACTGGCACGCATGCAGGCGCAAGACCAAGAGGACGGGAAACTTGCCGAATTGCTCGATTACGCGGCGGTGCATCCACACGGCAAACGATTCTCGCTCGATGTGGCATTGCCCTTCGACGTGCTGAAAGAGATGGGGCCTTGTCGCAAGCGAAAGAACGATGCGGCTGACGCAGGCGCGCCCTGAAAATCGTTTGACGTCAAAGATCGTACGGTTTGCCAAACCCGATGCCTAGTGGTTTCTCGACGGAAAATCCGTCGGAATTTTCGGCGAGCCACGTGAACGTCGGAGACTCGAGATCCCGATCGAACTCGTAACGAACGATGCGCGGCCCCGCGGTTCCCACCGCGAGAATGGTCATACGCACGCCGGGCATCGTGGCAACGTTCCCCACGGCCCATGTCGAGTGGTCTTGTCTGAAGAGATGGTCCGGACCGCTCGAATAAACACGGTCATTGGGACGAACGATGATGTCGAGCGTTCGAGGACCTCGACGAAGCACGAGCGCATGGCTCGTTTGCGAAAGGATGCGCCAACGCACGGGCAGTCGGCCGAACGGATCGAGAACGAAGGGCATGTAGAACGCGTTCACCACGCCACGTACGACGATCACTTCCGTGTTCGAAGGCGTCCCGATTTGCTCGCGCAACGCTTCGGCATTCTTGATGAAGTCCTCGCCGTGACTGCGGATTCGGCGCGCAGAAAGCCATGATGCCCCGGGCGCGTGCACGAGGTGCGCGAAGCCCAGCATGATCGCCGCAAATCCTGTGATTTGCACGGCCGCACCTCGATCGTTGCGCCTTGGTTCCGAGACAAACCACACGTGATCGAGCAGCATCGCGACGAGCGGCGCTACGCCGAGCATGCTCGTACCCAGCACGCGCGGCGATGGAGACACGGCCATGACGGGAATGACCGCGAGCAGCGATCCGATGGCGAAGAACCAGAACCAGCGACGGCGCGCGTCATCGAGCGCGGCGAGGACACTTCGCATCGCGACGACGACGACAGGCGTACCGACGACGAACAATGCCACGAGCAGCCATGGAGATGCGGTGGAATCCAGCGACTCGTAATCGAGCGACATCCACGCGTTTGCCGAGAGCGTGACGAACCTTCGCGGCGCGACGGTCAGAAACCGAATGGGATCGCGCAGTGGATCGGTGTAGTAGCCCGAGCCGCGCGAGCCGTAGTCGAGCGCCGCACGCGTGGCCATGTAGACGACGGTCGGCACGACGAACGGGAGAAGACCGACGGCGCGACGCGTGATGCTTTCGCGCCGCAGACCCTGGTTGAACATTTGGGGCTTCGGGTCGCCTTCGGCGCCCTTCGCCCCGAACCCCACCTCGAACGCCAGGACAAACCCTGCAAAACTCAGCGCATATTCGCCAGAAAAGAGGGCAAGCGCGAACAGGACGAACGCGAGGAGACCGTGACGCCATGCACGTTCGTCGCGATATCGAACGTATGCATTCAAAGCAAATGTGCCGAATGCGAGCGACATGAACACTTCGCGATTGGCAAGCCACGCCAAGGGCATGACGTGACAAGGCGCGAGCGCGAAGATGAACGTCGCGATGAACGCAGCTCGTGACCCGAGCGCGCGCAGAAAAAGTGCGCGCGCCGCGAGCACCGCGGCAAACCACCACGCGAACGAATGCAGATGGAGAAGGAGCGTGTTGCGACCCAGCACGAGGTGCTCGCCCCAGCGCAGCGCGCTCGCGAGCGGCCGGAAGAATCGGATCTCGAGCTCTGGATCGGCCCACCACGTGATCATTCCTCGCTCGGCGAGGACGGCGCGATCGGCATCATTGATGAAGTCGTACAGGTCGAAGATGCCGCGTTTGCCCGGGAACGTGCCGTCGATCATCGACGCGTGGAGGTAGTCGTCGGAGATGAACGGCGAGCGGAGCGCTGGAAAAAAGACCACTGCCGCGCAAAGCACGACGAGCGCCAAACTCATCCAAGGGCGTTTGAAACCTTGGCGTGTCGGGCGCGTTGCATTCCCTTCCACAGGTTCCGTCGTCGCTCGAATCGTCGCGTCCGGCTGCGCTTCCGAGTTGCCCCGAGCGTCGTCATTCATCGAAGACACCCAGGGTTGGAAGTTGTGTACAGCCGGGCATTCGTGTAGCTTCAAAACACAATCCCGTGAAACACGCCAGCATCCTTCTTCTAGCGATTGGGCTCTGTGGACTCAGCTTCGCCGCGTGTGCGGAAGGAGATACGACCCAGTTTGGCAACCAGCCCTCCGGCGGCGGTGGAGACGGCGGAGGCGGCGAGAACACCGGAAACGGTGGAAACGGCGGCGGCATTTCGGTGGGGTCGAGCTCGTCGAGCTCGGCTAGCAGCGCGAGCTCCGCGAGCTCTTCGAGCAGCAGCAGTGGCGGCGGTGGCGTCTGCTCCGTGCCGTGTTCGGCGGATGCCGACTGCCAAAGCAACTGCTCCGTACCGCCCGTGGGCGTCAACTGTTGCGACATTGGCACGAACACTTGTTACGTATCGGGCGCGGATGTGTGTCCGTCGCAGGGCTCGAGCAGCGGCTCGATGTACTGATCGCCCCTCGCGCTTTTCGCATTTCTCTCGCCCCGAATCACGCCAAAACATCGGCCGCGCTTTTGGCCCCATGAGCGCGCATCGGCTACCTTTCCCCGCTGATGCCGTGGCAAAAGCGTTCGTTCTGGATCGCAGCCGCCATCGTCGCGTACGCAGCCATTGCCAGTCTCCGAGCGACGGGTGGCGAACCCGCGGGCTGGGTGGCGCTCGGGCTGTCGCTCTTGGTTTGTCTCGTCGGCTTCCGAGCGACCGATGACGTTACGATTTCGAACGGTTTGTCCGGGCCAGCGGGAAGCGACGTAACGCCCGCCATTGCGACTCCCGAGCTACGCGGGGCGGCTCGGCTGACGATCACGGGCGCAGCGCTCTTCGCAGCATCATCCGCCGGGCCGCATTCGGCGGGGTTTGTCGCGGGAGAAAACCTGGGCGCGGCAATGACGGCCATCGGCTCGCTTTGGGCTCTTGCGCGTATCGCGCCGCTCGGAGGCGTGGCGATGCCGGACCGAGCGGTACAACGGCTCGATGCGGTCGTGTTCACGGCGCTCTTCTGGATCGTCGCAGTCGCGTTGCCCGGTGCAAAGGCTGTGCTCCCCGAGCGCTCGGAGGAGCTCGACCCGCTGGTGCTCGACTACGCGACGGTGGTGGCATCGCTTGGATCTCTTGGCGTGGGGCTCTTCGCGGCGGCGCGAACGGCAACGGTTCGTCGTGCCGAGCTCGGCGTTCGAGAACGCGCGCGTGCGGCGCTCTGGGTGACATCGGTGGCGCTTGCCGCGGGCGTGCTCGCAGCCGCCGTGCATGTGCTTTCGCCGGAACGAGTGCTGCCGCTCTCGGTCGTCGTCGCATCGTGCGCGAGCACCTACGCGGCGACAACGCGCGAGCCCGAGGCTGCGCTGCGGCTCTTGCGGACGATCGTTGCAGCAGCAATCATCGTGATGCCGGTTGCGCTGGGCGTGGTTTTTCTCGTACACAAACGCCCGGATCTCGCAGGGCACATCGCGTTCGCCAGCGCCGGCGTAGGGGCCGCATCCGCGCTCGTTGCACGACGCGTTGCTCGACGTGATGGTCCTTCGCGCGGACGGCTCGCCGAAGCGCTTCGTTCGGCAACGCGCGCTGCGATGACGCCCGATCCTGAAGAAGCGCTGAGACGCGCTCTGTTCGAGATGCGCGACGTGCTCGGCAGTAATGGCGAACCAGCAGCCTTGTACAGGTTTTTCCCTCCGGAACGGCTCAGCGTGGACCGAGCGGGCTACATGCAAACGCTGAAAGCAGAAGTTCCGCCGCGGCTCGTGGCACTTGCGGATGAAGAACCGGCACGCGTCATGCGCATCGAAGCGCTCGCATCGGTCGCAGTGCGAAGGCCCGAAGTGCGTCCGCTGATGGCGTGGATGGAGGAGCGCGGGCTTCTCGCCGTGAGTGTCGTGCGTGATGCGGATGGTCCGATCGGTGCGGTGGTCGTGCCTCGAGGCGCGCGGACGGCGCCTTCGACGCTGGCCGAGGTGCGAGCGCTGCGGGAGCTATCGGATCGCTTGGGTGCGGTGCTGGGCGTGTCGTCGATGCTTGCGCGGTCGCGCGAGCGTGAGTTGTCTGCGCAGAGCGGCGTAACGCAGGTCGAGCTCGACCGGCAGAAGCTCGAAAGGGAGCTCGGGCGCATTCAGGGGCAGTTTTTGGCCATTGCGCAACTGCTCGAACGGCCGGCGCGCGTGGCCGTGTACAGCCCTGCCGCGCGAGCCGCGGTGCAACGTTTGGAATGGCTTGCCCAGACAAACGACGCGGTGACGCTGGTGTCCGCACCGGGAATCGACGTCGTGGCGTGGGCGGCGCTCGTCCATCTTGCATCACCGCGAAAAATGGGCGTGATGGTGGTGATCGATGGAGGCAATGCAGCCGAGCACGACGTGGCCAAGTGGCAGGATAGGGTGACGAATCCGATGACGGCAGCCGCCGGAGGGACGCTCGTCCTGGTGGATGCGCATCTGCTCCCGGCGCTCGTGCAAATGCGGATTGCCTCGGCAGCGCGCGACGACTTTGGATTGGTCGTCGTTTTACCAGGAACAGTGGATTCCCTCGCAGCGAATGGGAAGCTCGTGGAGGTCTTTGCGGATCGGCTGGGCGATCGCGCCGTTGCATTGCCGGAAATTTCGGCGCGCGCGGAGGATCTTTCGCTGCTCATCCTGGACAAACTCACGCGTTTGGGGCAACGCATTCGGGGGGCACCTCTGGGAATCGAGCCGCATGCGATGGCCGCGATTGTGGAATACAACTTTCCGGGCAATGACGTGGAGCTCGACGCGCTCCTTTTGCGGGCCGCAATGGCAACTCCAGCGGACGCGAGGGCCGTCTCATTGCGCGACTTGGAAGCGGCAGGGTTTTCGCCGCCGCCTGGCAGCGCGCGACGCGCTCGACGAACGGCGCCGGCAGCAGAAGGACGACGAAAGCGGGGAGCGAAGACGTCGTAATCGCGAGACGTCGCTATTTGTCCCGCGACCATTCGACGAAAGCTTCGTAGCCTTTCTCGAGAAATATCGCACTGTGACCGCCCGGCAGCGTGCGAACTTCCGTATGACCAGAAACGAGGAATCGCTCGACGACCTCTCGGTAGTTGTCGGCCGGAACGAATGCATCATTGTCGGCTGCAGTAAAGAGTAATTGATTGCAGGATATTGCTTCGCGCAATTCGTCGAGCGTGGGAAATGGCGTTCCCTGAGGAGGAGCCGCATCGAATGCATTGATGAGCTCTTGGCGCCACGTTCCATCCTGGCCCGTTTGCATGAGCATGACGTTTTCGTCGATCATCCACGGCTCGAAGGGTATTTCACGCGACCCCAAGGCTGCGAGCGTGCGATCGGTGTATCCTGGTGAAAAATTGACGCTCGACAAGATGTAATTGAGAAGATTGGGTGCTTCTTGACCAGCTTCGACGTCTTCGAGGATTTGCTCTCGCGACTGCGAAAGAATTTTGTCGAGCCGTGCGACGACGCCGGGTTCCCATATGCCGGGAACGTCTTTGCCGAGCAATACGAAGAGGCCATGAATGATGGCCGGATCGAGCCCGAGCGCCTCGTAATGCGCGCGGACGCGAGCCGTACGGTCGGCGATGTCGGGGACTGCTTTCTGCAATTGCAAATTGAGGCGCAGTTGCTCTCGACGACGCGCCAACGCCGCACGAAGCGGATCCTCGAAAGGCAGCGCGGAGCTCGAAAAAACGATTCCGTTTGCACGCCGCCCAGGAAAGGCCAGAAACTGCATGCCCGGCATGCCTCCGTAACTCTGCGCAATGATGAAAAACCGCTGACCCTCGGGAATGAGGGCGTCGATGACGGCACGGTAATCGCGCGCATGACTGTCGGAAGAAAAATATTTGGCAATGAATACGGGATCCAAGGCCGGATCGTCCATGTCGAGCGGCGCGGAACAACCATCGGTGCCGCGTTGATCAACAATCAATACGCGGAAGCCTTGCAGGAGATACTTGAAGCGATCGAGACCGCCGTGGGGCATCGAATTCGTCGCGTAGTCAAAGTCGAGCGGGCGATAAAAGGAGGCTGGAATGCCGGGGCCGCCATTGATGACGACGACGACCGGTTTGTCGCGATCATCGACCGTGGAGCCGTGCGCCGGAATCAGCCGGTAGAAAAGGTCGATGGTTGCACCACCAGGGCTTTGGTAGTCGAGCGGAACCGTGATGAATCCGCGCCGTTCGACCGCGTGTTCAGCTACCTTTGGATCGACCGTTTTGAATCGCATCGAGCAATGATACGACCAAAACGGCGATCAAAGGAACTCGAGATGTGGGCAGATGAGCGTGATTTGAATTACGTTTTTCACACGAACAGGCGGTCGAGATACGCCGAGAACCGATGCTCATCGGCCGGTTGGCAACGGTATGCGACGTAGCCATCGGGCCGAATCAGGTACAAGCATTCGGAACGCGCTCCAAAGCGACGATGAAGCTCGCCCTCGCCATCACACAGCACCGGTACGTCCGCCGAAAGCGCTTCGGGACGCTCCGCAAATGGCACGACGACGTAACCTTCGATGCCGTCTCCCAAACGAGACTTGGCTTGCTGAATGATCTGGCCGAGACGATGGTAACCTTCTTCGGTCCGCGCGGCGCCGTCGAAGCAGAATAGCGTGTGCCGCGTGCCGCGAAGCACTTCGAAGACCGTTTTTTCGCCAATGAGCACATCCGGCACGCGGCTCCCCGGGGCTGGCCCGTCGCCAAAATGGATCCAATCGGACAAACTTGGATTCTCGCCACCCCCATTCAAAGGAACCGACCACAACGAGACCTGATCTTGTCCGACAATGGGACTCTTCGGGTACGCGATCTCGATTTGGGACATGACGCGACCCGCGCGTTCCTTGACCATTTCGAGGCTCGTCACGAAACTCACGAGATGATTCCGAATGCTCGTTGCAATCGAGTTCTTGAGCGATAGTGCCGTAACGAACCCTCGCGTGCCCGCGTCCGTGGACCGCAAGGTCGCCTCGGCAATGGGACGTCGCTCGGCTTCGTATGAATCGAGAAGCACTTCTTTGGCTTTTCCTCGGTGAACGAGCGCGATTTTCCAGGCGAGGTTGTAGGCATCCTGAATGCCCATGTTCATCCCTTGACCACCGGCCGGGCTATGAATATGCGCCGCATCGCCCGAAAGAAACACACGCCCGACGCGATATCTAGGGACCAACCGGCAGTGGATCTTGAAATCGATCATCCACTTGGGATCCGAAACCTCGGCGCCCGCCGGTCCACGCTCGGCAAGCAATGCTTTGAATGATTCGAGCTCGACGGGACGCTCGTCGCCGGGCTCGAGGAACGCAAGGAGCCGATAACGATGATCGCCAGGCAACGGGAAAAACCCGATCATGCCTGCGGGGCCCAGAAAAACCGCAATTTCGTCGTCGTGCACCGTAATGGGCAAATCGACGCGCACGTCAGCTTGGATGATCCGATAGTCATAGGTCGACCCGTCGAAGGGCAAACCAAGCGTTTTGCGGACGGCGCTGTGCGCCCCATCGCATCCGAGAAGCCATGGCACGCGGACTTCTTCCGCCGACCCATCGACATGAACGAGTTTGGCAAGGACACCGTCCGCGCCCTGGGAAAAACCTTCGAGCGTGACATTGCGCTCGATACGCGTATCGTATTTGCGTTCGAGGTGCTCGGCCAAGATGATCTCGGTCTCGCGCTGCGACAAACTCAGAAAATATGGATACGGAGAATCGATGCCGCCCAGGGAAACCCGCCCGATCTTCTCCAATTGCGGCGTCATGATGCGAGCGCCCGAAACTTGGCGACCTTTGGCCAACGCATCGTCGACGACGCCCATGTCTTGGAAGCATTCGAGCGTTCTAGCGTGAATGATCTGCGCCTTGGACCAGATCGACGGACTGTCGTTCTTGTCGATGATTCTGCACGACAGCCCATGCCGTCGGAGCTCCGACGCCATGACGAGACCCACGGGCCCCGCCCCAACCACCAGCGCATCCAGTGCCATGATGTCCTCCGCCTCCCGCGATGCAAACGTTTGCATCGCGGCCGATGATACGCCGCTCGGTCGCGGAATACCATGCCTCACCCCCTCTCCGCTTGCGGAGAGGGGGCCGGGGGGTGAGGCATGTTCCCCCTCTCCGCTTGCGGAGAGGGGGCTAGGGGGTGAGGCCGGGGTGAGGCCGGGGTGAGGCCGGGGTGAGGCCGGGGTGAGGCCGGGGTGAGGCCGGGGTGAGGCCGGGGTGAGGCCGGGGTGAGGCCCTACCGCTGCATCGTGGCCGAGCCCGATTGAGTACCCGATACCGTAAGTGTTTGCGATGTCTTGTCGACTTCGATACCGCCGGTGAGATTGACGCCACTGCCCGCCAGCGACAATTCGCCATTGTTCATTTCGAGGCCAATCACCATGAAGTCGCCTTGAAGGCTGACAGCGTCGAACGTCTTGTCGGCTGTCGTGAGCGTTGCATTGAGCGTCATCGAAGACGTCTCGACACAAGCCGGCGCGCTGAACGTGCGGCTGCCGCACGCCGGCTGCATGGAAGGAACGCGTGCGATCGAAAGCGTGAACGACGTCGGCATTTGCCCCGTGAGCGTCAACGTTCCCGACCAATCGCCCACGATTGCATTCTGCATGTCCGCTTCGCCAAACCCATATTCGGGCTCCGCTGCCTCCGGGCCACAAGCAGCCAGCAGCGAACAGAACAGCGCTCCCATTGCAATGTGTTTCGTGACGCTCGAGAACATGAAAAGCCTCCTTCAGATCAAGCAAACGCTTCGTCGATGAGCTTCTTCTGCTCGAACGTGTGGCTCGCCTTCGACCCCGTCGCGGGACTCGCGCTCGGGCTGCGCCCCACGACGGAAAGCGGAAGACGGCCTCCAATCGCCTGCGGCAACGTGCAATTGATGTAATACCACGCGCCGTAATTGACGGGTTCTTCTTGCACCCACACAAGCTTCGTGCCGTCGGCATAAGGCGCAAGCGCATCGGTGAGCTCGTGATTGTACGGGAAAAGCTGCTCGAGACGCACGATCGCCACATCCGTGATGCCGCGTTGCTCCCGGGCCACCGCAAGGTCGTAATACACCTTGCCCGAGCACAAGAGGATTTTCTTCACGTGCGCCGGATCCACCGCGGGATCCCCAATCACGCGCTGGAATCGGCCATTGACGAGATCGTCGATCGTGGACACCGGTCGCGGCCCTTTTGCCGTCGTTGCGACACGCAAGAGGCTCTTCGGCGTGGCAATGACGAGCGGCTTGCGCCACGGCCGATGAATTTGCCGGCGCAAACAATGGAAGAGCTGCGCGGGCGTCGTGAGGTTACAAACTTGAATGTTGTCCTCGGCGCTGTTTTGCAGAAAGCGCTCCATCCGAGCACTCGAATGCTCCGGCCCCTGCCCTTCGTAACCGTGCGGCAAGAACAGCACGAGGCCCGAAAGACGATGCCACTTGTCCTCGCTCGACGTAATGAATTGATCGACGATGACTTGCGCACCATTCAAGAAGTCGCCGAATTGCGCCTCCCAAATCACGAGCGCATCGGGGTAATCGAGCGCGTAGCCGAATTCGAAGCCGAGCACGCCCGCTTCACTGAGCGGACTGTTGAATACGTCGATCCTCGCCGGCGGCTCGACGACCCGCGACAATGGTGTAAACGGCTCGCCCGTTTCGATGTCGAAAATCACCGCATGACGATGGCTGAACGTTCCGCGACGAACGTCTTGTCCCGAAATGCGCACCGGCACCTTTTCCGACACGAGCGATGCGTAGGCGAGCATTTCGCCCGTACCCCAATCGAAAGGCTCGCCCTTGACGAGACGATCGTGCCGCGCCTTCAGAATGGGCAATACCTTGGGATGAACCTTGAAATTCCCAGGCAGCTCGAGCATTTTGCGAGACAACTCAATGAGTTTGTCCTGCGGTACACCCGTCGATACCTCGGACGTGTCCGCATCTCGTCCGCCACGGTACGACGTCCACACGCCACCCATCGTGTACGTGACCGGCGCAAATCCCTTTTGCTTCACTTCATCGAGCGCGCTGGCGAGAAGCTCGCGACGCCGCGTGAGAATCTCGTCTGCCTGCGCTTCGCTCATCTGCCCCATTGCGACCAAACGCTTGATGTACATTTGGCGAACGGTGGGTTTCTTGTCGATGATCGCATACATGCGCGGCTGCGTGTATCGCGGCTCGTCACCCTCGTTATGGCCATAACGGCGATAACAATACATGTCGATGACGACGTCCATGCCAAACTTTTGCCGCCATTCGCTCGCCAAGAGCGCGACCTGCGCGACGGCCTCGGGATCCTCGCCATTGACGTGGAAAACCGGCACCTTGAGCATCCGCGTGATGTCCGACGAATACCGCGTCGATCGCGATTCGCTCGGGTTCGTCGTGAATCCCACCTGATTGTTGACGATCACGTGAATCGTACCGCCCGTCCGGTACCCCTCGAGACCCGTCATGTTCAGCGTTTCGGCAACGATGCCCTGCCCAATGAAGGCAGCATCGCCATGAATGAGCAGCGGCATCACCGCGCGCTCCGCCGTCTTCGCACCAATCCGATCTTGCTTGGCCCGTACGCGCCCTTCGACCACCGGATTGACAAACTCGAGATGACTCGGGTTGAACGTCAGCGTCAAATGAATCTTGCGACCCGATTCGGTGACGCGATCGGACGAATATCCAAGGTGATACTTGACGTCGCCACCACCCAAGTAACGCCCCGGATCGGCGTCCTCGAAGTGCGCAAAGATCTCGCGCGGGCTCTTGCCGAGAATGTTCGCGAGCACGTTGAGGCGGCCGCGATGCGCCATGCCGAGCACGATCTCTTCGACCCCATCGTCACCAGCTCGCTCGATCAACAAATCGAGCAGCGGGATCAACGCTTCACCACCTTCGAGCGAAAAACGTTTCGTTCCCGCTTCGTAGCTCCGGTGAATGAACTGCTCGAAGATCTCGGCGTCCGAAAGCTTCGTCAGGATCCGCAGTTGCCGCTCGCGATCGAGCTCGAGTCGATTCTTCGTCGACTCCATTTTCTCGCGAAGCCAAACGCGTTGCGTCGGATCTTCGACGTGCGTGAACTCGACACCGATCGAACGGCAGTAGGTCTCTTCGAGTCGCTCGATGATCTCGCGCAAGGTCAACGTCGGCGGAGTGCCAGCGAGATCGACCGTCGGAAACTGTCTGTCCAAGTCCGCTTCGCTGAGCTCGAAATTCGCAAGCTCGAGCTCCGGTGGCGCCGACGGAGCAACGCCGAGCGGATCGACGTCGGCAAACAGATGGCCACGCACTCGATAGGCGTTGATGAGTTGGACGACGCGAGCGCGTGTCGCAACCTTGGTCATCAGATCCGGGCTCGGCGGCGCCGCGGACACGATGGGCGCCTTGCGCTCGGGCTCGTACGCCAGCGTTTGCACCGGCCGAGCTGCACCATTCTTTTGATAAACGGGCTGCCCTGGCGCGACGACACCACGCTGCGCCTCGAAGAACGACCGCCAACTCGCGTCGACCTTCTCGGGGTTTTCTTGGTACTGCGCGTAGAGTTCTTCGACGAACCCTGCGTTGACACCGAAATCAAGCGGCTTGGATTGCATTGGGGTCGAGCACCGAAATAACGCGCATCGAGCAGACACGCCAGCACATGAAACCTGAACGCAGATTTTGCGTGGTTCCAACAACCTCGGCAGCAACGCCCATGACTGCTACAAGTAAACTGAAAAGCAGCCGTTCCTAGAACAACACCCCACGTCCGGAGCTCACGATGATCCAGCCCATCGAGCAATTCAGCACACACCTTCATCACGACGAGCGGCTGGGAATATGGCTCGACACGAGCCTCGTCGGCTTCGCCCCCGGCTTCGTCGATTCGCTCGAGCCGCGCCTCGTCGGCGCCTACGATGCCATGGCAAAGCTCGAAGCTGGCGCGATCGCAAACGCCGATGAAAACCGCATGGTTGGGCACTACTGGCTACGCGCTCCGGAGCTTGCGCCAAGTGCCGACATCACGAATGCCATTCGCACGACCGAAAAGCGCATCCTCGACTTCGCCGCCGACGTGCACGCGGGGCGCGTAAAACCCGCATCATCGAGCCGTTTTCGACACCTGCTCGTGATTGGCATCGGAGGATCGGCGCTGGGTCCCGAGCTTGTCGCAGCGGCGCTCGGGTCGACCAAGGACGCCATGAAACCATGGTTCTTCGACAACACCGATCCCGACGGCTTCGATCGAACGATCGATGCGCTCGGCGACGATCTCGCAACGACGATGACCGTCGTGATCTCCAAATCGGGCGGAACGAAGGAAACGCGCAACGGCATGCTCGAAGCAAAAGCGGCGTACGAACGTCGCGGACTCGACTTCAGCAAACATGCGGTGGCCGTGACGGGCGAGGGCAGCGAGCTCGATCGATATGCAAAGGAACGCGGATTTCTCGCGCGATTTCCGATGTGGGATTGGGTTGGTGGGAGGACGAGCGAACTGTCGGCGGTCGGTCTATTGCCAGCGGCTCTTCAAGGGATCGATGTCGAAGCGATGCTTCGGGGCGCTCGATGGATGGACGAAGCGACGCGATCGGGTTCTACGAAGACAAACCTTGCGGGACAGTTGGCGGCCGCGTGGTATTCGGCAACGAGCGGTTCGGGCAAGAAAGACATGGTGCTTTTGCCCTACAAGGACCGGCTCGAACTGTTCAGCCGTTATGCGCAGCAGCTCGTGATGGAGTCCCTGGGCAAACGGTTGGATCGCCAAGGAAAAGAGGTGTGGCAAGGCATCAGCGTGTACGGGAACAAAGGTTCGACGGATCAACACGCGTACGTGCAGCAGCTTCGGGATGGGATCGACAACTTCTTCGTGACGTTCATCGAGGTGCTCGAGGATCGAGCGCCCGGGCGAAGCCGTATCGAAGTGGAGCCGCGCACGACATCGGGCGATTACTTGGCTGGGTTTTTCCAAGGTACGAGGCGAGCGCTTGCCGAACGTGGGCGCGCATCGATCACGATCACGCTCGAAACGCTGGATGCGCAATCGCTCGGAGCGCTCATCGCGCTTTATGAGCGGACCGTGGGAATCTACGCGGAGCTCATCGACATCAACGCGTATCATCAGCCCGGCGTCGAAGCGGGAAAGAAGGCCGCTGCCGAAGTGATCGATCTGATGCATCGGGTGGTGGATGTTCTCGAAGCGCGATCGGGCGCGGCATTGTCGCTCGCGGAGGTGTGTGAAGGCGCGAAGACGAACGACGCCGAGGCGGTGTTTTTGATTCTGCGGCGGCTTTCCGCAGGTCCGAACGCCGAGATCGAACGCGTGCGACCGAATGACGTCACATCACCGCTCGACTGGAAGTGGATGGTAAAACGTTGAAGGTGCGGTCACGCTTCGAAACGGGTTTGTCGCGCTGATCATGGATGGGCACAAAAAGCGGGTGGGCATTGGCGCCAGGAATTAGATTTGAAAGAACTGCACCCTGCTTGTGGGTTCACGCGTATAACGGGAAAACGCGACGCCACGCGGGAATGCGTGAAAGCCCGTGCTACTCCGGCAGCGATTGCGGCTGCTTGGGGGGCGACGACTTCATGCAGCAGAACGTGACCGCACTGGCGGTGTTGCCGCTCGCGGCGCCCTTTGTCGGCGCCGGTTGTACGCCACGTGCCAGCATCGAAGGACATGAATCAATCGCCATTTGGCGCCGATGGCGCTACCTGCCGGGATGACGCCCGTACAGTTTTCGCTCATCGAGCCAAGAAGCAGGTTGACAAGTTCTGTGGAACATGCCGCGTCGTTGTAGAGCCGCATCATGCCGATGCACGCGCTGCCCACGGGCACGCCGCATGCGCACGCGGTGCACCCACGATCGTCAATCGGCTCGTGCGGGTAAAGGTGATGCACGCTCGCGTTGTACTCGTCAGGGCAGTCGCTCAGGCTGTACACGCCCTTTTCGTACACACAAGTACGCCACTCGGGACCCGGTTCGGCAGCACAGTATTGCGTTGTCGACTTACAAGCACCGGTTGGCGTTTCAGCCTCGCAAGCGATGGCACGCATCTGCCAAGCAAACTCTTTGGTGGACAAAGGAACCGCTGTCGTCGGCAAACACGCGTCGTCTTTCGGCGGAGGCAGCGGCGAAGCCCAAACGGATTGCGCACATAGCTCGTTTCCGCACATCGTACCCGCGGACAAACCTCCTTCGCTCGAACACGTTCCGGTCCAATTCGGCGGCCCGTCGAACGGCGACGATGCAACGCTACTTTCGCCACACGCACCCGCACGGATCTCGATCTTCTCCGACGGCTGCGAGCATTCGCCTTTCGATGCCGCGCACGCGCAGGCTTCGCATTTCGCAGGCGGCGCAACGAGCTCATCGTAGAGGCGCCACTTCTCGGTAGGCGCGCCCGGCGGGCATTCGAGCGGCGTGTCGTCATTTGGACCGACGTACAGCGTCACGGGCACATGATTAAAGAGGCCCGCGCTCTGGCCAGTTGCTTTCGGCGCGCACGAACCGTCGCCGCATGGACGCCACGACGCGGGATCGAGGCCCAGACAAGAGTCATGGGTCCTTCCGGCTTCAGGCCGGTCCAGACACCCCACGGTGAAAGATCTGCAGATTGAGTTTCCGGGGATTACGGCAAGGACAGCAAGGCAGCCGACAAAGCCGAACACATTACGAAGGAACGTGAGAGCAGAAGAATATACCTGGCATCACCACCAAGATTCAGAACTCCCATCCAGCGATCACCTGCGAACCAACATGAGCGGCGGTTGGTTCACGAACCGCGGCCTTCCAGACGCAACTCGATGGCCGAGACGGTTCAGAATCAAGACGTCGAACCGTTGCCGCCACACCAAACGATGGGACCGCCCGACGCGAGGCACGCCGCGCCCAAGCTTTCCGGCCCACCCTGACCGCGCAACGACGTGCCTGCCCAGCCAATGGCAAAACGCGAATCGCCCGATCCCTTCGCGGTCCCGAAAACCATTTCAGATGGCCACACGGGAATGAGCGGGCCCTGCGGTCATGGCGTTCATGGTGGTCCAGACAAAACGCCAGGGTCAACCATGCGAGCTGCCCTTCGGCACCCAGCGAAAATTCGGTTTGGCTACCATGCCAACGGGCACGACACCCACGGCGGGCATCCACGTGGCAAGCCAAACACGACGAGCGAAGATCTACCTTGGGATCACGAGGACGAGCTGCGATGGCTGCTTCCGCTCGCTTTCTTGACATCAGGTGAAACGTAGAACGGATCTTCTTTCGGCGAATAGTTCGGATCCCCAGACACGAAGTTCTGACAAGGGGGCTCGGCGGCGCGAGCGGAGGCAGCGGTGACGCAGGGAACGCCGGAAACCGGCGGCTTGTCGAAGGGCAAAGTGACGACAGGATGTTCGGTTGGCTCGACCGTGAAGACCACGCTCCCGTCTTCATAACCATCGAGGCTCACCGAATCTCGTGTTTCCGTCGAGGAGAAAGAGCGTGAAGCCCGATAGGCGTTTCTGATTCGGTGCGCCGTCAAGGGGGATGCCACTCCCATGTGCTAGATGGTCACGTCGATCCACGCGCCAGGCGCCTGAGCTATCTCACGTGCACGGCACATGAAGACCCGGTCTTCCGCTAGTGGTCTCGCCCAATAAGCGCTTCGAGCACGTCGGCTGCATGGGTCTCAGCCCCAGTTCGCAACACGCCCAGGCGGGAACAACATCTGGATCGGCTGGAAAGGCGAACGCGCAAGGCATGACTTCTGGGATCCGCAGGGCGCGCTCGGTCGCCCATGGCGACGCGCGCAATGAACTCCCGACTTAGGCGTGTCCCTGTTGGCCGACGGCCTGGATTCGGGACGATGTCCTCGGCACGCGCAGACGATAGGAACCCCAGAAGAGGCGGACAAGAAAAAGGTACGCACGCGCCGAGTGCACGCAGAAAGAAACGAGAACCACTTTCACACCGGCGGCATGGCAGGGGACGCGACCGCGGCCAAGCCAGATGCAAATCGACGTCGACGATCCTGGC
Organism: Polyangiaceae bacterium; assembly: GCA_016715885.1. Taxonomy (NCBI): domain Bacteria; kingdom Pseudomonadati; phylum Myxococcota; order Polyangiales; family Polyangiaceae; species Polyangiaceae bacterium. Next base: position 516,830 of record JADJXL010000028.1, read on the forward strand.
ATGGTCCTACAGCTGGCGCCGAGACTACGTTCGGCTTTGCTTTCGGTTGCGCGCGTGGTTGCCGCATTGCAACTGGCTGTTTTGCAGGTTGTATGCGGTGCACGTCCCGTTGGTCGACATCGACGACATTGGGCGCCGTTATGGCTGGCGGTCGATCGTTCGAAGTCATTGCGACGGAGAGCGACGATATGGACACATTCGGCGTCTCGAATTGCGACAATGCCAGCGCACCCGCGAGAAACGGCGGCCACAAGTGCACGAAGTGATTGCCCAGCGTAAGCGCCCGGCGGGGGATGCTTGGCGTGGCTTGTGGCGCAATGGCGGGAACTGGTGCAAGGACTGCCAAATGGTCGTCCAAGGAACCGAGCTTCTCGCGTAGATGGTCGCGCGCACGCGACAGCCGCATTTTGACGGCGGGCACGCTGATGTCGAGCTTCGCAGCCACCTGCTCATGGTCCAGGCGTCCGAAGGCCACGAGCACCAAAACCAGGCGTAATGCTTCAGGCATCGTCTGGATTACGGGGATGACCTTGCGCAGCAACACATGAGCGCGCGCGCGGCGTTCAGGGCATGCGACTGCATGGTGCACGTCGTCCGGGTCGACCCGTTCGTATCCAAAAGCTGCGAGTCGTCTCGTTTTTGCACGGGCAGCATCGAGCTTCACATTTTGTGCAATGCGTGAAACCCAGGGGCGCATTCCGTCCGTATGGGGCTCGTACGTGTCCAGGTGCCGCCAAATCTTGAGCAGCACGAGCTGCACTTTGTCGTGCATGCAGGGCGCGCTGCGAAGACCAGGTTCTTCGGCCAGGATGCGTTCGATTTCGGGGCGAAGGGCGAGCACCTCGAACAGGAGTGCAGGGGGGGCGACACATTCGGTAGACATGGGCTTGGGCATCATCCCTCGCAACAACGTCGCGCGTTCAGAATGGTAACAAGGAATTTTGGTTTCTGGCCATCAAATCATCATGTGGTCCCCGCTCAGCGGTAGATGAAGAATTTTCGTTACCTCTTCGCCGCCGTGCCGTTGAAAGGGGCGACGCTGGGACGCTTGTTGGTCGCGGAGGGTTTGCGCATGCGCGACTCCTACGGGGACGGCAATCGTCGTGGCATGGTCCCCCTCCTGTCCCCAGTCGGCTGTGGTGTTCGCTTGGGCAAGAACAACGCCGCAGCCGGCTTGGGGACGGGATTTTTCTCCCAACAGGCGCTTGGGTGGGCAATGGAGCGCGTCATGGCCACTGCGCCGATGAACGACGATGATTACGAACCGGTGACCCAGGTCATCACGCAAAAGCCCATGACGATGGCGGTCGTTGGAAATGAAGTGCACGCGGCGACGACGTATGACGCAACGATTCACGAGAGGCAAACATTACCGGAATCGACGCCACGCGATACGGTTGTCGACGTGACGCCGTCGTCCGCATTCGAGCGTTTGGGTGCGCGGTTGCGCGAAATGGGACGCGACATTTGGAGAGCATTTCAGCGCCCGCGATTAACTGATCGTCTCCCGCCCATACCGACACGAAACGCTAACGAATCGACACGACTATCCGCGGGCGTTCTGAGCCCTGAAGAATGGGGCGAGCGTATGCTGCTGGAAATCATGCGGGCGCCGCCGGAATACGTGCGGGCCGCGCTTCTCATTGCCAAGGCGACGCAGATGCTTCACGCGCGCGGCGATGATGTATTCGCCGAGGGTGTCGTCGCATTCGCATTGTCACGCATGTGCCCTGATGCGAATGGCACCATTTCGGTGCGCCGCTTACGCGAACGGCTCCACGAAATGCCATTTGCTCGTCGATTGACGGTCGTCTTGCTACGATTGGAAGAGCAGGGCGTCATCGAGTTGGAAATGCTCGGTGACGACGCGCCGCTTTACGGTGTCAGTTATTGGGAAGGGGCACGCATTCGGCTACTCGTGCAGCCGTAAGTGTTCACTGGCGCTCATTCAACGTTTTCTTCATTGGTCGCCGCGTTCTTCTTTCGCGTCGCGACGGCCTTGTCCGCGATCTGCGAATAATACTTCAGCGTCTTCTCGAAATGCGCCTTCGTACCCGCACCCAGGTGCTGCCCCGCCGTCTGTGCCCCGCGCGCAATGATGGCAATGTCGCCTTCGCGTGCATTTTCGAGATCCGCTTCGGTCTCTCCAAGGACCTCGTAAAGTTTCCTTGCAGCGGCTTTGTGTTTGCGGATTTCGTCGAGTGTCACGGTCCGCGACTCGATGCGCGTGACGACTTCGGTGGAGATGCCTGCAGCCGCCAAAGGTCCGTTCTTCGCTTCTTTGAGCTCGATGAGCACTTCGCTGAACCCGGGTTTCTCATGCTTCAACCCCACCTGCGCGCCAGGGGGAAGGTCGACCAGATGATCTTTGTGCGCCGTCACGTCGATAACGAGCGGTCCGACGTAAGGTGACTTCGTTCCTGCACTCATTGCGCATCGTTCCTTTCCGAAAGTAGTTGCCTCGAACGCCAACTCGTAGGCTACGCGCATGGACGGAGCGAAGTCAACACCCTTCGAGGCATGGTGACTACAACGTCTCCGTACTGTTGCCACGGCTCGTCGACGCATCCCGTGACCTTGTCGACGGTAAGCTCAACCGCGACGACGCGATGCTCCGAATGCGTCGGCTCGTTTCACGTCGTCGCCCACGCGTTGATGGAACGCGTCGACGTACTCTGCAACCACGTCGACATGCTCTACAACCACGTCGACGTGCTCTACAACCACGTCCGATGGCAGCTCGGGCACGTCGACGGGCAGCCGGAATGCGGCGACGCATAGGTCGGGACACGTGGACGGGCAGCCGAGACGCGTCGACGGGCGACGGGAATGCGGCGACGAGGAGCGGGAACGCGTCGACGGGCGGTTGGAATGCGTGGACGGGCCGTTGGGGCGCGTCGACGGGCCGCCGGGACGCGTCGACGGGCAGCCGGAATGCGGCAACGAGCGCCGGGGTATTCCTTGTCGAGCTGGCTGCTCAAGGGCTCGCTGGATTGCTTTGCTCTGACGAGCCGCTTTCATTTGGTGGCGCATTCGTCTGGATTGGACAGGCTCGTGGCGTTATTGCCATCGACGTCTGGTTGGGATAAGCGTTCGGTCATGGGAGCATTTTTCACCAATGTGCAGATACGGCGTGGGCCCTATACGTCGCTCGAAAAAATCGAATCAGCGCTCGACGAATTGGCCAAGCAAGCGGGCATGGTCCGAGGCGGCCCTGACGCGGACGCTTACGATCGCACGATCGTCGTTCGCGCGGGCGAAGGTAATTGGATTTCTGTGTACGACGAGAGCACCGAAGATCAATACACGACGGATCTCGATGCGCTCGCCTCCCTTCTCTCTGCGGCAACGCATTCGACGACGGTGTCCATTCTCGTCCATGCCAGCGACGTTTTGCTCATGGGGCTTTTCGTAGGTGGCAAGAAGGTCGACGAATTCAACAGCAATCCCATGTACATGGAGGGATCGCTTCCGGCGGACATGATGCCTACTGCGGAGCAAGTGGCCGGCGCCGCGGGTCATGCCGAGCGCTGGAGCCACGTGCTCGCTACTGGGGCGACGCCGAGCATGCTGACTCGAGTTTGGCAAGAAAAAAAGTTGTATGCCGAAGAAATGTTGGCTGGCGTTGCCGAGCTGCTCGGGTGCGCGATGGACCGGGTGCGCGTGGGGCTGAACTATTTCGAGTTTGGCGAGGTACCTTCGACGGAGCTGCTCGTGCTGCCGTATGTCTTCAAGGGGGATGGCACGGTGGATGAGGAGGAGCGTCCGGAATTGAATTGATGAGGCTGGCGGAACGGCGGCATGTGCGGTGATGCTTCGTCTCGAATGGGCGGGCAGAATCAATGCACGTTGCCGGGGTAATGGTCTCTTTCGAGGATGGCCAAAAGCGAACCGAGCTCCCCGCGGTCTCCACTGGTCAGATTGTCGTAGAATTCTTGCCCCTTGCGACGTCTCGCTTCGACTTCGGCTTCGATTAAACCTGGGGATTTCAACCACGCGCGATGCTGCAGCCCCTTTCTGGTGTCGGCGTATTCGCGCAAGCGCGCGAGCAGGCGCATGTGAATCTCGTCCTCCGATGCACGACGCATTTGATCGATTGCAGTTTGCAGGTCGGTTCGGACGTTCCCTGTGGGTTCATCCACCCACATCGCGATGTGACCTTGGAAGTAATACGCCATGAGTTCGGCAAGTGCGATGGGACGCTCCTCAAAGGTGATGTACTTCAACGTGTCGAGCGCTTCCCAGAACCGCAACACGCCTTCGATGCGCGGCACCGTGAGCTCGATGCTGTTGAGCAAACAAGTTATGATCGCGGCGGAAATGGCGCCCCAAGGGTATCTGCAAACGTGCGGGACGAATGCACGGCGGAAGGGGAAGCTTTCTTCGCGGCTGAGTTTGGCAGCCCAGTTCGTTTCGAATTGCAGGGTCTCGAGCAGGTAGGCACGCCATTGGATATGGAGTCCCTGTTGCTTGGGGTTGGCGCTGATCGTAACGATGTTCGCACCGGCATTCATCGAATACCCCCCGCCCACCCAGTTGGCGGTGTTTTCATCCGTGAACACGACGGAACCGGGGGCAATGGCGATGAGCTTCGGTTCGGGAAAGTCGCGGCCTTCCAGGTAGCATTTCGCCCACTTCTTGGCTTCGGCCTTCAGCTTGCGGCGACACGTCGTCCTGTCGCCGTACATGAACGCAGGGAAAAGCAGGCATTCGGGTCTGTCGTTCCGGGCATCGTCGGACCTTTGCGTGGTTGCAACGAATTCGTATCAATCGCCGGGGTATTTGCCGTCGAGAGCGCGCAGGAAACCTGCACAGGCACCCATGTCGTCCGACTTCATGCTCTCGAGCAACTCCGGCCATATTTCTTTGATGCGCGTTAATTCCGCCTCGATGACGCCTGGCGATTTGAGCCATTCCCGATGTTTCAATTCGGGATCCGTGTCGGCAACTTCATGCAAGCGCCTCATCATGCGCGCCTGGATTTCATCCTCGGATGCATGGCGCATTCGTTCCATGGCGGCGCGCAGCACGTCCTTGACGCTTCCCGCGGGGGCATCCACCCACATCCGAATGGTCCCTTCGTAATAATAGTGCATCAGAGTCGTCAGCGTATATTGGCAGTAACGAAGATATCGCAACGTGCCGAGCTGTTCCCAAAACGACAACACAGCTTCCAACCGGCGCGACACGAGGTCGATGGTGCTGTCCGCTGGTGTGGTAGCGACATACAACGCGCCCCAGGGATACCGACACAGGAACGCCTCGAACTTGGGTTGGAAGACCTCATATTGAGGGCCAGAGCTCGGGCGCACTTCCATTCGAAGCTCATGCATCAAATAGAAAAACCAACACGGTTCATTCGTGGCCATGCCAAGTGCGAGGAAGTCTGCTTCCACGCCAGAACAAATCATCACCGATCCAGGCGGCACGGGAATCAGCTTGGGCTCGGGAAATTCCCCGTGTGCCTCGTAACGCTTCGCCCACTTCTTGGCTTCGGCTTTCATCTTGCGCCGACACGAGGCGTGGGGGCCGTACAGAAACGCCGGGAAAAGCAGGGCATTCGGGTCTGTCGAGGCTACCTTGTCAGACATGGTGCCCACGCGCTTCGCACAGGCCAACGACGGTGGCAAGTCAATTCGGGGAGACGGTCTTGGGACCCGAGAGGGTTTTTCCGGGCGCGACAGGGCGCGCGGGAGTGGGGCGCGGATGATGGATATCGGACCCCAAGGACGGCGCATTCACCGGAGGCGGCGCCTTGGGGGGCACGGCCGGTTGCTTCACGGGCGCAGGCACGCGGACAATGGGCACCACGCGAGGCGCCGCGTCCATCTGATTCCATAGTCTCGCCGACAGCACGGCCTCGGCGGCCAGACCCACGCCCTGAATGGGCAGCGTCACGACGTTACGGAAATGCCCCAGCGTCTCCCGGAGCCCTACGAGCATATCGACGGTGAGGAATAGCTCTTCCGCATCCGCCGCCATCTCCTTTTCGGAGATGTCCCGCCATCGATCGTCTTGGATGGCTTGTCGCCATTCTTCTTCCAAGGTGGCCATGTCCTTGCCTGATTCGGCAACCTCCGGCTTGATCCATCGATAGAGTAACAAACCAGGCGCTGCGGAATGCCACTTCACGGCCCAAAGGCGCGTGCCCCGTTTGAAGCGTATCCACAATTCGCCCTCGTACTTGGGGCCAGGAACGAAGACCCTGGGCTTTCCGACCATGCCGACGTTCAGGACGCCGATGTACTGCGCAAGTTTTTCCTTGCCTTTCACAAAATGCTTGGGTCCTTCGGGCTTGATCTCGAAGACATAGTGCACGGGCTCCCTGAACCGCACATGCGTGATGTCGGGACGCAGATCGGCTTCGGACCAGTGAAGCAGCTTCGGTTCACCACCAGCCTCCTTTACGATCTTTCCAACGCTGACGTGGTTCTTGAAGACAAGCTCGCCTAGACCTTGGTAACGGGCCTGGTAGTGATAAGCGATCACCCGATGGGCCGAGTACCCCATGAAGTACTGCCACGGCATGTTCCCAAACCGGCCATCGAGCGTGTACGCCTCGGGGGCGCTGGGGTGTGGTGGAACGACGGGACCGTCGACCTGCGTCGCACCGGGGTACATCTTCGGAGACGAACCCGCGCCGGACGAACCGCCCTTCGTGTCCGCCATAAGGCGCGGGTCCGGACGCGCCGGTGCCGGAGGCGGTTCGCGCATCACCGGCAAGAGGCGCGCTGTGTCATCGTCATGCGCGCTCCACAACGCCACCGACCGCAGGTACTCCGTCAACGTTTTGCCCGGCAGCACGGGCATTTCGGTAGCGGCACGCGTTCGTCCCAGCTCTTCGCGTGCCTGGACCAACCGCTCCACCACTTCGTGCAGCGCCCGTCCCAACCGCGATATCTCCCGCAGCGTCGGCTCACGCCATCGCTTGGCCAGATACGCATCGCCGTAGGCCTCTGCGGTCTGCTGCTCCGCACCGAGCACCAGCCATCGATACTCGACCGCCCCCGGATCCGTCGTTTGCCACGCGATTTTCCACGGCGCCGCGCCCTCGGCGAAGCGCACGCCAATCTCACCGCCATAACCCGTCCCGAGTTTGAACTTCGGAACGCCGAGCATAGCGGTGTTGATCACGCGCAAATGCCAATCGACTTTGTTGTTCGCCGCGGAGCGGTGTGTTTGTCCTCGCGGAACGACTTCGAACAAAGCCCGCGCCTCGACATCCGCGATATCAATGAGCCGATCCTTGTCGAAATCCTCGATCAGCCCGACGTTTCCACCCGCTTCGTCGACGACCTCCACGAGGTTGCCGTCGTCGAGAACACGGTACGCTGGATGAGCGGCGGCATAATGCTCGCGAATGAGCCTCAGTGCGGCGTATCCCAAGTGATATTCGGAAGGCCAAACGCCGCCTTCGTCATCTTGGGTGTACGGTTCGGGGAGCTTGCTGTCCTCCAGAATGCCGACCTTGTCGGACGAACGCCCGCTCACCCATTGCCCCATCAAGTGCGCAGAACGCCGCGCCTCGGCGCTCACTTGGGCATTGGTTATTTGCAGAAACGCCATCGAATCCGGTTGCACGACGTGGACGACACCGGGGCCACAACCAACGATCGGCCACGTAAATGCCAAGTTGGTCAGTACAATCACGATGATACGAAGGCAATGCGCGACGAAATGGCGGGCAGCTTGCATCCTTCGAGGGCATCAGGTCGGCGATGAAGAGTCAAGCCGAAGGCATAAACAGGCCGTGGACAATCAAGTTCATCGCAACGAAAATTTCGTTGCCATTATGGCGCGGTCGGTTGCGGACGTATGTGAAGGCGGCTTCCGCAGGTCCGAACGCCACGATCGAACGCGTGCGACCGAATGACGCTTCACCGCTCGACTGGAAGTGGATGGTAAAACGGGCGACGTGACGTTGCCGAATGGCGTCAGAAATGCAGTCGCATGCTGGCGGAGCCGGGTCCGACGAAGATTTCGGGTTTGCCCGGAAGCTTGCCAATACGTTCCAGGTATTTTTCGGGCATGAGTATGCTGGCGGTGATCATGGCGGCGCCGGCCAACTGCGTAAAACCATTGGCTAGCAAAATGAATTCGCCGGACTTGTCGTCGTTATTGAAGGAGCCTGGTTCCCACGTACCCAGGGTAATGAAAGGCCCAGCGACGGGCACGAGCAAAGGAGCGAATTCCTCTCTGTCCCGATCGCTTCCTTCCAGGACGATGGCTCCACCTACGAGAAAAGAGAGGCCGTAAGGAATCAGGAACGTGACGAGGCCGCCCACGAAGAGGCCTCGATTCGCGCGCGTTCGGAGGTCGTAACCGGGCAGGACGTCGTCGCCTTCTTCATATTCGATACGGTTGGGCAACATGGGAGGGATCGTTCGATCCGCAGGCTGCCACGACAACGGCACGCCAGCTCCCCACGCTCCGTTTTGCGCATTCGGCGGCGGATTGGGTTGCGGCATTGCTTGCGGCGCCGGCGGTGGTGGAGGTGGCGCAAGGGGCGCATCAGCAGGCGCAGCGGGAGGAGGCGTGGCTGCATCTGGAGGTGGAGCGGGCGGCGCTGCTGCGTTCCCAGAAGGATTGGGCGGTGGAGGTGGCGGTACGGCTTCGGCGGCTCTGGAAAAACCAAGCACGACGGCAACCAAAGCGAGCGGGGCGAAGAAACGCGTTATGCTCGACGTAGCGCTGGCGCTCTGCATGTTCATCTCCGATTCCTTTTCCTACGAGCCGACCTGAACCGCTCAGAATTGCCAGCGAAGTGCCATTGATTGCGGACCGACGAACACTTCGGGACGAAGGCCCGCACTGCGACGAGCGAGGTATTTTTCTTCGGAGAGCATGCCCGCCAGGAAGAGTGCCGCTCCTGTGAGTTGCCCGATGCCATTGAGCGCCAAAATCATGGTACCGAATTCTTCGGTGCCTGCAGTACCCATGGTCGCAAAGGGGCCAACGACGGGAATGAGCAGCGGGAAATACATTTTTGCTTCGCGCCCTTCGCTCCCCAGGTAAACCCCTCCAAACAAGACGGACAAACCATAAAATGGCACGAACGTGGCAATGCCTGCTTTGGCCATGCCCATTCGCGGCCGCGTTTGAACTTCGTACCCTGGAGGAATCGGGTCGCTTTCGTTATAGGGAAGCCGCGACGGTCCAAATACCATTGCAGCGGGATACCCGGGCGGCGGATACCCAGCAGCATCCTTCGAAGGTGGAGCGCCCATGGGTGGCGGAGGGGCGGGAGTCATTGCGTCGGGCGCTGGTGGCGCGCCGGTTGGAGGCGAGGGCTGCTCAGCCGGCGCCGCGGCTGGTGGCGGCGGTGGGGGAGAAGGCATCCCTTGCGCAGATGCCATGGTTGCACCTCCAAGGATCGCCAGCGCGATACCTACGAAGAGGCTCGTCCGTCGTGCCACCACACCATCGCCACGCATCCCTGACTCCTCGCCAAGCGCGCCACGTAAACCTTCACGCGCACACGAACGAGAATACGTGAGGGGCGAACGAGGTCAACGAGTACGGGCCAGGGCTTGCACCCTCGATCGGGGGGGTCCGCGGACGCCCCGATCAAGAACCGTGACCCGGTCAGCAATCAGACCCCGGGGGGTTTGGGGGGGCCGAGCCTCGGCCCCCCCATCGTAAACAAGCCTCGCGAAGCGCGCGTCCCACGCGCGCGAAGCGAGCGTGCAAATCAAGACCCGGCTACGACATCATTGGACCACAAAACAACGACCGGTGCTCATGATGCACCGGTCGAACGCGTGGAGAGTTTGTCGGCGAGTAACTTCGACGTCACGAAGCCTGTTGCACGAGGCCTTCGTACGCCTTGGACCACTTCCTCCACTGCTTGAGGCGCCGGCCAACGTGGCGCTTGCGTGCCTTGGCGAGCGATTCCTTGCGAGCGATCTTCTGGAGCAGATGATTGTGCTGACGGCTAGGACGATGCATGCGCGCGATGCTGGTCCAAGGCGCCTGCGCACGCAAGAGTGTTTGCAACTCAATCGGCGTAACCGCGCTCGTCAGGCTCCTCGGGCCCGAGGCGGCCGTAAAAATGAATGCCGCCAATCAAAACGATGAGCGACGCGAGCGTGACGACCATGCCGACATCGACGAGGGACGTGTCACTCGGATCGGTTGGACGTAATCCGACCATCGCGAGCCCCAGAAGCAGCGTGGTGCCCGCAACGACGAGCGCCTGCCGCGGCGAACGCGCTCGCATGGATTCACTGTCGATGAGCGTGGACAAACGCATCGTGTCTATCGTCCTCACGAGCCCAAAGCTCACTTGAACTTCTTGGTTTTCGCATGCGTGATGAAGTCACGCACGTCGCGCGCAAGAGCCCGCTCGGCCGTGATGGTCGTCATCTCGTGCGACTCGCCTGCGAGATCGTCGTAGCGATAGTTGGTCTGGTACAAAAGGACGATACGTACTTCGGCATCGGGACCAACACGCTCGAGGCGAAGTTTCTCATCGGGGCCGTTGGGAGGCTTGATGGCATCTCCAAGCTTTTCGGCATCGTCATCCGAGATGTACGCGACGCCGTACTCCTGTCCCTCGATGCTGACGTCGACGCGCAGGGTTTTTCCCGTACGAAGCTCGACATCTCGAGCGGCCGCGGGCCGCACACCCTCTTCCACGACCGCTCGACGAATGACCTCGATCGCTCGGCGTTCGTCGAGGGACCGAGTGGGGTTGGGCGCGCGAACCTCCTCTTGGCCGCAAGCTGCGGCAAGAACGGTGAAGAAAGCGAGCGCAACTTTCGGCAGGACGGATGGCTGAACGTATCGCATGGGACGCATGAGAGTAGCCAATGACGTGGAAGGACGCTAGTTCTCCCGCCATGGCTCGCCTTGCGGCGATCGATATCGGCTCGAACGCGATACGACTACGCGTGGTCGACGTGGATGCTCCCCTCATCACCGAGGAGGGTCCACGTTTTTACCCGTTCCGTGACGTGCTCGCCGACCGCGCTGCGGTGCGGCTTGGGCACGACGTCTTCACCAAAGGACGACTCGAAGTCGGCGTCATCGGCGCCGCGTGCGACGCGCTCCGTAGGTTTCGCGCGGCCATGGATGCCGCCAAAGTCGAACGTTATCGAGCCGTTGCGACGAGTGCCGCACGCGAGGCAAGCAACGGCGAGCTTCTGCTCGAGCGAGCCGAACGCGAAAGCCGCGTGCACGTGGAGCTCATCGAAGGCGTCGAAGAAGCGCGCCTCGTTCAACTCGCCGTCGTCGAACGAATGCCTCTCGGCAACCGGCGTACGCTGCTCGTCGACATCGGCGGCGGCTCGACCGAACTGACGCTGCTCGATGGCCGGCGTCCCATCTTCGCGCGGTCGCTTCCCGTGGGCACGGTGCGCTTGCTCGAAGCGTTCCTCGATGGACGCGGTCCCATCGATGCGGCGCACAGGCGGCTGCTCGAAGAGTACGTCGATCGCGTATGCGGCGATGCTTTCCGCGAGATCGACGACGCCACCGATGGCAGCGGCGTCGACCTCGTGATGGGCACCGGAGGCAACCTTGAAACGCTCGCGGACCTGTGCCCGATGCCCGTTGCTTTCCCCGAAGGCCGAGCGATCGAAGTGCGCGCCATGAGGCGGCTCATCGACGAGCTTGCAGCACGCAACGTCGACGAGCGCGTCCTCACGTACAACCTGCGCCCCGATCGAGCCGACACGATCGTACCGGCTGCAACGGTTTTGTGCCGCGTCGCGGAAGTGTTTGGCCGCGCATCGATCGCAGCGCCCGGCGTAGGTCTGAAAGAAGGCGTGCTGGTCGACCTGGCGCGCGAGCACTTCGTGCCGCGTGACTTCGGAGGCGAAGCGACATCGGTGACCGAAGCATGTCTGCGCCTCGGCCGGCGCTACCACTTCGACGAGCAACACGGAACGCTCGTCGCACGATTCGCAGCGCGTCTCTTCGATGACTTGGCACCACGTCACCGCATGAGTCCTCGCGATCGGATCCTGCTCTACGCCGCGGCGCTCTTGCACGACGTGGGAGACTTCGTGCGGTACGAGGGGCACCACAAGCACAGCTACTACTTGATCGTGCACGCCGACTTGATGGGACTATCGCCGATGGAGCGGGAAATCGTGGCGAACGTGGCGCGCTACCACCGCAAGAGCCCCCCACAACTCGATCACGAAAACTTCCGCGCGCTGTCGCGCGAAGACCGCGCCAAGGTGAAAGCGATGGCGTCGATTTTGCGGATTGCCGACGCGCTCGATCGCGAGCATCGCGCCAAGGTGACGAGCGTCGCGGGACGCATCGAGGGCGATTCGTTGGTGCTCGAACTATCAGGGACGGAAGACCGGTCGCTCGAGGAATGGACCGTTGCGGCGAAGTGCGGGATGCTCAAGGACGCCCTCGGTCTCGACGTGCGGATCGCGGACGGAGCGACGTCACGCACGCCAGGGACGTCCCCGCCGCCAAGGCGACCGACGGAGCCGCCGGGTCGCTCGTAACGTCGAGCTGCTCGGCGTTCAATTCATCGACGGCTGGGGTTGTACGGAGACAAACCGCACGTGACGGTTGGCATTCGAAAGAGTCTTACGCGACCAACGGGTCACGGTTTTACTCGCTTTCGACGTTTTTTGGTCGCGGGGCCGCTGCGTTTGGTCGTGTCCGCGGTCGAAGCGGTCTGACCAAAAACCAATTTGCGAAGTTTGGCCGCGGCTTTGACAGTATCGCCACCTTCGGCCGAGCGAACATGTTCAATGACCGCAGCAAACGGCTCGTCCGTGGGGAACATGCCCAAGACGAATGGGGGGACGCCGAGGGCGCGGGCGGTCGAGACGACGGTGCTCACGGTAATCAAAACGAGGCCCCGTTCGACGCTGGACATGTGCCCCTTGGACAAACCGGCCGCATCTGCGAGCGCCGCGATGGACATACCGCGCTCGAGGCGGAGCTCACGAATTCTGGCGCCCACTTTGGCGGCAATCGGTTCCGGAATCGAACGACGGGGCATCGATGAACCTCGAACGAGTAACCCGGATCAGCCGGGAAGCATAAAAGAGGTTGGTGCGACAAACACGTGCAACGACGAACCAAGTGTTCGTGGGGACGAACGCTAGCACGCGCAGCAGGCAGAATACAATCGATCCCTGGACCGGGACGTACCTGGCAATGCTGGGCCAGGTTCGTCGGAGCCCAATGTTGTGTGAAATGACTTGCCTTGGGTTCGAGATTACTGTCGAGGCCGTCATTCAACGTCTACGCGTCGTTGTCGTCCGGCGCGTCGCCATTTGGCACTCCATGCTCGAGAATCAGCGCGCGAAGCTCTTCCGCAGCTTTTTTCATGTCGCCGCCCGCACGCGCGATCACGTAATCGATAACCACGACCTGTGGATCATCCTTCGGAACCATACAGATCAAATAAGGCGGCACTTCGAGCGCATCCGCCAAATGCAAAAGCGTGCGCAGCGTCATGACGGCCATACCACGCTCGATGTCCGATAAGTGACCCCGCGATATGCCACTCGCCTGAGCCAGCGCAGGAAGCGACAACTGCCTTTCCTTCCGAAGTTGACGAATACGCTCGCCAACCTGAGCGGCGAACGGATCTGGATCGCGACGACTAGGCATCGACATTCACCTCGCGGTTTATCGTTTGGACAAACGAATCGTGTTTTACACAACCGGGGCCATGTCCCTCGATGAACTAGGCCACCCGAATTCGATTGTGCGAATCAATGAATATCACGCCCAAAGGACGGAGACAGGCAAAAAGTGCAGAAAATGGTGCAAATAAATCGACATTGGGTGGTCGATGATGCGGGACGAGCGGCGATTTCAAAACCCGCACGATCGGTGAAACTGGGGCGCTTCGGACGAACCCTACAAATTCTCGGCGAAATCGTTTGATCCGAACATCGCAAAAAAATAATTCAAAAATGTGCAGGTCCTTCGGAAAAACCCGAAACCGCAAACACTCCCGCGCCGAAATGACAGTGATAGAATGGCTTGACTTTCATCACGCGATGGCCAAGGCGCGAAAAGCAAAATGAATTGTCGCGAGAACGCCCAGAAGAAGGGCCATCGAAAAGGGCAGTTACGAGGAGGGATGGATACGAACGCGCAGCGACGAGCGCGACGAGCGACGACAGGCCGTCAGCCTGGCATCTGCGACAAATCGAGACCAAGCGCGCCGGCAATCACGAACGCCGCCCGACGCCAGTCTCCACCATAGGCCTGACGAATCTCCTCGAGCACCGCGGACATCGGATCTTCGTCCGGCAACAAGAGCACCATGAACGTCGGCATCCCAAGCGCATTGGCCACCGCAGACACCGTACCCAGCGTCACCTGCACACGGCCCCGCTCCACGCTCGACATCTGACTCGGCGTGAGCCCCCCCTGCTGCTGCAGCCGCGCAAGCGACATCTTCCGCTCGAGCCGCAAATCACGCATGCGCGCCCCAAGCTTGCGCAAAACCTCGTCCTGGCGACTCTCCACGACCACGGTCACCGGCTCAGGCGCCCGCCGCTTTGCCCGCGCTCTGGGAACCTTCGACTTCAATGGCTTGTTCGTACGTGGCTTGTTCATCACGACAAACGTACCACGTTTTCCCAGGAACGGGTGGACTCATTCGCCCAAATACGGATCGGTCCGCCAAAACCCACGGAATCGCCCGTGCAATCGTTTTTTGGAAAAATGAGGCCCGCTGCTGAACGCTCGGGCCAACCGCGACACGGTGCCCGACAAACTCGCTTGCCTGCAACGCATTCGAGGCTCGTCCCTGGACAAACCCCGTGCGCCGGCTCAGCGGTCTCGGACAAACCGCACGAGTTCGTCCACGAACGCTTCGGGCGCTTCGATGTGCGGCGAATGCCCCACGTCCTTCATCACGAGCTCGCGATAACGACCACCTCGCGCCTTGTATGCATCGAGCACCCCACGCAACTGCGAAATCATCGGTTGCGCCGGACAAACATCGTCCCCCGGCCAGCCAGGTATCGCCCCGAGCTTGCCGAGAAATGCAAAGTCGAAGAGCGACGTGTCGCTGACGATCTGGTCCGAATCACCCCGAATCCAAAGCACGTCGTGCTTCGGCTCGATATTCGCAAACCCGGACAAGTTGCAGTAGGCCGGCGAAAGCGAGTTGTTCATGCCGCGCGTCCCCGGTGCGATTCCAGGCCAATTCGACGACGGCTTCACGTCGCCAGGGTAATGATCGTCGTCGACGGCCATCGCGAGCATCTCGGAAACGAACATGTCCTCGCGCTTTTCATCCACCCGAAATGGCGGCTTGAAATAGAACGTATTCATCACCTTGCGCGGTGACGTGTCGGCCTCGCTGCTCGCATCGTGAGCCGCAAGGCGCTTGACGAAGTCCGGATTGGCCGTGCCGCCACCCGATCCGGCAAAGTCGGCAAAGCACGGCGTGCCGTCGGCTCGCGTCCCACCGAAGCCGAACGGCGACATCGACGCTTCGAGAACGATGTGGCCCACGAGCGTCGGGTGATCGATGGCGAGTTGCATCGCTACGCCACCGCCAACGGACCAGCCTACGACGTGCACTGGGCCGACGACGTCGAGCTCCGGGCGACGAAGCAATTCGGCGAGGTCGTCGGAGAAGTCGCGCAGCCCGCGCGTGGCATCGATGGGCGCTCGCTCGGTGCGACCAAAGCCGCGCAAGTCGGGCGCAATGGCGCGAAAACCAGCAGGCAAACTCGCCATGGTCTGCTCGAAGAAACGCGCCGATGAACAGTTGCCATGGATGAAGACAACGGTGACGGCATCACGCGGACCACTCGTGAGAACATGCGTGGATACGCGTGCAGTGCGAATGATGGTGGATGAGATGGATGTGCTCATGACGTGCTCGTGACTCCTCGATTCGTCACGGCACGATGCCTTCAACGTTCGCCGGTGAGAAGGTCATAAAGGCGCGGCGCAAACGATTCGGCAATGCACGTTTCGATTTCTTCGGCAGTACCGTAACGAAGCGCCTCTTGCGCCACCGCTTCGGCCTCGTCGAGCGTCACGCGACGCAGCGCTTCTTTGATCTCGGGAATGGCCGCCGCCTCCATGGAGAGGTCTCGCATGCCAAGGCCAAGTAGCAGCAGCGCAGCCAAAGGATCGCTCGCCATCGCGCCACAAATGGAGACCGGACAGTCCCACCCTTCGCCAGCTCGAACGACCGAACGAATCAGACGCAAGATGGCGGGGTCGAAGGACGACGCGAGGTACGCGAGCGAGCGACTCGAACGATCGACCGCCAAGGAGTACTGCACGAGGTCGTTGGTGCCGAGGCTCATGAAAGCCGCCTCTTGCGCGAAGAGGTCCACGAGCACCGCTGCTGCTGGAACCTCGACCATGATGCCGAGTGGGATGTCGTCTGCACACGGCAGACCGCGCTCCTTGACCTGCGCGATGGCTTGGTCGAGGTACTTCCGCACCTGCCGCAATTCGGTCAACGTGGCGACCATCGGCACCATGATTTTCACGTTGCCGTACGCGCTCGCACGCACCATCGCGCGCAGGTGTTCGAGAAACATCTCGGGCTGCGACAACGCGAGACGCACGGCTCGCAGGCCAAGCATCGGGTTCATTTCGGGAGGAAGTTTCAGGTGCGAGATGAACTTGTCGCCGCCGATGTCGAAGGTGCGAAGCGTGACGGGCAGCGGCTGCATCGTCTCGACGACGGCGCGGAAGATTGCGAACTGCTGATCTTCGCTCGGCGGTGAAGAACGATCGATGTAGAGAAATTCGGTGCGATAAAGGCCGATGCCTTCCGCGCCATGATCACGCGCAAGAACCGCTTCGGCAGGCAGCTCGACGTTGGCCCGAAGCGCGACGCGCACGCCATCTTTGGTGACGGCAGCGCGGTCACGCGACGTGGATAGCTCGCGCGACAGCGCTGTATGGCGCTCGCCGCGAGCACGCGCATCGTCGAGCTCACGCGTGGCAGGACGCACGACGACGTGACCACGCAAGCCGTCGACGATGACGACATCTCCGGAAGAGATGTGTGCGAGTGCATCGGTCACGCCGACGACGGCCGGAATTTCGAGCGCGCGGGCGAGGATGGCCGTGTGACTGGTGCGTGTGCCGATTTCGGTGACGATACCGACGACCGGTTGGCTGATCATCGCGGCCGTGTCCGCAGGACTCAGATCATGCGCGATGACGATGGAGGGTTCGTCGAGGCGCAAGTTTTGCTGCTCCGGGTCGCTCGTACCGAAGGCGCGCAAGATGCGGTCGCCGATGAAGAGCACGTCGTGACTTCGCTCGCGCAGATAGTGATCGTCGACCGCTGCAAGCCGCTTTGCGATGAGGTCTGCGGCTTCCGCAACGGCCCACTCGGCGCATCGTTTTTCATGACGAACTTGGTGTTGCACGGCTTCGGCAAGCACGGGGTCGCCAGCCATGAGCGTATACGCCTCGAGAATGGAGGCCTCGGCGCTTTTGTCGCTGAGGCGCTGTGCCATCTCGCGCAGGTCGCGCTGCGCGCGTGCGACGGCGTCTTGGAAGCGACGAAGCTCGGAATCGAAGTCGGCAGTCGTTACCGGATAACGTGGACACGACGCGCGGCTGTGCCCAAAGACGACCGCCTTGCCAATGGCGACTCCAGGCGAGCCTGCGATGCCTCGCATGACGGTGGGAGCCGAAGGGACAGGCTCGTCGCTCATTCGGTCTCTCCGAAGCGATTCGCGATGAGCTCTCCGATGGCGGTCACGGCTTGGTCGGCGTTTGGTCCGCGCGCTCGAACTTCGATCACCGTGCCAACACCACCGCACAAGAGCAGCACGCCCATCACGCTCTTGGCATTCGCGGGCTCGCCATCTGGCCCGGCTACCGTGACTTCACAGGGATATTTGCCAGCGAGCTGCACGAGCTTCATCGCCGCGCGCGCATGCAAGCCGCGCGCGTTGACGATCGTGAATCTGTCGCTGGCACTGTCTCCACTCACGGTTTGCCCCCCTCGAGCCCCGCTTGCGTACCGCTCGTCGGCCCCGTGTCTTGCGCAGTCGCATGATCTGCTCTGGCAATGTCGCGATGGACGATCGAGATGGGTAGCTCCACCTGCTTGCATAGATTGTCGGCTAAAACCTCGACAACTGCTACCGAGCGATGACGCCCTCCGGTGCATCCGATCCCGATGGTCAGGTAACTCTTGCCTTCGCGCTCGTAACGCGGCAGCGCAAACTTCAAAAGTTCCGAACACTTATCGAGCAACTCGGAAGCTTCACCGCTCTTGAAGACAAAGGCCTGCACGTCTGGATGCGTCCCTGGCAGATGTCGTAGTTCCGGGACGAAGTGGGGATTGTCCAGGAACCGAACATCGAAAACGAGGTCGGCATCGACGGGAATTCCGTACTTGAAACCGAACGACATCAAACGCGTGACCATGCGCGGTGCTTCGGCACGACCTGGACCGAGATGCGCAATGACTTGCTTGCGCAGTTCGTGAACACTGAGGCGCGTCGTGTCGATCACGACGGTCGCGATGGCGCGAAGCGGTGCGAGCCGCTCACGTTCGAGATGGACGCCATCGAGCACGGCGAGGCCACCGCTGCTGGACTCCGTACGAGATGCGGCAGCGGCGAGTGGATGTGGACGACGTGTTTCGTTGAAGCGTCGCAGGAGCGCTTCGTCGGATGCATCGAGAAAAAGAATGACGACGTCGCGTCCCTTGGAGATGCGCTCGAGCGCTGGGCCTGCGCCGTCGAGGAACGCGAGCGCACGCATGTCGATGCCGAGGCCAATGCGTCGCACGTCGCCGGATTCGCAAGCTTCCACGGTGGATGTGACGACCGACGTAGGAAGATTGTCGACGCAGAAGTAGCCAAGGTCTTCGAGCGCATGAAGCGCCGTCGACTTTCCTGCACCGGACAAACCCGTGACGACGACGACGTGACTGCGCTCGGTCATGACGAGCTCCTCGGGCCGTAGTCGCTGGGTGGTTCGGAAGGAGAAACGCCTTCCGAAGGCTGCGACGTGCCGCCTTCGCCTGCTCCGCGAGGTTGGGCGCCGAGCAGCACGCCTTCGAGGTTACCGAAGAACTCGCGCGCGGCGTGATGCCCAGCGCTCTTCAGCAATTCGTTACGTGCAGCGACTTCGATGATGGTCGACATGTCTCGCCCGGGGCGCACGGGAATGACGAGCTCGCGGATCTTCACGCCAAGGATTTCCCGATGCCGATCTTCGAGACCAAGGCGGTCGTATTCGGTGTCTTTCGACCATTCGACGAGCTTGATGACTACGTCGATGCGCTTGCGTTCGCGCGTTGCCGTGATGCCGAAGAGGTCCTTGATGTTGAGAATGCCGAGCCCTCGGACTTCGAGGTGATGGCGCAGAAGTTCTGCCGGAGTACCGAAGACCATGCCCGGTGGGCGGTAGTCACATTCGACGACGTCGTCGGCAACGAGGCGATGCCCACGCATGACGAGGTCGAGTGCGCATTCGCTTTTGCCAATGGCGCTCGCACCGCTGAGCAGAACACCGACGCCGAAGACGTCGACGAGGACACCGTGCATGCGCACGCGCGGAGCCAAGCGATCATCGAGCAGTCCATGCAGAGCGGCGATCGTGGCACTGGAACGCGCATGCGACTCGAGCAGCGGCGTGCTCGAAGCCTTTGCAGCAGCAACGAGCTCCGGCACGGGCACGAAGACGTGTCCCGAAGCGTCACTCGCTGCGCGCGCGCCAGTCGTCACGATGACGCAGCAGATGTCGAGCGCGAAGAAATCGCGCAGCGCCGCGTCGCGCGCCTCCGCTGACAGGCATTGAAGAAACGACAGCTCGGTTTGTCCGAGGATCTGAATGCGCGACGAGACGATGCCGTGGAAGTGGCCCACGAGGGCCAAACCCGACTTTTGGATGCGCGAATGTCGAATGAGCCGATCGAGACCCGATTCCCCGGCGAGCAAATCCAGCTTCAAACCGAGATCGGGGTCCGACAGTAGCGCACGTACCGTGATCGACGGACGCACGCGAGCAGACGGATCGCTCGACCGCGCGGACTCGGTCATGCGCTGCTCCTGGTCTCCTCGGCACAGATGCGGTCGAAAGCGCTGGTGCCCGTGGGTGCGGCAAGGAGTCGCTTACGAAACTCGTCCTGGCGCAAGAGGCGCGATACGCGCGCCAGAATCTTCAAGTGCTCGCCCGCTTCACGCTTGGGGCCGATGACGGCGAAGAGGATGCTGACCGGAGCTCCATCGATCGCATCGAACTCGATGGGATCGGGACAGAGCAGCACCGCACCGATGTGCACCTCGAGTACGGCGATGCCTCCATGCGGAATGGCAACGCCCCCGCCGACGCCAGTGGATTGGATTTTCTCGCGCTCGACGAGGACCCGCTCAATTTCCGCTGCGGGAATGTCCGTACCTGTCGCGAGAAGCGCAGCGAGTCGGCGAAGCGCCTCGGCCTTCGTTCGCACGACGCCCTCGGATGCATTCGCGACAGACACGCGCTCAGCGCGAAGAATTTGCAGAACTCCCATGGTTGGGCGCGGCAACCGCACTATCCGCTCGCATCGCAAATGTGTCGAACGGCTGCGGTGAGTTTGGGGGTTGAGTGGTTACGATGCCTGTCGCTCTGCACTCGGTATGCTCTACAGGCGAGCAACGAAAATACACGAAACGAGCGCAGGAGCGGCCGAGCCGTACTACGGAAAGCGACGGCTGGCGAGAGTGGAACGCACGGCGTGCAGGATGGAATGGGTGGGAGCGATTCGTTTGGTCAGTATTGCCGGATCGTGTGATCCATCAGGCGACGAATCCCGCCGTCACGAAAGGTGTTCGTCGATCAGTCGCGACCACGATTTTCGCGCTCGACTTCGGCAGCAAACTCGGCAGCACTCGTTCCCCCACGCTTCTTCGCCATGTTGGCTCCTTTGCTCGAATTGATCTGCCGGTCGAGTTTGTCGACGACAGTATCGATCGATGCGTACATGTCCTCGCTACGTTCCTTTGCGTGGAAGTGCTGACTGCCCGAAGAGATGCTCACGTCAGCGATGTGCTCCGTTCCCTCGACGGACAGCGTGACCTGCGCCGTCATCGCCTGACGAAGAAACTTTTGCAGCTTGGCAATCTTGTCGTGCGCGTACTGCTTTACGGCGTCCGTGCCCACCATGTGGCGGAACGTGATTGCAATGTTCATCGAAGGCCGCCTTCCTTTGCTTCTGCCTCGAGGGCAATGCGCTCTCGGGCGCGTGTTACGTGAAGCCATCCTATCATCGTGAGGCCGGATCGCGTGACTGATGTTGTCAACACCGTTTCGTGCGCGGCACGACGCGGTGACAGCCCCATGGAGCCTCGATAGCTTCGCGTCATTCCATGCAACGCCCGATCGAGCATGATCATCTGACGACATAACCCACGAAGGTGCCCAGACAATCCCTCGCCTTCGAAAAACCGAAAACTTTTTCCAGGCGTCCGCGGGCAGCATCATTCGGGCTTCGGCACGTGTTTGCCCTGCGCTCGTTCGAGGGCACGACGGATGACGTGTGGAGCTCTGCCCGAAACAGAAGCTATCTCATCCACGGTGGGGGTTCGTCCAAGTGTCGTGCGAAGCTCTCGCGCAGCGTCGAGCACGAACCGCATGACCTCGACGTCACTTGCACCAATACCTTCGCCCACTTCGAACCCTTCCGCTTCGAGGCGATCGACGAGGTACTCGACTTCGTCGTAACTCACCGCGCGCGTACCAATCACCTCCGCGATGTCATCGAGGTCGATCCGCCCAGAGTCACGGTGACGCTCGACGAGCTCGGAATGAATGGTTGAAATCAGCGGACGCATCGAAATTCTCTTCCCACACTCACCAAGCCATCGCATCCCGGATCTGCGCGCCGTTGCGGACGCCAAGTAGCTGCCGTAGTCGTCGACGAGCTGCGTCGAGCGCGCCCGGTCACACACGCAGCGCCCCGTTTTCAGAAGCAATTTCGATCAAATCATGCATCACGGGTTACTCAGGAGTGTCGACCGCTCCGAAGTGAACAACCTGCCGACCGGGACCCATTACGCTCGAGTCGACGAGCACGACATCGACAGTTCGTACCAACTGGAAGTGATGGTCCAGTAACCGAGAGGAAAACTCCGTTGGCGTTTGCGATTCCCCAAGGAACCGAGTTTGTCCGATTGCTTGGAGGTGGAAGCGTTTTTCAGGTTGCTCTCGTGCGCGAACAGGGCCGCGAAGTCGTCTGCAAACGCCTCTTGCCACATGCTCTGGACACCCACGAGGGTCGCGCGGCCATGGTGCGGGAAGCGAAGCTCGTGTCGCTCGTCGATCATCACGCTCTGCCAAAACTCGTACGCGTAGGAAACGATGCACACGGACCGTTTTTCATCGAAACGTACCTGCCGGGAACATCGCTGCGGGAACTGCGTCGAGGTTGGAGCGCGAAGGACAAACCCGTCCCGCAATCGCTCATCCGACACATCACCGTGACGGCGCTCGAGCTGCTCACCGAGGTGCACGAGCTCGCAGATGACAAAGGGCCGCTTGGAATCGTGCATGGAGACATAAGTCCCGACCACGTTCACCTCGGTCCGCTCGGCGATATCTCCTTCGTCGATCTTGGAGCAGCACGATTCAGAGGACTCGACGCGGACGCCGACACGGATGACCGCGGAACCGTTCCTTACGCTGCGCCCGAGGTGATCCGGGGCGAGGACAAACCCGGACAAACCACCGACGTCTACGCGCTTTGTGCGACACTCCTTTGGTTTGCGACCGGCGAACGGATTTGTGAAGCATCGACCGACGCGGCCATGCTCGCGGAGGTGGCGCAGCGTGGTGTTCGCCGCGATCTCGTCGACACGCTCAACGCCTTCGAGCCACGGCAACGCGAGTGCTTTCGCGCAGCCCTCGATCCAAATCCGGCTGGCAGGCCATCGTCTGCGCGACAGATTCTCGACGCGTTCGCGGCTGCAAGCCCACAGCGGGACATCCCTACCGAAGCGCGCTAGGCTCGCGCCTCACTCCAACCCTCATGCATTTTCGAGCGGCCAAAGACATGTCTGCCAAGACCTCCATCGACACGCTTGCGATTCACGCTGGCCAAGAACCCGATCCGACGAGCGGTGCGGTCATGACGCCCATCGTCATGTCGAGCACGTTCGCGCAATCGAGCCCGGGCGTGCACAAAGGCTACGAGTACTCGCGCAGTGGCAATCCTACGCGCAAGGCGCTCGAGGCTTGCATCGCGGCGCTCGAAGGAGGGGCAAGCGGCTTCTGTTTCGGTAGCGGGCTCGCAGCAACCGCGACGCTTTTGCATACGCTCCGACCGGGCGATCACATCCTCTGCGGCGACGATGTCTACGGAGGCACGTTCCGTTTGATGGACAAGGTCATGGGCCCGATGGGTTTGTCCTCGAGCTTCGTCGACATGCGCAACCCTGCGTCCGTGCGAGCGGCCATTCGTCCCTCGACGCGACTTTTGTGGATCGAGACGCCGACAAACCCCATGCTGAAGGTGTTCGACATTGCCGCGCTCGCCCAGATCGCGCGCGATGCCAACATCGTGTTCGTCGTCGACAACACCTTCGCTACGCCCGTCTTGCAGCGACCACTCGAGCTAGGTGCTCACGCCGTCGTTCATTCGATGACGAAGTATCTCAACGGCCACTCGGACGTCGTTGGAGGAGCGATCGTCACGTCCGACGCGCGGCTCATCGAGCGGATCGGCTTTTTGCAAAACGCAATTGGTGCCATTCCCAGCCCCTTCGACTGTTTCCTCGTGCTCCGAGGCCTCAAGACGCTGCCCGTTCGCGTGAGGCACCAAAGCGCCGCCGCGCTCACCCTCGCCACGCGGCTCGAGGCGCATGCGAAGGTCGCGCGCGTGCACTATCCGGGGCTTGCATCGCACCCCGATCACGCCGTCGCAGCACGGCAGATGAGCGCATTCGGGGGCATGATCTCGGTTGAAATCAAGGGAGGGATCGATGTTTCACGCCGAATGCTGGAACGTTTGCGCGTCTTTGCGTGCGCCGAGAGCCTTGGAGGAGTCGAATCGCTTGCGGAGCATCCGGCGATCATGACGCACGCGTCGGTGCCCGAAGAGAGTCGACGTGCACTCGGGATCTCGGATGGCCTCGTGCGTCTTTCCGTGGGTCTGGAAGGCGTAGAGGATCTTTGGGGCGACATCGAGCAGGCCCTTGCCTGACCGTTTGCGACCCTCGACTCTATTGCTGTAGAACCGATTGCAACCCACGCAATGGAGCCACTCATGCGCCTCGCAATTCTTTCTTGTTCGACACTCGTTCTCGCCACGTTCGCTCTCGGCTGTGAAGACCCGGTCCCGCCGACGCCGCAGGGAGCGTTCATGGTCAACTTCTTCGACACTGGCGCGGAGTGCCCCCACAA
The DNA here is from genome assembly GCA_016715885.1 of Polyangiaceae bacterium. Taxonomy (NCBI): domain Bacteria; kingdom Pseudomonadati; phylum Myxococcota; order Polyangiales; family Polyangiaceae; species Polyangiaceae bacterium. The sequence goes on from JADJXL010000028.1 coordinate 541,151, forward strand.
GAGCCACCAAAGCGCCATGGGAGTGCTCTCGTCGATCGATCGGACGACCATCGCCGTCGATGGCGTCAAGGGCGCCAGCGTGACGTGTTCGGTCAAGGGTCCGGACCTCGGACCGTTCAGCGTCGAAGCGGCATACGACTTCGAAGGCACCGAGATACTCAACGTCTCGATCAGCAAGATCGACTCGAAAGCCACCGAGGACGCCCCTGCTCAAGGTCTCGTCGGATTTTCCTCGTCGATCACCGGTGGAGACTTTTTTGGCTCGAGCGAACCGTGTGAGTTTTACATCGAGCCTGCTGGTCCATCGGGCATCGGTGAAGGGGTAAAACCCGGCTCTGCATGGCTTTCGTTCAAGTGTCCGACCATGGTCGAGTCGAACAACACGTGCGCCATCAACGAGAGCTACGTGCTCATGGAAAACTGCACGCAGTAAGCGGATGTCACAGAGACGTGGTCACGTGGCGCTTGGGGCAGGCGTGACCACGGAGCTGCTGCGGTCGTCAGGACTGCGTGTCGTCGTCGCTTCCGGCCGTGCGTGACGCAGCGAGCAGGATTTGTGCGGCGGGCATTTGCTGCGTAGGTTCGTCGACGACCTCGCTCTCGTCCTCGAACCGCACGACGAGCACGGTGATGTTGTCGTCGCCGCCAAGCTCGTTGGCTTGCGCAATGAGGCGCCGACACATTTCGGTCGTATCGCGTGATGTGTCGACGAGGTCGCGGATTTGGTCGTCCGTGAGCATCCCGGACAAACCGTCCGAACAGAGCAGGTAAACATCACCGACGCGTGGTTCGTCGCTCATCAAGTCGACCGCGACGTTGTCGTGCATGCCGAGCGCGCGCGTGATGACGTTTTTGGGCAACTCCGCGCGTTGTTCTTCCGTCAGCTCGGGCATCGCCATCAAGTAGTCGTTGATGAGCGAGTGATCGCGGGTGAGTTGTTGGATCGTTCCGGCCCGGACGCGGTACGCGCGACTGTCGCCTACGTGGCCGACGTAAATTCGGTTGCGACGCTTGGAGAAGACGGCACCGACGACGGTCGTGCCCATGCCGGCGCACTCGCGTGATCGAATGCTGCGTTCGAAAATTCTGCGGTTGGCGATGAGGATGCCGCTGAGCAGCCTGTTTTCGTCTTCGGTCAAGTTCGCGTCGAAAGCGATGGGCCACGTCGCATCGTCACTCGCCGTCGAGCGAAAAAACTCGCTGATGGAATCGGTTGCGATGCGGCTGGCAACATCACCAGCGCGATGGCCCCCCATGCCATCGGCAACGATGTACAGCCCGTACTCGCTGAGTACGGCGTAGCTATCCTCGTTGTGATCGCGCTGGAGACCGACGTCGGTCATCCCGTATGCAACTGCGCGCATAAACCTCGGCGCCCTCGGTCCGGGTCGTAATGGGCGAAAGCTACGGTTTCATGCAGCGTTTGGGCTGTCAAGCCATCCTTGCGTCCGGGATGCCAATTCGGCAACTCGGCGTCGCATTCGTGCTCGGACCACCATTGTGCCGATTCGCTCCTTCGACGTCGCCGCCCCGATTCGCTCTACACCTCGAGGATGTCCTTTTCCTTGGCGGCAATCACCTTGTCGACCTGAGCGACTCCGTCCGCCACGACCTCGTCGATTTTTTTCTTCGTCCGATCCGCGTCGTCCTTGCTCACGTCGCCACCTTCGTCGAGCGAGTCCACCATCTCGTTGGCATCACGGCGGTGCTTGCGAATGGCGACTTTCGCTTCTTCCCCGTGTTTCTTGGTCAGCTTGACCATCTCCTTGCGCCGCTCCTCCGTCAGCACCGGGATCGGGATGCGGATGAGCTCGCCGTCGACTTGCGGATTCAAGTTGAGATCGCTCTCGCGAATGGCCTTGTCGATGGCTTTGACTTGCCCCTTCTCCCACGGCTTGATCGTGATGAGACGTGGCTCAGGAATGCCTACGGTCGCCATCTGACTGATGGGGGTCGGCACCCCGTAATAGTCGACGCGGATAGCATCCAGCATCCCTGCGTGCGCCCGTCCGGTGCGCACACGCGCTAGATCTCGACGGAGTGCCTCGATCGATTTATCGATACCCGTCCGCAGCTCGTTCAATACGTCGTCCAGCATGCCGATCTCTCCTCGTCTCCTGCGGCGGCGAGCTTAGCACGCCAACCTCCGAGCACGCGTAACCGCGATGTGCCCCGCTCGGCAAGTTCCAGATCGTACCAAGTGAAAAAGAATTCCGAGTTGCACCATCCCGTCCGCGGCAAACTACGGTCGGCCGGAACGCACGGCAACATCGCCATGACACGCATCAAAATCGAAGGACATTCGTTGCCCCCGGCAAACGTTTCGTTCGAAGGGAAACCTTTGCCCCGTTCCTTCTACGACCGCGAGGTCCTCGACGTCGCCCCTGCCCTGATTGGCGCAATCCTCGTGCATCGATCGAACGAAGGCACGACGGCTGGTCGCATCGTCGAGTGCGAAGCGTATCGAGGTCCTGAAGATCTCGCAGCGCACAGCGCTGGAGGCAGGCGTACGCGACGCACCGAGGCCATGTTCGGTCCGCCCGGGCATACGTACATGTTTCTCCTGTACGGCGTAAATTGGGCGTTCAACGTCGTCGTTGGAGCAAGCGGTCTGCCGCACGCGATCCTCGTGCGCGCCATCGAGCCCATCCACGGATTGGACCTCATGAGCAAACGACGCGGGGTCGACCCGCATCGACTCATGCTCACGAACGGCCCTGGCAAACTCACGAACGCCATGGGCCTCGATGCCACGCACTACGGTGAAGACCTCTGTAGCGAGCGCCTCTTCATCGTCGGAGGTGCGTCCAAAACGATCGGTATTTCGGCTCGAATCAACGTCGATTACGCCGGTGAGCACGCGCTCCTCCCGTGGCGGTTCTACGAACGTGGCAATCGCTACGTATCGGTCGCCCCGAAAAGTTGACCCAACCGCTCGCATTGCGCGATGCTTGGCGACGATTGAACACTTGGCACCACCGCGGGAGATGCGCGGGTGATACCAAGACGGGGAGATTCGAATGGCTTTCTGGAGCGCGGCCGACGTCGAGATCGCTTCGCGCATCATCACCGCGAAGACGCGGAACGAACGGCGCGTGCGCGGAAAACTCACGCTGCACTTTTCGGACCCGCAAACGCAAAGCGACGCCGACCAAGCGGCCGATCGTTGTGCTTCGCTTGCTGAAGAAATCATCAGCGAAGCGTCCGATCACCAGCACATCCTCGAATTCGAAGGCGAGTTCATCTCGGCACTGCGCCGCCGCTTGCCGATCGACATTCCTCCAGTGCGTTCGATCGATCTCGCAGGGTTGCACGTCATCGGTGATCCGAGCGCATCTTCGGGCATTCGTCGCTCGACCGCGTCTTTCCGCGCCGTCGTTCCGCCTGTTTCGGCATCTTCAGCGCTCGCTCCGACGCAAGCGCCACCGCCACCTCCGATCCCAAACCGCACGCCAGGATCTTCGCCCGCGCATCGAGCATCCAATACGCCACCCTCTTCGATGATCACGACGGGCCCGATGTCGCGCGCCGCAGCTTCATCCAAGCGTCCAACGTTCAGCCGCATGCGCGCGATGACTCCAGCGATGGTGCTGCCCCCGGGTTCGCCCCCGCTTGCCATCGCGCGGGTGCTCGCGCCCTTCATGAGCGATTGCGCGAGCCGCATTCTCGTGGGCTTCTTGCGTGCGTACGACTTGCACGTACTTCGCGGCCTGGCGCTCGAAGACGGCTCGGCCGAAATGCTCGCCGCCGTCGTGCCCGTGTCCGATGCTCCGCTTGGAGGGTACGAAGCAAGCCGCACGGCCGAGCTGACGCGGTGGCAGAATTCGTTTGGCCAAGCGACGTTTCAACGCCTGCGGCGCGAGTGCCAAGTCGTCGCGGTGTTTTTCGCGCACACGTCGCTCTTGCACCAAGACATCCCGCAAAACATCACGCTCGAGATCCTGCAAGAAGCAACGCCGATGGCGTTCGCCGGTGACGCCAGCATCCTGCTCGGCATGAGTCGGTGGCTGAGCCTCAAAGACGAGGAAGTATTGCCCGCCCTCTGTGCGCACCTCACCGACCTCGTTGGTCACGGCAATCCCCACGAGCTCGCATCGGCTCTCAGCCTGCTCGTCGCATCCGTCAACGAAGATCTCGTCCTCGCAAGCTCGCTCGCCAAAGATGCCGTTGGCATGTAGCCAACCCGCAAAATGGCTTGCCCTCCGAGCGAGCCACTAGCAAGACACCGCTCTGTCACACATCTGTGACGATCCGCCATCTACTGTGCGCGCGTCGGTATACCGCCCGTGCACTCACTAGCACCCGGCGGCCCATGGTCGCCCCTCCCGGGCACCGAAAGGCTTTCGCATGGAAGCGCTCTTCGACCCGTCACTTGGTTTCGCGGTACAAGCGCTACTCATTCTTTCCCTGCTCATCGCGCTCGGTTTCGAATTCGTCAATGGGTTTCACGACACGGCCAACGCCGTCGCCACCGTCATTTACACCAACACGCTCAAGCCTCACATCGCCGTCGTTTTGAGCGGTTTTTGCAACTTCGCCGGTGTGTTCATGGGCGGCATCGCCGTCGCCATGGGCATCTTGCAACTGCTCCCCGTCGAGCTGCTCGTCTCGAAAGGCGTCGGCGCGGGACTCGCCATGGTGCTCGCGCTGCTTTGCTCGGCCATCTCTTGGAACTTGGGCACGTGGTACTTCGGGCTTCCCGCATCGAGCTCGCACACGCTCATCGGTGCAATCATCGGCGTGGGCGTCGCCAATTCACTCACGCCCGGGCACACATTCGGTGACGGCGTGAGCTGGGGCAAAGCTGCCGACATCGGTTTGTCCCTGCTCGTTTCGCCCCTGTTCGGCTTCACCATGGCAGCGCTGATCCTGCTGCTCATCAAGCGATGGACGACGAACCTCTCGCTGCTCACGCCGCCGCCGAAGGATCATCCACCACCGCGAGGTACGCGCGGCCTGCTCATCGCAACATGTTGTGGCGTCAGCTTCGCGCACGGATCGAATGACGGTCAAAAGGGCGTGGGCCTCGTGATGCTCATTCTGATCGGCCTCGTGCCCGCCGGATTTGCCGTCGACGTGACAGCAGGCCCGGAGCGTATGGAGCGTACGCTTTCGGCTGCCAACAACGTCGCGGCGCTGGTGCGCGATCATCACGACAAGGCATCCGAAGCCGATGCTCAAAAAGCACTCGCTCAGCTCTCTGAAATTCAGCAATGCCTCGCGAACCGAAAAAACGCCGCCGAAATTCCGCGTGAAGACCGCTTCACGTTTCGCCAAAATCTGCTTCTCGCCGACAAAACCATCGGCAACATGCTGAAAGACGGGCACCTCGGGCTGAGCGAGGCAGAAAGCAAAAAGCTCACGACCGAGAGAAAAGCTTTGCGAGGACTCACCGACTACGCGCCCACATGGGTGCTCGTGGCGATTGCCCTGTCACTCGGCATTGGCACGATGGTCGGCTGGAAACGCATCGTCGTGACGGTGGGTGAAAAAATCGGCAAGAGTCATCTGACGTATGCGCAAGGTGCGTCGGCAGAAATCGTCGCAGCAAGCACGATTGGCGTATCGGCATGGCTCGGTTTGCCCGTGAGCACCACGCACGTCCTTTCGTCGGGCATTGCAGGAACCATGGTCGCGCAGCGTTCGGGCCTTCAACAATCCACCGTGCGCAACATCGGGCTCGCCTGGATCCTCACGCTTCCCGCTTCGATGCTCCTGTCAGGAGTGTTTTTCCTGGTGTTCCGAGCGCTGCTCATGTGAACGTTCGCGCCGGCGACAAACCCGCACGAATCACGTTCAATCACCCACCGTGACGATGACGCGTCCCGTCGATCGACGCGACGACATCAGTCGATGTGCATCCGGTAGTCGTTCGAACGCAAACGATTCACCAATGATCGGTCGAATCGCCCCGTCCTTCCACATATCGATCAACCGAGCTGCATTGTCTCGCAGGAGCGGCACTGTATTCGGTACGACGGACAAATTGAAGCCTGCGAGCGTTCGGTTCGTCCCGACAAGCGTATACGGGCTGATGAGCCCCATCGCCAAGAGTCCGCGCACGGCGCGCAAATACGAAATGCCCTTCTCCGTTCCTACTTCGGCAAACCCGTACAGCGCGTAACGCCCCGACATGGCAAGCAGGTTCCATAATGGGCGAAATAGCGTGCCGCCCACCGAATCGAGCACCAAGTCCGCTTCGCCAAAGACGCGTTTTGCTTCGGCCGCACACGTTTCGTAGGACGCGACGAATTCCGCCCCAAGGTCCCGCACGAGCTTGTGTTTTTCCGGCGATCCCACGACGGCCATCACGCGCAAGTTTGCCACGCGCGCCATTTGCAATATCGCCGTTCCAACACCTCCAGCGGCCGCCGTCACGATCACGCGTTCACCCGCGCGCGCTCGCCCAAGCTCGTGCAGTGCATACCACGCCGTCAAATACATCACCGGAAACGCCGCGCCTTCTGCGAAGCTGGCCCACTCTGGCAAATCCATCACGTATTCGGCACCCAAACAAAACTTTTCCGCGTGACTGCCATAAATCGGCACCGCCATCACGCGCCGCCCCACCATTTCTTTTGGTACGTCTGGACCGACGGCATCAATGATGCCCGACGCTTCCATGCCCGGCGTAAATGGAAGTGGCGGCTGCCGCGGATAATGCCCAGCTCGCTCGGCAAGATCCGCAAAGTTTACCCCAATCGCCCGCGTCGCCACTCGAACTTGCCCCGCCGCAGGAATCGGCTCCGGCGTTTCCTGGAGCTGCAATACTTCCGGCCCGCCATTGCGGTAAACCACATACCTGCGCATGGTCGCCCTGCCTTGTTCGTTCAAATGCCGCCGTTTACACTGACGACCTTACCATTCAAGTACGTATTGTGCAAAGCGAGCCAGGCGATGGTTTTTGCAACTTCTCCAGCATCGCCCAATCGCCGCAATGCGCTCATTGCATGGTAATCCTCCACGAGCTTCGGATCGAGCTCGGCGCCAATGCCCGTGCCAAGGAGCCCGAGCGCGACGACATTCACGCGAACACCGCGCGGGCCAAGGTCTTTCGCCGCCGCCATCGCAAGCGCGGATACGAGCCCCTGCGACGCTGCAAATACCGGCGGTATCGGCAGCGATTGCGTTCGATCGAGCGCCGCGACGAATACGATGTCCCCTCCGCCACGCGCTCCCAATCGTCCGCCCCATTCGCGACATATCTGGAACGCCGACCGAGCATTCACATGCATCGTCGTATCCCAATCTTCGTCCGTGGCAACATCCACGCGCGCTTGCCGCACGATCGTCGCGCAATGGATCACCACGTCCGGTAAATTGTTTTCCGCTTCGAGTGACGCCACGAGCTTCGGTAAAGCCGACGCATCCCGCAAATCGACGCGCAATCGCCGCAAACCTAGCTCCTCGGCCAATGCGACCGCCCGCGCTTCGGAATTGCAATACGTGAACATTGGCGATAACTCCGCCTGCGACAATTCTCGCACGACGGCACTTCCCACGGCCCCCGTTCCGCCAATGACCAAAACGCGGCGTTTTTCCTGATTCATCCGAGCCCCTCGATGTAGGCCAGTTCCTCGGCCACTGCGCGGACGAACGTCTCGAGTTTTTCTTCGGGTATGTCGAATCGAGGCTGAAGCCGGAATATGCTCCAATCGTGCCCACACGTGAAACAGAAAAAACCTCGCCGGTAAAGTCTGTGGCACATGAGCGGTGAAATGATCGACTTTTGGTCCAAGTCCTGAAAGCCGAAATGCTCGAACGAAAGCCACGGATGATCCGGCTGATTCAGCGCGACGCCTTGCATGAACCCAGCACCACGCGCCTCGCGGAAAAGCGGCGAACCCGACAGCGCATTCGCGAGATCCTGCTTCAGTTTGTCCCCGAGCCGTTTGACGCGCGTTATGCGTTCGTCCGTCAAGAGATCCAGCGCGGCCAAACCCGCGACGCACGAAAGCGCATTGAATCCCATCGTCGTATTGTGACTCTCGCCCGACGCAAAGTGGTTCCCGTACGCACGCAGAAAGATGTCCTTCGTCGTGAGCATCGCCGAAATCGGCATGAGGCCTCCACCCAAGTGTTTGGCCAGAAGAACCGCATCGGGACGGCGCGGCCAATCTGCCGTCGCAAGAAATCCCCGACCCGTGCGCCCGAGCGCCGTTTGCACTTCGTCCGCCACGAGCAGCGTTCCGTGTTTCGCCGTCAGCTCGCACAGCGCTTCCACGAATTCAGGAGGCAATTCGCGCACGCCGCCCTCGCCCTGAATCGGCTCGACGACGACCGCAGCCACGTCTCCCGGAGCCAGCGCTTTGGCGAGCGCATCCACGTCACCAAATGGAATACGCTCCGCTCCTTCGACGAAAGGCGCGAATGGGTCGCGCAAATACCCGCTCGCCATGAGCGATACGCTACCGAACGTGCACCCGTGATAGGCGCCATCGAGGCTCAGAAAACGCGGTCTTTTCGTGAGCGCACGCGCCAACTTCAATGCGGCTTCGACGGCATCGCTTCCCGTGCATCCGAAAAACGCATTGTCGTAAAACCCCGTTCGTTCGCAGAGCCGTCGAGCAAACCGCCCTGCAAAAGGATTCACGCGCGACGGATACCAAGATGCCGCGTCCGATGCCAAGTATTGCCTTACGGCATCCGCTACGTACGGGTTTCGATGGCCAAACGCTTGCGTGCCATGAAAGTCCTCGATTTCGTGCCCTTCGCGATCGTACAAAAGGCCGCCCTGCGTGCGCACGATTTCAATCGGTTCACCCGCCAATTTTGCGCGTTGTGCCACGAGCGGATTGACGAACGCGCGATATTCATCGAAACCGCGGCGGAAAATATCATCGTACGCGTCCACCTAGAGACCTCCGTCGAGCACCACTTTGGCGCCCGTCATGAACGAAGTCGAATCCGATACCATGAATGCCGCCATTTCGGCAATTTCTTCTGGCCGAGCCAAGCGCCCCATCGGACATTGCTGCATGTATTCTCGTTGCCTATGCTGGGGCAAACCTTGCGCCATCCCTACTTCCGCAAGTCCCGGCGCCAGCAAGTTCACGCGGATCGAATAACGCCCCACTTCACGCGCCAGAGCTTCCGTCAGCCCGCGGAGTGCTGACTTCGACGCCGCATAATGAATCGGTGCTTCGATGATGCGTTCCGACGCGAAGTTGCCAATGTTGAGAATGCTCCCCTTCCGGGCGCGTATCATGTGACGGAGCACCGCGCGACTGAAGAGATACACGCCCTTCACATTGACACTCATCACGTTGTCCCAATCGGCTTCTTCGAGCAGCGAAATGGGCAACACCTGCGTAATGGCCGCATTGTTCACCAAAACATCGATACCGCCAAAGGCTTTGACCACGGCGTCGACCGTGCTTCGTACATGCGCCGAATCCGCGACCGATCCTTTGAAGACGAGCGGCGCTTCGCCTACCTCGCGAATCATTTTTACGGCGTCCTCGGCGCTCGCATCGTCATTCTTGTACGTCAACGCAACGCGGGCCCCATGCCGAGCCAGCGCGAGGGACATCGCCAGACCGAGCCCGCGCGTGCCGCCCGTCACGATAGCGCGTTTTCCTTCGAGCAGCCGATTCATCTGACCATCCCATTGGCAACGAGGGGCAATGACCGCCGCCCCTTGCGCTCGCCCCATTCTTTCGGTTTTGCCATGAACTTGGATTCTTTTTCTCGATAAAGCACGTTGTAGTTGCACACGGGCACCGTCGACCCATCTGCATAACAATTCGAATCACAACATTGATAAATTCGTTCCACGTCGAACGTTTCTTCGTCCATGTGTGAATGAACATACACGGCCTTGGCCGCTCGTTCACTGATCCGTAATGCTTCTGCAGGAGGCAAACGTTTGTCGCTTGGGAACATTTTGCGTACCAATGAATTGAGCATGCCCAGGATTCGCTCGTCGTCCGCTTCACCTCGTGCCCAAAGCATGTCCATCGAATCTTGCAGGGCCCTTTCGAGCCGCGTATTTGGTTCGAGGTACAAATGATCTTGCAGGACGTGGTACATCGTTTCGCGATCCATGAATCGCAAAAAGGGTACGGCCGGTCCACCCTGTTCGTCCACGAGCATGTAGGCAATTTGATAACAAAGCGGATGCGCGCTCGGTGAAGGAACGAAGTCGCTCACGCGGAGGAGCCCTTTTGTCGTTTCTTCGATTCGCTGCAGCACTTCCACCATCGAAATGCGGCCCGATCGGTCGAATGAAGCGCCGCCCTGGCCCGTGTACGTGATCGTGTGAACCTCGAGGTGCCGCACGCACGACAATTCGAGGCCCATTTTGATGATGTCGCCGATTTCGTGATCGTTGTATCCCCGCGTCATCACCGGAATCAGCGTCGTATCCACTTGGTGTTTGTCCAGAAGCTCCAGCACTTTACGCTTCAAATCGACCAGCGTCGCGCCCTGCATCGCCCGGTCGACGTGCTTGTCGAACGTATCGAACGACAATGCAATGCGAGCCCCCATTTCCGACAAACGCCGGACCAAACTTTCATCGCGCGCCAACCGCACGCCATTCGAACAGACGCTCACGCGATGAATTCCCCGCGACCTTGCCATTTCGATGAGGTCGAACAGGTGCGGATGCACGAGCGGCTCGCCGCCGGTCAAATTCACGATATCGAGGTCCCCACCGTGATCGGCCACGAGATGGTCGAGCACGCGGGCAAACTCCTCGCGACTCATGTGATACGCGTCGTCGTTCTTGTTGTGCACGTAGCAGATGGGGCAATCGAGGTCGCAAGCGCTGGTGATCGTCACGACCGGCAATCGCACTTTCTGCGTGTGGCTTTCGCACGGACCACAATCGAATGGGCAGCCGTGTTCGATTTCGCGCATCACGCGCGCGGGCCGCGCATCCACGGGCACGATCGCACGCGTGCGCTCGTACCACGCAGCGTCCGTCGAGAGCCGCGCTTCTTGTTCACCATGCGCAGTGCAGCGTTTGCGCATCCAAACTTCGCCGTTGTCAAGAGCGACGACGCGCGCAGGAAGCGCTGCTTTGCATACCTTGCACAAGCTCGTGGTTTCGTGAAGCAGCCGCTCGGACATCGACATGATGGTCCGAGCATAGACGACAGCGACCCATGCACTCAAATGAACCTTCTTGCGTTACGCTCACGCGTCCATGACGACGTCTGTTACGTGCGAAATCATCAAGGCCGAAGCCCTGGGAAAACGCTTCGGAGACACGGTCGCGCTCGACGACGTCAGCTTCACCATCGACGGTCCCGGCATCATCGGCGTGCTCGGTCCGAACGGCGCCGGAAAAACCACGCTGCTCGACATCCTCGAAGGTTTGTCCGTTCCTACGAGCGGGAGCTTTCGCCTCTTCGGAAAGCGTCCAAATCCTTATCCCCGCGGCCGCATCGGCGTCGTCATGCAGAAAGAAGCCCAGCTCGACCGCATCACCGTCCGCGAGTACGCCGAGCTTTTTTCGGTCATCTTCGGCGTCGCGAACGGCACCGAAAAAATCCTCGCACAAGCGCGGCTCGAGCACCGATCGAGCGCCCCGGTCACGCGTTTGTCCGGGGGCGAAGCTGCGCGTCTCTACATCGCAACTGCGGTCGTTCACGAGCCGGATCTGGTTTTCCTCGACGAACCTACCGCGCACCTCGACCCGGACAACAAACGCATCGTCGGCGATCTGCTTCGCGATCTAGCCGAGCGTCGTACGCTTTTTTTATCCACCCACGACCTCTACGAAGCCGACGTTCTTTGCGACAAACTACTCTTTCTGGTCGGAGGACGCCTGCGTGCGAGCGGCACGAAAGACGAGCTCGTCGCCAGCGTTCCACCCGAAAAACGTCGCGGAATCGGCGTGGAAGATGCTTTCTTTCACTTCTGCGCCATCCGCATCCGTGAAGGCGGAAGTGCGGGAGAACGCGCCGAATGAAAGCGTTCTTGGTTCTTTTCCGCATCCGGCTCCTCGATGTTCTCCGCAGCCGAAGCTCCACCGGGTTTGTCCTGCTCTTCCCCGTCGTGCTGCTCGCCGTCCTCGGGCTCGTCTTCATGAACGGCCATCCTTTCGAGCGGCGATACGTCGCGCTTGTCGAGACGAACTCCATGAACGAAGCGGTCGCAGAGTGCGTTCGCGTGCTCGACGGTTACGAGGAAGTCCGCGTGAGCAGGCAGCGCAGCGAAGCCGAAGCGATGGGCAAACTGCGCACGCGCATGGTCAGCGCCGTACTCGCGCCTTCGCCGGATGGGTCGAGCGTAACGTTACATATTGGCGAACGTGACCGCATTTTCGGAAGCGGACTCGCGTCGGTTTTGCCCGTTCCGAGTCGCATCGATATCGTGGAAACGCCTCGTTTTGGTTATGTGCATTATCTATTTCCAGGGGTATTGACGTTCTCCGTGCTCACCGCGGGCCTGTTCGGAATGGGTTATCCCATGGCCCTCTTCCGCCAGAATTTGTTCTTGAAAAAACTCGCCACGACGCCACTGCGCAAGCATACCTTCATTGCCGCAAACGTTGCTGCGCGAACGCTTCTCGTGCTCGTGCAAGTCGTGTTGCTTCTGCTCGTTGCGCACTTTGCATTCGATATGCCACTTACGGTCCTATCGTTCGTTTGGGTCGTGTTCATATCGATGCTTGGCGTACTGGTATTTTTGGGTGCTGGTTTTGTTCTCGCGGCGACAATCAAAAATACCGAATTGCTGGTCGACATCGTCAGCGCCATCAATCTTCCCTTGGTATTTTTTTCGGAAATATTTTTCCCGCTCGACGGATTACCCAAGCCGCTTGCCGCATTTGGATCCATTTTGCCATCGACGGAAATGGTCCGTTTGTCGCGAGCGGTATTGCTTTATGGCGTCGAAGACGCGTCGTATCTCGCTGGGGGACTCGGCCTTCTCGGAGTATGGTTCATCGTGATGTTCGCGATCAGCCTGCTCACGTTCAAATGGCATGAATGACCCTGGAGGATGCATGTGTTCGGCACATCTGGATGACGGTTCAGGCCGCATAGCGGAGCTCGAAAAGCGTATCGCGGAGCTCGAGATTGCCGAAGAACGATTTCGAACGCTCTTCGAATACTCCAATGATGCTCACCTCATCTTCGACGTCGCGACGGGAGGCATCATCGATTGCAATGGTGAAGCGATCCGCATGCTGAGGTGCACGGACAAGCAACAAGTGCTCGACATTCACCCGGCAGTCCTTTCGCCGGAATTTCAGCCGGATGGTCGCAGTTCACTCGAAAAAAGCATCGAGATGGACGCGACCGCCCGGAAAAATGGTTATCATCGTTTCGAATGGATTCACCGCCGCATGGATGGCGAAGATTTTCCCGTCCAAGTTACGCTCACGCCGGTGACGTTGCATAGCGGGCCCGCGCTGCTCGTGGTTTGGCATGAAATAACGGACATCAAACGAACCGAAGCCGAGCTGCACAACAAGATTGCCATCATCGAAGAGCAGGCACGGCAAATTCGCGAATTGTCGACGCCAATTCTCGAAGTGTGGGACAAAGTATTGCTCGTCCCGCTGCTCGGAGTGCTGGATGCGACACGCGCCGACCAATTGCAGTCCACGCTTTTGCAATACGTCGTCGCCCGCCAAGCCGCGTACGTCATCGTGGATTCCACGGGCATCGCCTCCGTCGACGAAGACGTTGCCCGGAGGCTCATCGGGATCGTCGACGCCGTAACGCTGCTCGGTGCCAAGGGCGCCGTCGTCGGCATCCGGCGCGACGTTGCGCTTTCGCTGGTCAAGGCTGGTGTCGACATCGGTCGGATCACGACGCTTCCCAACGTACGAGCCGCGCTTGCGGCACAGATGCGCAGCCACCGTTGATTCGCGGTTTGTCCGAGCAACGAATCGAAGCCGTTGACCGGACGCACGAATACCACTATTCCTATGCTTCGCGATGCTTTCTAGCTGGCTGCGTGCCTCCGTATGCGTCACGACGCTCTTGCTCGTGCCTCGACAAACGCACGCCAGCGCTTTCGACGTGCAGGGCCTCGGACCCGACGGCGTCGCTGAAGTCGGAGCACGAAGCGCTTCTGCGGAAGACGGCAGCGCTGCATTTTTCAATCCTGGGGGTTTGGCTCTAGGAAACGGCACCGCGCTCTTGATCGCTCCGATCGTTTCGGTGTCGACCCTTCGTGCGCAAGACAAAAGATTACCATTCGAGGACCCCTTTGGCATTACGCTGACAGCCAGTGCCACGATTCCATTCGAAGGACCTCTTGCAAACCGCTTGCGAATTGGTTTTTCGGGGCATTTTTTGCCGACCGCAGCACTACGCCTCCTCGCTCGCGCGCCCGAAGAGCCATTTTATCCCTATTACGACAATCGCACGCAAAGGCTCGTTGCGCTCCCTGCTCTGGGGGTTCGCATCACCAAATGGCTCGGGATCGGCTTTGGTGCCAATGTGCTCGCCGGCGTCCGAGGGCCCGCGAAGCTCGAAAAAGGCGCGACCGGCGCGCCCGAACCTCGCATCGACATTGCCGCCAATACGGTGGTTTCCGGGATCTTCGGCGTTCGATGGGATCCGACGAAATACGCGCGCTTCGCGCTCGTCGTGCGCCAAGGTTTTGGAATTCCCTTGAACATCGACACGACGGCGGACATTGGCGGCGTCCCACTTGCCACGAATTTGCAGGCGAAAATGGCCATGTTCGATCCGCTCACGGTCGTATTGGCATCGAGCTTCGACGTCGGCAAGGTCCACATCGAAACCAGCGTTTCCCATGCAAAGTGGTCCGATTGGGAGAGCCCATATTTGTCGGTACAATCGACACTTCCAGGCGTGAACCTCGTCTCGCGCATTCCGAGCAAGCTCTTTCGCGACACGATGTCCTTTCGCATTGGCTCGAATTATTCCATTGCAACGAGCGCCAGGACGAAGCTCGTCCTTCGCGCTGGAATCGCTGCAGAACCCACGATCCTCGCGGGCAACATCCAAGGCCGGACAAACCTTGTCGATGGCGACAAACTCACCTTGGGCCTTGGAGCAACTTTTGCTCTAAAGAATGCGCGCGGCAACACGTTACGTATTGGGCTCGGCGGAAATGGACAGTTCGTTTCCGAGTTCAACCAGGAAAAACGACCGTGCCAAACCGCGCCATGCCCAGAAACGACCGTCGCTGGTCCCGATGCGAATAGCCCCAGCACGGGCATCACGAATCCTGGCTATCCACGCCTCACTGCATCGGGCGCCCTATTTACGTTGTCTCTTGGCGTAGGAGCGGACTTTTGATGAACAAGCTCGCCGCCGCTTTGTCCGTGTCGATGCTTTGCACTGCGAGCATTGCGAATGCCGGAGCACCAGCGCGATTTGGACATGGCGCTCGCAGTACGGCGCTCGTGCGTGCGGACGTTGCAGATGCGGACGCGACGAGCGCCCCGGTACAGAATGCGGCATTTGCGGCGGAGCCTGGAGCGCGCACGCGCCTCGGATACATGCATGGCTTTTTTGATTTGCGCATCAATGACCAGTCGGCCAACGTGCGCGACGCCTCGGGCATCGACGCGGCCGCTCAAATTGGAATTCGCCTTCCCGCTTCATTTTCCGTAGGTTTCGCGCTCGCTGCGCATCTTCCCAATACGGCCATTGCCCATATTGGATTTCGTCCGGGCACCGAGCCGCAGTTTTTCCGGTACGAATCGGTTCTGCAACGAGCCACGTTCGACCTTGCATTGGCTGCGCGCCGAGGTCCATTTGCCGTAGGCGTCGGAGCCGCGTTTGCCCTCGACATGGGCGGTTCGGGAACGTCGTTTTCGCTAGGTCAAGACGCCCAGGGCACGTATGCCGATGCCGCCTCCGACATCAGCCTCGATTATCGTGCCGCTCCCATCGTGGGACTGTCCGTCGACCTGGGTCGAGTCGCGTTTGGCGCGACATACCGCGGAGCGCTCGCCGTGGGCCTCTCCGTCGATAGCAACATTCGCATCGCGCTTGCTGAAAACCCGCTCAATGGGACGACGTCCATCGCGGTGCGCGGCGTGAGCGGATACGATCCTGCGAGATTCGCATTTGGTGCAAAAACAAAAGTCCTTCGACAGTTGTCGCTGCTTGCTGCGATCGAATGGGAACGGTATTCGGCAGCTCCCCCGCCCGTGGCCAACGTCACACTCGACGTGAATCTCGGGACGTCGCCTGGACGCACCGAAGTCGAATTTTTGGCGCCGCGATTTCGCGATATTCTGGTCCCTCGAATTGGAATCGAATGGGCGTCATCGAATGGCCGTCCGGGTGATGATCGCAAGGACGACGATCGGAGCATTCGATGGGCGGCGCGCGCTGGATATGCCCTTGCGCCATCGCCAGTGCCACCGCAGCGCGGGTTTACGACGTATGCGGACGCAACGAGTCATTCTCTGGCGCTGGGTGCAGGGGTGGGCATTGGCCGATTCTGGGGCGTGGATCTTCGGTTCGATATCGCCGGGCAAGCGTCCATTTTGGCGCCACGATCCGAACGAAAGGCGAGTTTGTCTTTGCCGTACGCAACGTACGATGTCAATGGAAAAACGTTCGTCATCGCTGGCTCCATGGAGGGGACCTTCCGATGAATCGCGCGGCGCTCTGCTTTTTCGCGGTTTTCGCGTCCGCCTGTGGACTCGTCCATGGCGACGAGGCTCTCGCGCCGTTTCCTTCCGATGGCATCGGTGCATTCGAGGAAGCATCGCCCATCGAGGTTTGTCTTGGAACTGCGCGCGTCATTGCGCCTGCCGTTGCGACGGGCGCCACGGCGCTTTGCGTACCGACGGGACAAAAGAGCCGACTTTGCGCCGCAAATGCCGATTGCACGGGTATCGAACGATGCATCTGCGGCCGCTGCATCGTGGAGCCTTGTCAAGGAGGCACGACGTGTTCAGGCGACGAGGTTTGTCGCGGTAAACGATGCACACGCGGCTGCGGCATCGATGCGGATTGCAATGCGGGCGAGCGTTGCATATCCGGGGGCTGCGCGCGATCATGCAAAACGAACACCGATTGCCATTACGGCGAACGTTGCGACGCGCTGGACGACGTCTGCGTGGTATCCCTCTGCGGCAGCGGCGGAAGCTGCGGATCCGGCTCGGTTTGCGAACCCATGGCGGACATCGGGGAACTGCATGAGCCGAACCTTTTGGGTGACGAATCCATTGGATTCGTCGAATTGAAAAGGAACGGCGATCGAGCGATCTACCGCGCAAGCCTGGAAGCTCCACAGGTTTGGCGCATCGAAAGCATGCACCCCGTGATCGATGTGCCAGGAGAAACACTCGTAGGAGCACCGAGCGTCATTCGGCGAGACAACGTCATCGAGCTGTATGCCGCTGCCGGAAACCCATCGCGGATTGTACGAGCGCGCTCCAACGACGACGGTGTGACGTACGTTCTCGACACCGATCCCGTACTCGTCGCTATCGAACCCTGGGAAAATGGTTCGGTCGGATCTCCATCCGTATTCGATTTTCAGGGCGCAACGTACATGTTTTACGAAGGTGGAGCGCGCGCCGGGATTGGCCTCGCCAAAATCACCGAAGGGCGGGCAGAGCGTATTGCGAAAAACCCAATTCTTTCACCTCAATCCGTGCAGGATCCCATTTTTTGGCGGCAAGTTACGCACGTTGGAGCCCCTCATGCAATGGTCGTGGACGATAGCGTTCGCCTGATTTTCACAGCGCGCGGTGTCGAAGGCTTTTCCGCGACGACCAGTGGTGAAAGTCTTTCTGCCGAGCCCAACGACTCCATTGGCCTCGCGACGAGCACCGACTTGAAAACGTTTACGCTTTTTCCCGCGGGGCCCGTGTATGCGAGGCTCGTCAATTTGCGAGCGTATTTGGGCGAGGGCGAGGCGACGGTGCGGCTATTGCCATCCGGCGCAGAAATGGTGTTCGTCTCGTCCGACGCTTCGGGCGAGGCGAGCACGGGGCTCATGCGGGTTTTGGGACGGGGCGGAGTGAATTGAATCAGGCGCGAGCGCGCTGACGCCGAGCCGCGAAGGCACCGGCAATGGCGAGAGCGGCGAGCCAGCCGAGGCGTGAGGAATTCGGCGATTGCGAAGCGGAGCAGCCCGTGACGCTTTCTACCGTATTTTCAAACTGCGCTTCGACGCATTTCCGGCTCTCGTCGCAGACGTAGGTGACTTTTCCGGCAGGATCCGTGGCGCAATCATAGGCGGTGTCGCATACGCTCAGGCATGCGCCCTTCTGGCATCGGAACGCCCCGCACGATTGTACCGAACCATCGGCCAATTCCATTGAATTGTCGTCAATGCACTTGGTGGGGCGCGAAATGCATTGGCCATCCACGTTGCATACCGAGGTTTCGTCGTCACAACCGGACTTCGTCGTATTGTCGGTGGTTTGGGTGCACGTCGTCATGCATTGCTTGCCCGCTTCGTCGCACGCGTACGGGCTGCACGCTTGCTCGAAAGCGACGGCCGCGCAGCTTCCCTGACCATCACAGGCGAGCGCTTGGAATTTCCCTTCCTCGCATGACGAACGGCAGTTGTTGCCTTCGGGATAGGTACAGGATTCACGATTGATACCGTTGCACGCGCCGCCGCACAACCCATCGCCCTTGCATGCATCGCGCTGGGATAACGTGTCGGTGACCGGCACCCCGACCACCGGCGCGCATAGGCCGGCCTGCGCGCCGACGGCCGATCCATTGCAACTCTCGCACTGCCCTGAGCAGGGCGTGTCGCAACAGAAGCCGTCCACGCAATTGCCGGAGTTACACACGTGGCATTCCTTCGCGAAACAATCCGTACCGTCCGCTTCCGCTGGACGCAAGTCGCACGTTTCACCGTTCGGTTTACGCGGCTTGCACGATTGATCCTTTGCGCAATATGTCTCGGCCGAGCAGTCCTCGTCACTGGTACAGGCCAAAAGCTCGGATGTTCCCGGCGTGTTGTCGGCTGGAATTACGCCGCCAATCGCAAGTATGCGACCATTGGACAGCGCTTCAGCCGCAAAGTACGCACGCGCCGAGCTCATGTTTGGCAATGCTTTCCATGCGTTGTTGCCAGGCGCAAACGCTTCAACGAGATTCGACGGTTCGGGAAGGTTGGCGCCTTGCACCTGGCCACCCATCACGACGATGCCGTCCAGCCCTTGGGGCATGGCTGCCGCAAAATAGGCACGACCCGTCATCATCGGAGGACCTGCCGTCCATTGTTTCGTTGCGGGATCGAAGATATCCACATTTTTCGAGAATTGGGTCATGGGAAAGATGCCTCCCATGACGACGACGCGCCCGTCGGCGAGCCGTGCCGCCGCGTGGTTCGCATGCGCGCTTGCCATATTGCCCGCTGAGCTCCACGGGGAATCCGGGGCCATCGCGGATACATCGAAGAGCTCCGCGGTCGTCGGTGACTCGAGGTCGTCGCCACCAAAACCACCGGTGACCAATACGAGGCCGTTTTTGAGCAACGTTGCCGTATGGCCCGCACGCTTGTGCGCCATTTCACCCCCACCATCCCACTGAGCATTGGGTGTCGCGGCAAGGAATTGGGTGGAGTTCGTCACAGCATTACCGCTGTTGACGTCAAAGCCACCGGTCACCAGAATGCCCTTCGTCGGAATGAACGTCGCGGTGAATCTGGAACGAGCTGTGGAAAGTTGAGGCAATTGGCTCCACGATGCATTTTGCGGATTGTAACGCATCACGGATGGCGATGTCCTGCCCGAAATGACCACGACGCCGTCGGGCGTCAATACCGCCTGATGGTTCGCCCGAGGTTTCTGCGCCGGGGTCGTCGTCGCCCACGAATTCGTTTCCGGATCATAAATCTCCGGGGCGTCCAATGCCGACGAGCCTTCACCCGTGTCGCCACCGAAGACAAAAACGCGACCATTCTGCATCTGCGTCGCTGTCGCATTCATCCGCGCATGATTCATGTTCGTCGACAGAATCCATTCGGGATCCACGACGAGCGGTGCCTTGGCGCTAGCATCCCACGAAAGCCGCACCGAGCAATGCTTCGCCCCTGGATCGACCGTGGGACGTCCCCACGGAGCGACGCCGGACGCGTCGTACGCACAGCCCTCGATCGCCACGTTGATTGCCAATCGACGACCGTCACCATCGACGGCATACGGCTGGGTCATGCGCAGTCTCGGCGCACCTTTCGCGTCGAGCATTTCGAGCGTCCGGTCGACGAGACGCAATCCCGCAACGCCCTCACCGAGCCCCAAATCATAACGCAATTCGGGTGTCTCCGGGAGCTTTTCCGGGAAAAACACGTAATCTTCGGTGCCTTGCGATGTCGGCCGATGAACGATATGTGCACCATTCACATAACCAGAACGATACACGACATAACCATTGGACTCCTCGCGTGCCGATGCTGTTGCGCCCGCGAGACCTACGTCAATCGTCATACCGCTCTGCTCGTCGCGCAGCCGAAATGCTCCATCTGCGCGTACGGGCAATGCAATCTCCGCCCGCGCGCCAGGCACCTCGCCCAAAACTCCGCCGGCCGAAAGGAGCTCGACGTGCGGTGCAACCTTCGAACCGACAACATTGAAGTTGCCAAGTGTCAAGCCCGGCGCTCGCGTGCCCGGAAGTTGAACGTTTGCCTTGCCAAACGCTCGTTCGAGCTGCGTGCGAACGGCAAGGACGACCTCGTTCGCGTCACGCGCGTCCCGGAACACGGCTTCGGGCTGAGCCAATGCCTCCGCTCCTGCAGCGTCGTCCTTTTCTCGCTCCGACAAACATGCCCCCACGAGCAACGAAACGAGTACGATACCCCCACCGATGCGACCACTCGTGCTTCTCATAAGCGCTCCTTCCAAGTCAGAATCGATAATTCACCAGAAGAGCCGGCGTACCCACGAACTGCACGCGGCTCGCGAGAGCTTCCTTTTCGAATTGGGCCCAGCCATCGTTGCCCGCCTGTACGATAGCATCTTCGGGGACCCATTTGGGCGCGTTTGGCATTACGAGCAGAATTCCGCCCAAAGACAAATGGATGTCGAGGTTTTTGCGAATCCGCACGCCCGCCCGGACTTCGGGCATGACGTAGAATGCCGTCATCGTAAAGGATTGACCAGCCTCGACCGTGTAGGGTACGGGCGTGAAATTGGCCGGCTGCGCAGCTTGTTGCGGCGGACCTTTGGTTTGAAAATCGCCCGTCCGCACATCCGTGAACGAGCCGAAAAATCCGCCCACACCGAGCCTGAAGCCCACCGGGAACCTATCGCCGAACTTTACGCCGACACCCACGCCCGCCGTAAAGCCGCGCGTCCAGAGCTCGTCGGTCACCGCGTTGGATTCATACGACCCGATACCGATCGGCGAAATCGTCGCCGTACGGTTGTTTATCGTTTGCTGAGCGTAAAGAAACCCGAGATCGAATCCAACCGACCACCGAGACCGTATCGAAAGCCCACCTCGAATCGTGCCCATACCGCCCATGACCGGCGACGGCGAGCAGCCCGTGCCACATTCGTCGGCAATGCCGCCAAATGACGATCCGATGGCAAACGCTCCGCCCGCTTCGATGAATGGAGGGTTTTCCTCCCAAAACGTCCGGGGAGCTTCGACGCTTGGCCCAAATGAAAGGACCTCGCGTTTGCCCGGAGCAACCTCGATACGGCGCTCTTCCTTGACGAACCCATCGCCACCAATTTCAACGCGATGCGAACCAGTACGGACAAACCCCTCCCAAGTGTCTTTTCCGACGTACACACCATCGAGGTAAATGTCGCCATTTTTGACTTTCGACTCGATGCGCAGATCCGACCCGAGCTCTTCGACGATGACGAGCATGTTCGTCACCTGGCTCTGACGAACCTCCACCCGAGCTGGCTGGGTGCCTTGGCGTTTGTCGCCGCGCAAGACGACGAGATGATCACCCGTGGCAATGAGACCACGCCATGGCGTCTTCCCGACGACTTCACCATCGAGAATGACATCCACGCTGTACCCGGATGCCTCGTCGACTTGGAGCCAGCCCGAAAGCTCGAGCGGCGCAAGCACAGCGCGAACCGTGACTTCCTTGCCACCGACGGCTTCGACCCGTTTTTCGAACGTTTCGAACCCTGCCTTCAATATGCGAACGACACGTGTCCCTACCGGTACGTGAAGCGGCCCTTTCAATGGCGTCGTGCCAATGGGCTTGTTATCGATCGTAACCGTCGCGCCGGGCTGGACTCCATCGATGACGATATTGCCCACGACGGGGCGAAGCTGCGCCAACTCCGCATTGGCAATGGCCTTTTCTTCGTCGGACACGCCGGCAAACGCCAGCAGCCGTTCGTTCATGTCGACGGCTTCCGCAAATCGATTGAGGCGACGCAAACACAAGGCTGCGTTTTTGATGGCCGCGCGCGTCGGATAAATCGAAATCGACTTCTCGAATTCGGGTAGCGCAGCTTCGAGAGAACCGCGATCGAAAAGCGCGAGCCCCTGATCGAAATGCTTGCGCGCCTCTTCTTTCGCCGTCGCTTCCGCTTGGGCCGCAGGATCGAGCGGCGGCGGAGGCGTCTCTGCGGCAGGCTTGGGTTTTTCTCCCTTTCCTGCACCTTTCGGTTGAGCCATCACCGGCGCCGTGACGAACAGCGCCACGAGTGCTGCAATGACCGTTCTCGAACCACGACCAAAACGAAATGCGTTGTCCGTCATCGGTTTGTCCGTCATTGGATGCGTGCAGCTACGTCGGGACTTCATTGAAAGTCACGATCCGGTCCAGGTTCGCCCGTCGGGGGTTTGGTGGTGGTCTTCGATGTCGTCGGCGTGGATGTCGCCTGCGTCGTCGCCGTTACCGCCGGCTTGACCACAGGCGCCGTCGCGACCGCAGGCAATGTCGATGCCGCAGGCTTTGTAGCAGGTAGCGCGAGTTTGTCCGGAATGGGACCCTTGGCCGTAATCGCCACTTCCGCACGAAATTCGAGTTTGTCTTTATAAACGCGCACGGCGTGCGCACTGCCAAGCTCGCCGCTTATCGTAACGCTCCCGCCTGCATTGACAGTCACTGGACGCCCATCGACTTCGACATTGGCATCCGGTGGATCGATCGCGACGGACACTTCGCGCAAAGCTTCCGCCGTCGCAACCGATGGCACGACGGCCGACGGCGTCGCCGGTCTTGCTTCGGCGTCGTCGGGCAACGTCTTGCCAGCATCGGAACTTTTCATCGCGACACCGACGCCCAAAACGGCGGCCAAGCCAACCGCGCCGATGATGATCGGGACAAACTTCTTCCGAGACGAACCCCCGCGCTCGCCGCTCTCCGACGGAGCAAGCGACCCGCTTCTCTCACCAGACTCGATGCGCGTCGATGCTGCCCGATCGACGCTCTTGGCCACGACCGGATCGAGCGACAGCGTCTTGTCCGTTTCCATCGATCGATCAGGAATCGATCCGCGATCGGCACGCATGTCGGTGCCAATGAGAAGACTCGTGCGAGCAGGCCGAATGCCGGCGCATTCGCCGAGCGTATCGACGAGCTCGGCCATGCTCTGAAACCGGCTCTTCATGTCGCGCGCGAGCGCTTTCTCGAAAAACCTATCCACCTCGATGCTGAGCGAAGGCACGATCACCGAAGGAGGAAGCACTGGATCGGTACAGATTGAAACGAGCAGCTTGCCGATGTTTTCCGATTCGTCGAAGGGCAAACGCCCCGTGAGCATCTCGTAAAGAATCACGCCCACCGACCAAAGATCGCTGCGATGATCGACGAGCTTGGTCTCGCGAATCTGCTCGGGACTCATGTACGAAGGCGATCCGAGAAGCGCACCCGTGCTCGTCGCCGACGCCGAACCCGTCACGGTGACGTCTTTGGCGATGCCGAAATCGAGGACTTTGACCATCTCTTCATCGCCATGTCTCGAGAGAAAAATATTTCCGGGCTTCAAGTCGCGATGCACGATTCCAAGGTCGTGCGCACGACGTAGCGCCTTGCCGAGCTGCTCGATGATTCGATAAGACTGTTCGAGATTGAGTGGACCTCCGCGCTCGAGTCGATGGTCGAGGTCTTCACCGTCGAGGAGCTCCATCGCGATGTACGGCGATCCATCCTCGATGCCGTAGTCGAGCACCTGCACGACGTGCGGGCTCTTGATGAGCACCGCTGCTTTCGCTTCGCGCTCGAAACGATGCCGTGCGGATTCGTTCTCCGCGATGGACTTCTCCATGAACTTGACGGCGACGTCGGTGTCGAGGAGCTGATGCCGCGCGACCCAGACGGACCCCATGCCACCTTGCGCGAGCGGTCGCTCGAGCTTGAATTTGCCGCCGATGATCGCGCCCTCTGTGATGGCCACGCCGCGACACTCCTCCCGCAAAAACGCACGTTGGTGCGAAGATAGTCGCGGTCATCGTAACCGATCGCGAACGAGGACTCCACGCCGAAAGGGACAGGTGCGTCACTCTTGCAAGCGTCGACGTAAAGCCCGAAAACTCATACGCTTGGCGAGGATCTCACCATCGTCATGCGTCTTCGCCAATGCAATCTCGCGCCCCTTGCCGCTCTTGCACTCGCGTTTGCGATGGCACTCGTCAGCGCTTGCAAGTCGCAAGCATGCGTGCCCGGTAAGCAGGTTGCGTGTGCTTGTCCCGGCGGAAAGCAAGGCGTGCAAGCCTGCGATGCGGATGGATCGCGGTACTTGCCGTGCATCTGCACGAGCACGCCCACGCAAGCGACTGCACCCGCATTGGCTCCACCCCCGCGACGAAAGAAACAAATCCGCTGCGGATCGCTCACGTGCGATACCGCGTGTTGCGCCACGTTCAACCCGCCCACGTGCACCAAGGATCCGACGCAGTGTGCGCGTACGGATCAAGGCGAAGCCGTCGTCTACGAGTGCGATGGGCCGGAAGACTGCGTGACGGGAAAGGTTTGTTGTCTCGTTCCAGAAAAAACCGTGATCGGTGCCGTCTGCGTCCCCAGAGAAGAATGCAGCGGCAGCTTCCAACATCCGCGATATGGGATCATGGTCACGGTCAAAAAGGTTTGCCATGCCAACTTCGACTGCGACGTGTCGGAAATGTGTGGCCCTTTCGCCAACGCAACGGATATTTTGACCTGCAACAAATAAGACGAACGGTTGGTCTCGACAATCAACGCACACGTTTTTCGACGAGCGACCGATCGATGGTTTCGATGGACGAACACCCCGCAAGCGCCATCGCGGTCGACAGTTCTTCGCGGAAAATCTCGAGCACCGAACGGACTCCGGCCGAACCACCCACGGCAAGTCCCCAGAGCACGGGACGGCCAATCATGACCGCTCGAGCTCCGAGCGCGAGCGCTTTGAGGACGTCGCTGCCCCAGCGAATTCCGCCATCGACGAGCACGGGCACGCGTCCCGCGACGGCATCCACGATGCGCGGAAGGACATCGAGCGTTGCGGGGGCACCGTCGAGCTGCCGAGCTCCGTGGTTTGACACGACAATCCCCGCGGCGCCTGCATCGACGGCTCGCAATGCATCGTCGGGACGAACGATTCCCTTGAGCAGCACGGGCAGACGAGTCATCCCGCGCAGCCATTCGACGTCCCGCCACGTGAGCGATGCGTCGTGCCGTGAAGCGATGTAACGTGCAAGCGCCGAGCTCGATTGAATGCCCGCCATTCCGGCGGCATCCACGAGGTTTGCCATGACGAGCCCCGCGGGCAAACCAAAACCATTACGCACATCGCGTATGCGACGTCCGAGCACGGGCGTATCGACGGTCAATACAATGGCCTGAAACCCCGCCGCTTCGGCGCGCGCCACGAGCGATTGCGTGAGCTCGCGATCTTTGTGCACGTAGAGCTGAAACCAAAGGGGGCCCTGGGATACGCGTGCGACGTCTTCGATGGATGTCGTCGCAAGCGTCGACAACGTGTAAATGGTGCCGGCTTCGGCGGCGGCGCGCGCCGTCGCCAATTCGCCATCGGGATGCGCCAAACGGTGATACGCCGTTGGAGCGATCAAAATGGGCATCGACACGGGAATGCCAAGAACGCTCGTCGACAGATCACGCAGCGACACGTCCACGAGAACGCGATAATGGATTTCCCAGCGGCGATATGCGCGAACGTTTTCTCGAAGCGTGCGTTCGGCGTCGGCCCCCGAACGATAATAATCCCATGTCATTCGAGAAAGCGCCGATCGAGCAGCTTTTTCGAATTCGGGTATGCAGATGAGCGAAGAAACGGGTACGCTGGCGGGCATTACCAATTCACCGCAATGATCGAGGAAAAACCCGCCGACGGGGCCATGGACGGGCTCCCTCGCGAAAGCGTATCGGGCACGTCGAGCGTCGACAATGCTTCGAGCACGCAATGGCGCATCGAATCGCTCATGCCCGTCGACCCAGGATCAATCGTAATGCGCGCCGAGGTCTTGGTCCCGACGACGCGCAGGCGAATCGTACCGCCGCCCGAATTGGCTCGACATTCGGACATCGACGGCTTCGACGCCTCGAGGATCGCCTGAGCAAGCGCCTCCTGCCCGGGTTCCACTTGCTCCACGGCCACTCGCGGTGCAATTGCCCCAGCAGGCGAAGGCTCCGCTGCCGCATGGTGCCCCCCGGGTTCGGTCGCGGAAGGAGCAGGCTGCGCATTCGCCGCATCGGAATTTCGCGGGCGAAGAGGAGGCGGGGCGGGCTCGATCTGGTGACATGCGCCCAGCACCGACAGTACGACGAGGAGGCTTGGCCGAAACATCGCAACGAGCATAGCGCTTCAAAGGCGAACGCGGGGAGGGTACGAGAAAAAAAATACGCCCGGCTTTCATGCGTGAGGGCACTCGTCCACGGAAACCTCAACGGACTCGGATGGCAGCCAGCACCTTGCCGACTTTTCCGAACGCATGTGATCGCCTCTTCGATCTCACTATGGCGGCACGCTCAATCCGGCAACGTCCGCATGAAGACGAGCGCATCGGCTTTGCCCGCCGACAAACGAAATTCCGCAATGGCTTTCGCAGGCACGTCGGATGCACATCGACGATCGGCCACGACAAACCTACCACGCGTTACGGTATTTTCGCCAGTAGAAGCATCGGCCAAACGCATGTCGAGACCCGCGCCGACGCGATCCAGCGCAGCAACCACTTCGACGCACGCCTTCGCTGGGACGTCGATGGGAAGGGTGGCGCGACTGCTCGCATCGAGAGACAAATGCACAGAGCCCGCAGCAGACGCAGCAGAAGCGCGTACACCTCCAGCATCGAGCACGGCAAGAAGGCGGCTGGCAGCCCAAGGGTGCGCGACGAGCAGCGGCGGCGCGAGTTTGTCCTTACGTAACTCGATGGCGTACGGCCCCGGCCGGGAATAGGCCTCGACGTCGATTCTTGCCGGCCCGCCCGCGCCGCATGCAAAAAGCGTCACCCCTGCCCCTCCCCGTCCTTCTGCCAAAAGCACGCCGCGTTCGTCCCATAACGCCGCACCCACATCGGCGAGTGGTTTGCCCGCAATGACATCGAGCCTCGAGCAGCCCGCAGGTAGGTCCACCGCAATGGGCGTTCGACTTCCGAGTTTTGCGGCTGCCGTCGTCACGAGTTTCGCCGCGCCATACCCTTTGTCCACCAAGCGTTTGTCGAGGTCCGCACGCGCTTCCGATAACTCACGCGGCTCCGTGACGTATTCGGCACGCGCACAAGGCTCGATGAATCCAGCCGCGCCAAGCCGAGAACGACTCGCGACGACCGCAACGACGCCCGTCGATGCCCGAGGCCGCACGGCGATCGAAATCTCCGCAGACGAGGCCGAACAAAGCACGAGCGCTCGATCACGACCTCGATCACGACCCCGAGCGACGATGCGTCCCGCGGCATCTTCCGCCACGACTTCGAGCGAACCCACTTCTTCACCCGGCGAAACGAAGACATCGAGGCACCTGTCGGGCTCGAGCGGCACGGTCATGCGTGTTGCTGCTCGAGGTGCAACGGGCAGCGCTGCACGCCGTACGTCCTCCCATGCGCCTCCCAGCCACGCGCGATGCGCGAGCAGCTTCGCTTCGAGGCCCGGCCACGCTTCGAGGCGCCCGGTTTCACCTCCGGAACGCCCGCGGGTGCCAGCCACTTTTTCCACCGCAGAAGTGGCCGCCGGGGGTAGCGCCTGCACACCAATTCCAACGAGCCCGCCGCCCGAAACGACTCGCGCCGAAACGAACAGACGCCGCGGATGCGGAGGGCAAATCAAGACGGCCGGGCGCGCATCGCTCGATTCGTCGACGCCAAAGGTTGCTCCATCGTCTTCGTACGCAAAGAGATCGACATCGACCACCGATGCGGAGCCTCGTGCGATGACGAGAGCACACGATTCATCGGGAATGGAGATGAATGCGCCTGTCCGATCTCCCTCGGACAAATACGTCGACGAGACGACTTCGAGTGGTCCGGCACCAGCTTCGCGAGCGCGCGCCGCATCCGTCACGAGAAGCGCCTCTGCATCGGCATGCTCGGGAAGGATTTTTATTTTTGTTTCCTTCGGCGAGCGCGCAGGTTTTACCGCAGCGCCGCAGCTCGTACACACGAGCGCGACGAAGACGGCTGTAGCGTGCGCGATCGTTTTCGAAGAGCGCATCAGGTCGAGCCCCCACCGAGCGGAAATAGTGCAAATACCCAGAAGACGTTGCTTCCGCGCGCATCGACTTCGATCCGAGCCGCGCCTTCACTTTCTGAACAGAAGGCGAGACCCGCTCCTTCAGGCCTGTCGATGACATCATCTCGGACAAACCGATCCCCGACCGTCGCATGGATCCGCATGCCGCGAGGTTCGCCGCGAAGAACCGACACCGCTGCAAAGTAACAACGACCGGGTTCGATGGATACGGGAATCATCGTTGGTCCCGACGAACCCATGGACTCGAACGCGGCGGGCGTCGTCGGAGCGGGAGCACTCCTTCGCCTGAATGCGAGAGCAAACCCGGCACGTACGCGAGCGCCCCAGTGATTTGGAATGGCCTCGGGCAAAGGCCACGCGGCGTCCGTCACCATCACGGGTACGGCGCCGGATGCGCCGCCGTACACGACGGCAACGCGCGACGGTTCACCCACGCAGAAGTCGAGCCGAGCATCCGCGGTTTCGGCGCGATCACGAGCGAGCACACGACCGGAATCGTCTCGCACCTCGGCGTCGACGTCGGTGGCTTGATGCGGAAAGGAGGTCGGCACCGCGGCCATGACGGAAATGCGGTGACAACCCTCGGACAAACGCAGCCGGGTTTGTCCGGCCCCTTCGGGCATCGCGACGACGGAAACGCGCGAAAAGGACTGCCTCGCTTGGCACGAGCTCGCTGTTCGGGCGCGCACGACACGTTCGGCGAGCGGCCCTGGTTCGAGCGGTCTGCCGGGATTGCCTCGCGGGGCGACGACCCCTGCGACGCGTTCCGAAAGCACTTCGCGCGCGTCACCGAGCGACGATGCCGCACGCGCAACGACGGTGTCGATGGCGCCTCGAGGCGAGCGCATGGTGACGGCAATACGCGCGAGCTCTTTGCGCTCTTGGTTGCAACGCGTCAGCGTCGCGACACCGATGCCGCTGCGTGTGCTTTCCGCATCGAGCGAAAGCGCGGGGTGACCATCGGGCAAGGGGAGCACATCGAGCGGCATGCCATCGCGCAGGGGCGTGGCAACGTAGTCGATGGTTGGTGCACCAAGCAAAGCGACGGTGATGCAACCTGGGGCTGCGGCATCGAGCACGTTCGGTTCGATCTCGAGGATCCTGGTTTGCCCGTGCTCGGCAAAAACAGGCTTCGGCCGGTGCGTACGGGCGCCACGCCGAGTCCATTCGGTTGCGAGGCGATCGGCATCTTCGACGAGATCGGCAGATGCGACAGGTGCAGCGAAGAGGACTGCGACGGCGATGAGCCATGCGTGGATGTTCGTCGACATGATCCATCGTGCCGCCCTTGTGCGGCGCACTTCACGATCGGGTCTGTCCGGACAAATCGCCACGTTTCCTCGATGAATGGAGCGAGCCGAGCTGGGGGGCAGGAGCATAGACGCGAAGAGCTTTCCACGCATCGGATTCGTTGCTTGCGTGAGTCATTCACGTGAGGGCGGTCAAAGGCGCAGCGTCCGCGTGTCGCGTCGACGGTTGCGAGATGTCCGGAATTTCGTGTACGGTGCGCGGTTCCGAAGGTTGAACCACCCATGACAATCCGCGCCTCCGTATTCATTGCTACGAGCCTCGATGGATTCATTTCTCGCAAGGACGGCAGCATCGATTGGCTGAACGAAGCGAATACAACCATTCCACCGGGCGAAGATTGTGGTTACAAGGCTTTCGCCGATTCGGTCGATGTGCTGGTGATGGGTCGCCATTCGTTCGATATGGCGCACGTTCGACCCGTGGCCGTACGGGGACAAACGCGTCGTGGTGCTGAGCAGCCGGCCGGTCGAGATTCCGGCGGAGTTGACGAAAACGGTCTCGTGTTCATCGGAGGCGCCGGGTGCATTGATGCGACGCTTGGAAACGGAGGGTGCGACGCATTTGTACGTGGACGGCGGGATAACGATTCAACGATTTTTGGCGGCGGGATTGATTGACGAGCTGACGATTACGTTGATACCGGTGCTGCTCGGCGAAGGGCGACCATTGTTCGGAAAACTCGACAAGGATGTGAAGCTGACGCTATTGCGGTCGAAGGCGTACGATTTTGGATTCGTGCAAGTGACGTATTCGACGCGGTAACAAGGTGTCATCCAGCCCCAGATTCAAGGTCTGGTAGCTAATTCTACATTCGTTCCATCCGTCGTCGTCAACGCACGCGCAAGTACGCCGACCACCTCATCCCGAACGACGTCTCCCGAAATCGGCTCGCTGGCTGCAAGCTTATCGAGTATCTCCGCCTCCGATAACGTCGCCATCGCCGCACCCTCCGGCACACTTCGGGCCGTCACCATCGAGTTTGTCGCGGAACAGAACCCAGCGTCATCGAATACGAGCGGCACGATCGCCAGCTCACCCGGGGCAAATAGGCGGAATGCGTCACGCACATCCACGTTGGTCCCCTGCCCCAACACGACGTGCGAGCATCCATGATTCTGACATACGATTGCATCGACAATCGCAGCCCGCGATCCCACGGCAAACCCTCCGAGCCCCGCAGTCGACACAACGCGTTTGGCAGGAAAATATTTTTGTATGAGCACCTCGTGACACGAAAGCCGCGCAGGCAGCGGCACGCGATCGGAACCGTCCAGCACCTGCCACAAGAGCCCCCCCGCCACGTCGAGCGCCATACGCGCCACATGCTCCTCCGCGCGGCGCGGAAGCACGCGCGTACGCATGCCCGCGACAAACCGCAAGGACAACGCTTCGAATGACGCACGCGTCTCCGCCGGCGTTCGGACTTCGACTCCATTACGTAGCGCATGCTCGCCGAACACCCGAACCTTGCCGCCCACAAAAAGACGACTACGCGCACGCTGTCGCAGCATTTCCGGATCGGCCTCGCCAAACGGACCCACCATCGTTCGACCTCGAACGAGTTCTTCCGGACAATACACGTCGCTGACGTCGATCACACCCAAAAGACGCCCATCGCGCGATCGAAGCGCCGCTTCGGCACCCGGACGAAGATCACGCGCCACATCATCGGACACGGGCAAACCCACAGGGACCGGCCAAGGCAAACCATTTTCCAAACGCATCTCGGCAAAGACGCGTAGCCAATCCTTTGAGGTCAAAAAACCTTCGAGCGGCGAATACGCACCCGTCGCCAAGAGCTCGACGTCGACCTCGCTCTCCGCATCCAATTCGATCACGCGCAGGGCTCGCGCCGCTTCCGAGAGCGCTTCTGCTCGCTCCCCCGCCACTCGACACAGCGCGAGATGCCCACCATGCGGCGCCGCAAGCGACGACAACTGAACAGCCGAAGCCGCGCGCGCCGCGATGTATTCACGCTGTTCGAGCGTTGCAAGGATCTTGGCGAGACTCTCCTCTTTCGTCTCGCGATCCGTGTACACCACGACCTCGGGCGCCAAAGGTTCCTCGTACGGATCGTCGATCCCGGTAAAACCCTTGATTTCCCCAGCCAGCGCCTTGCGGTAAAGACCCTTGGGATCACGCGCCGCGAGCGCTTCGATGGACGAACAGCAGTAGACCTCGACAAACCTTCCAGCCTGCGCTCGTTGTTCGTCGCGAATCGCCCGAAAGGGACTTATCGCAGCCGTGATCGCGCACGCTCCGCTACGCGCGAGGAGCTTGGCGACAAACCCGATGCGGCGGATGTTCGTATCGCGATCTTCGCGAGAAAACGTGAGCCCCTTGGACAGGTGCGTCCGAACTTCGTCGCCATCGAGCACTTCGACATGTACGCCGCGTCCACGAAGAGCCGACGCAAGCAGCGCGGCAAGCGTGCTCTTGCCTGCCCCAGACAAACCCGTGAACCATACGACGAAGCCGCTCACGATGCTTCATCCATCGACGATCGTCAGGTTCGTTGCGACAAACGATCGCGCGGATGCATCCCACACGAAGAGCCGATGCTCGTCGATTTTGCCTGCTCGCACGCTCGTCACGAGAAACGCGAGCGGCCACGCAGGACCAGTCCCCATCGAGATCGCGCCTCCCTCGGTCTCCGGCGGCTGCCCCATGCTCATGACCGCCGCATCCGTGGGGCTGAAATAGGCGCCTGCATCGAGGTGCGAGTGGTACAAGACTTTGACGGGTTTGCCTTCGGCCGCCGAAGTTCGCACGGCATCGTCGAATTTCTTTTCATTGAATGAAAAAAAAGTTCGTGCAGTACGAAAATATCGTTCTGGATCGATGGCGTGAAGCTTGTTCGCCACGTTCGTCATGACGACGCATTCGTCACACAAAAGCGGAGAATCCGCTGGGCCCCGCAGGTATCCACACGCTTCTTCGTCCGCCGCGTAACCTCGAAGGGCGTCCTTTTCGACGACTTCGAGCGCGCTGCGCGTAATCGAAAGATTGCCGCCCGTCCAGGGAACATCATTCACCATAAATAACGTTTCTCCCATTTCATTGGAGCAAAGTACCTGTCGCCGCGATCGCACACGATGGTCACCACACACCCGCCGCCTTGTTCGCGATGCAGCTTTTTGGCAACTTCCACCGCGGCAAACACCGCCGCACCGCTCGAATGCCCCACGTGCAAAGCTTCCTCGCGCGCAAGCCGATCGGCCATGTCCCAGCCATCTTCGGTCGATACCCGGAGCGTTTCGTCGTACGCATTTCGATCGTGGATTTCCGGCACGAGCGACGATTCGAGGTGCTTCAGCCCTTCAAGTCCGTGCAGGGGTTCGTCCGGCTCGACCGCCATGCAGCGAATGGGCCGCGTATGTTCTTTCAATCGCCGCGACGTACCGACGATCGTACCGGTCGTACCGAGTCCCGCCACGAAATGCGTAATGCGATCGCCGACGGCATCGAGAATTTCAACGCCCGTGCCGTAGTAATGCGCCAAAAGGATTGTTTTGGTTCGAGTATTGATCAGGGTAGTAGTATGTTTCGGGATCCTTCGCGACGATTTCTCGCACGAGTCGAATGGCACCGTCGGATCCTTCCATGGGATCGCTGAAGATGATTTCGGTGCCAAACGCTCGAGCAATGTCTTTGCGCGCTTTGCTGACGTTCGACGGCATGACGAGGCGCACGGGAATGCCGAGCGCCGCGCCGAAGAGCGAATACGCGACACCCGTATTGCCGCTCGGCGAATCGATGAGGATCTTGCCGCCGCCGAGCTTTCCTTCTTCGAGCGCTTTCGTGATCATTCGAAGCGCAGCGCGATCCCTGACCGACCCGCCCGGATTGGCAAACTCGAGCTTGGCGTACACTTCGACGCTCGGCGCATCACGCGCAACACGTTCGAGCCGCACGAGCGGCGTATTGCCAACCGCCTCCGTCACCGATTGAAGGCGGCGTGATCGCACGAGCGACGAGCGCATCACCGCACGCCACCGGCAATGGCCGGAACGATGGAAATTTGCTCGTGTCCCTTCAATTCGGTCTTGAGCCCGTCGAGGAACCGAATGTCCTCGTCGCCGACGAAAATGTTGATGAAGCGGCGAACGCCCTTTTCGTCGAGAAGCCTATCTCGAATTCCCGGATATTTCGCTTCGAGGTCTGCGACGAGCTCGCCGACGGTCGTGCCCGACGCTTCGACTTCGTCCTTGCCCCCGGTGAGCGTGCGCAGTGGAGTGGGAATACGAACGGTTGCCATGTTTGTCTCCAGAGTCTATGTGATGCTTGGTGGTCAAACTACCTGAAGTATTCGTCGAGGCTGAAATAACGCTCGCCCGTGTCGCACAGAACGGTGACGACGGTGGACGATGGGCCGAGCTCGCGTGCGACGTCGAGCGCAACGCGTACGGAGGCGCCGGCGCTGATGCCCACGAGGAGCCCTTCGCGTTTGGCCAGAAGAACCTTGGTGTCGTACGCGGCGAGATCGCCGACGGTGCGCACTTCGTCCACGGCGTCGGGGTGATAGTTTTCCGGGACGAACCCGGCCGCGAGACCCTGGATTTTGGTGGGTCCACGTTCTCCGCGAGAAATGGTGGCGCAGGTTTCCGGTTCGACCGCGATGATACGCGGCGCAGGTTTTCGTTTTTTGAACACTTCACCGACGCCGCTCACGGTGCCGCCCGTGCCGACGCCGGCGACGAATGCGTCAATGCGTTCATTGGCGAGAGCATGCAGGATTTCGCGGGCCGTCGTTTCTGCATGCACGCGGGGGTTTTGCGGATTGTCGAATTGACCAGGGGAAAACGCCAATGGCGTGGAAGCAACGATTTCGCGAGCTTTGGCGATCGCCCCTTCCATTTGCGCTTCGGGTTCCGTCAAAATGACTTCGGCGCCATACGCTTCGAGCAGTTGCCTTCGTTCGAGCGACATGCTGGCGGGCATCGTGAGAATGCAGCGGTAGCCTTTGGCCGCGCAAACCACGGCGAGACCAATCCCCGTATTGCCGCTCGTCGGTTCCACGACGACGCCGCCTTGGACGAGCGCTCCATTGCGTTCGGCTTCTTCGATCATGGCGAGGCAAATTCGATCTTTGACCGACCCGCCAGGATTGTATTGTTCCGCCTTGGCAAACACGCGACCTCGAGGCGTTTCGCGATCGATGTTCCGGAGCTCGTAAAGCGGCGTGTCGCCGATGAGGTCGAGCACGGAGCTCACCACGCGAGGGTGAGATGGCAGCGGCGGCAAACGAGCAGGTTCGTTCATCGAGCGCACCTAAATCACGTACGTCGCGCGGTCACGTCCGCGCCGACGAACCCCGAGAGAAACGCCTTTTTCACAAATGTCGGCAATGGATATGGAGTCGAAACAAGATTCGATATTGCCTGCAAGCTGCTTGAACGCGGCTGCCGGCGCGTCGGGACCCGGCCGAGCGTCTCGCGCTTCTTCATCGGAAGAACATACGACGATGGGGCCTTCGAGCGCTCGAAACACATCACCGAGCGATATTTCCGCCGCAGGCCGGGCCAAATGATACCCACCGCGAGGTCCGCGTTTGGCGCCGATGAGACCGGCCTTCTTCAGATCCTGGAAGATCTGTTCGAGAAAACGCACGGGAATCGTCTCCCGATCGGCAATCTCTCGAATCTGCGTGGCACGACCCTCGTTGTGAAACGCAATGTCGAAAGCGCACGCACTCCATAGCGGCCCTTGTTGGACAACTTCACGGGAAGGCGTTCTAAGTTGTCGCATCGGAAAAGTCAAGTACATATTTTTCCGCGGGCAGCCGAACGATTCCGGACAGTTGCGATGCACCTGGTGATAGAAGAACGGCTGAGGAGGCAGTTCTTCATGGCTTCATACGACAAAAGCTTTTGCGGCGCGTTAGGCGCCACGCTGGCCGGCTTGATGTTGTTTTCGTTCGGTGGCTGCAACGGCGCCGCATCGACGGGCACTGGTGGTGATGGAGGCGGCGATGGCGGCGATGGTTGGGGGACCGGATCGAGCGTCAATGCGGGCGGCGGCGGTGGAATGGGCGGTATCGGCGGAATGGGCGGCGGGGGCAATGGTGCAGGAGGAGCGACGACTTCGAGCAGTAGCAGCAGCTCGAGCGCGAGCAGCAGCTCATCGAGCTCGTCCGGCGGATCGACGGATCCTTGTGCAGGAGCCGCGGATGGGAAGCATTGTGGCTCGGCGCTCGGGGGCTTGGCCGATCACGGCAGCCTTTACACGTGCAGCGGCGGAAGCACGACGAACGCGACGCCGTGCGAGCTTGGATGCGTAGACAACGCGTGCAAAGTGCAAATGCAGCAGGATCCTTGCGCATCGGCGATGTCCGGCAACGGAGCTTATTGCGGCGGGTCGCTCGCTGGAGGTGATCCCAATGCGCTTTACAATTGCCAAAATGGATCCACGGCCGGCAAGCAGAATTGCCCCAATGGTTGTCAAGTCAATCCGCCGGGCGTGGCGGATGCGTGCAAAACCGGCGGAGATCCGTGTGCGAATGCGGTATCGGGCAATGGGCTTTATTGTGGCGCGACGATCGGGGCGATGCCAATGCGCTTTACAATTGTCAAAACAAGATGACGGCGGGCAAGACCGATTGCCCCGCGGGTTGTCAATTGAATCCTCCCGGCACGCCTGATTCGTGCAAGTCCACTGGCAGCGGATCGTGCTGCGTCGCGAAACCACCGGGGGTGCTCACGCAATCGTACAGCGCTTGTGGTGCGGGCGGGAGTCATTACGGGATTGATTTGGGCACGCCGGTCGGCACGCCCATTTATGCGCCCATGGCAGGAACGGTCGTCGGTAGTGCGCTCGGGTTCCCCAACTGTTACAACAATGGTTGCAGCTCGAGCTGCTGGAATTCGTTCAACTACGTGAAACTGAAGTCCGATTGCGGCGATCCGAACGATTCGAACAAGGACTTCTTCGTCTATTACCTGCACATCGACGGTTTGCCCGGGGGCATCGCGAATGGAACGCACGTCGAGCAAGGACAGCTCTTGGCGTACAGCGGGAATTCCGGGTGTTCGTCCGGACCGCACATTCACATCGAAACCGTGAGCGTGCCCAAAGGTCAAAACGCATCGCTGAACACGTGCAACTCGGTCAATCCCGCCACGAGGTATTGTCCGTAAACGACCACACGGACAAACCACTTCGGAAAAACTCGTCCCAGTCGGAAAAACCTCTCGACAACATCTCGACTTTTGCCACACTCGGCCTTCTCCATGGTTCGTCAGCGATTGGATCTGTTTGGCAAAAACCTCGTGCATGGCACAGTCGAGCTGCATGGTAGCGCCGTCATGGAGGTCGAAATTCCGCCCACGGATGCCATGCGGCTCGATCTCTGGTTCGTCCCGGACGTAGCAAAACGACGTAGCGCGCCGGTCTTCACGGGCGCGCTGCGTGCCATTACGAGTGAGCCGACGGTCATCGAAATTTGGAGCGACACTGTCGATAAGCGCGAATTCCACGACTCGTTCTACAAGCGGCACGCTTGGCTCCGGGTGCTCGAGATGCGCGAAAAACGGGCTCTGCCGATCCCGTGGCTTTGGCACATTTGCGCGGGAAAACCCCAAAGCGTCGCCGATGGCTTCGACTTCAGGCAGATCGACGGTTTGTCTGGGTGTTACACCACCGCGACGCGCGATTGGCATGTGTCCATCGTCGTCGTCGGCGAGCTGCCCAAAACGCGAGATACCGTCCTCTTGCGACTGCTTGGTCATCCGCCCGTCCGCCGACAAGCCCTACGCGAGATCGACGCCATGCCTGACGATGCCTGGGAGAAAGACCTTGCAACAGGCTGGGTCAGACGGGTACAATTCGACTTGCACGACCCCAATCGTTGCCGAATGGGGAGCTGAAGGAGTTCGTCATGGACCTTCTCACGTGGGCCCGCGAAGAGAGGAAAAAAGATAGGGAAGAATTCCGCGAAGAATTCCGCAAGGAGCTCGAACCGCAGATCAAGCGAGAGCTCGAACCGCAGATCAAGCGAGAGCTCGAACCGCAGATCAAGCGAGAGCTGGTCGAGAACATCGTCGCTCAACGACTCGGTCGATCGCTGACCGCAGATGAACAGAAGACGCTTGCAGATCGTGTAGGCGAGCTGGGCGCGGAACGTGTGATAGCCCTCGGTTTCGACCACTCGCCGGCTGACTTTGCCGCGTGGTTGGATTCCCAGGAAAAATAAGTACATTGCCCGTTTGCCTTGCCCGACCTGAAAATCATGGCTTTTTACCAATCCCCCCCTACGCTCGGAAACCAGTTCGATGACGACCGCGTGCTCGGTGCCTACCTGAAGCGCACGCTTTCGCCCGATGTGCACGCTCGGGTCGCTCCGGAATTGCGAGCGATGGGAGAGCTCGCAGGCAATGAGCTGTATCGCATGCAGCTCGAAGATCGGCTGAACGAACCGCGGCTCGTGTCGTGGGATGCGTGGGGCAAACGGCAAGATCACATCGAAGTGTCGCCTCTATGGAAAAAAGCGGCACGCATCGCATCCGAACACGGGCTCGTCGCCGCGGCCTACGAGAAACAGTCCGGCGAAGCTTCGCGCATCCATCAGTTCGCGATGGTGTACTTGTTCGATCCATCCACCGACGTCTACACGTGTCCGCTCGCAATGACCGACGGAGCCGCCAAGACGCTGCTCGTACATCGCAACGTGCACGACGAGAACGACTTTGCCGCACACGCGTACAAGCGGCTCACGTCGCGAGATCCCGAAACAGCGTGGACGAGCGGTCAATGGATGACGGAACGCACGGGCGGATCGGACGTGGGTTTGACCGAGACCGTGGCGCGCGCCGCCGAGGATGGTCGTTATCGATTGTACGGAACGAAATGGTTCACGTCGGCAACGACGTCACAAATGGCACTGACGCTCGGACGGCCCGAAGGCAATCCCTCCGGCGGCCGAGGCCTGGCTTTGTTTTTCGTCGAAGTGTTTGGCTCGGATGGACGAATGAACGGCATTTTGGTCAATCGTCTGAAGGACAAACTCGGAACGCGTAAAGTGCCAACCGCGGAATTGACGCTCGACGGAACACTGGCGACCCCGTTCGAGGTACTTCCGATGGGATTCGCAACATTGCGCCAATGCTCAACATCACGCGCACGTGGAATGCCGTTTGTGCAGCCGCGGGGATGCGTCGAGGCGTAGCGCTCGCCCGAGATTATGCCAAGCGACGCGTCCAGTTTGGCGCCGCATTAACGGACAAACCACTGCACGCCGACACGCTCGCTGGATTGCAGGCCGAAACCGAAGGCGCGTTTCACCTTGCATTTCCGGGCCGTCGAGCTTCTGGGACGCGAAGAAACCGGCGTGATCACGGAATCGGAAGGACGCCTGCTCCGCCTCGTCACGCCGCTCGCGAAACTGACCACGGGCAAACAAGCCGTGGCCGTGCTGAGCGAAGTGCTCGAATGTTTTGGAGGCGCGGGTTATGTCGAAGATACGGGGATCCCGCGGCTCTATCGCGACGCTCAAGTGCTTCCGATATGGGAAGGCACGACGAACGTGCTGTCGCTCGACACGCTTCGAGCCATTCAAAAAGAAGGACCGCTCGAGGATCTGCTGGCTGAGGTCCGCACGCTCGCCGCATCTGCAAACGACGATGCTTTGCGGTCGGCAGGAGCGCAGGCCGTTTCCGCAGCAGAACACGCGGCAGAATGGCTCGCCCGTACGTTTGCGAAAGACCCGCTCGGCGTAGAATCGGGCGCGCGAAGGTTCGCCCTGACGCTCGGCCGATCGCTCGAGCTTGCGCTTCTCGTGCGCAGCGCAGCGCACACGCTCGCTCACGATGGTGATGGTCGAGCACGTGCCGCTGCCCTTCGATTCGCGTCCCATGGCGTGGATCTCATTCGTGACGAGGACCGTTCGCTCTCCTCGGCACTCGGCAATGACGTTCCGATTACATTTGGCACGCCATAACAACGCGTTGCGTCACGCGCTTTTTATGTTTTTCCTGCGCGAGATCTCACGGGGCGGGTTATGCTTGCGCGCGCGTGGGGACGTGCTCGTTCGAGCGTCCCGGGAAGTTGACGAACGAGTGAGAAAGGTAGCCGGATCATGTACGTAGCGCGTTGGCATTTGACGGCTCGGTTTGGACACAAGGACGATTGCCTGAAGCTGCTGCAGCGATGGGAAATCGACGTTGCCAACCGGATTGGCTGGCGACCGGGATCGATCCGCATCGTCGCGGGTGGCATCGGGGCGGGCGATACGGATATCGAGTTGGAAGTGAGGATCGACGGCTTGGATGATCTCGAAAGCGCCTGGAGGGACATGGCTGCTGTGCCCTATCAGGCCGAATATCAGAAGCAGCTCAGTGAGCTCATCGTTGCCGGTTCAAGCCGGTGGACGGTTCATCAGATCGTCGACTTCAGCACGAAGGCGAGCTGAAACGTTCACGCGCGTAAGAATCGCACGGTTTTTCCTTTGATCGTCGTCGCTTCTCGGAGCTCGATGCGTCGCACCGACGCGTGTTTGTCACGACGATCAAAAACGACGAGCGTGCCCGACTCGGTCGATTGATCTTCGAGTGCATTCTCCAGCCATACGAGACCGCGCGTTTTCAAGCCGGAATCCCCTTTTCGTCGTGACACGAGCACGAACACTTCCCGCTGCTCGGCGTTTTCCGTATTCGAATCGGACGAGCTTTTGACGGCTGGCACCGAAAGGGTGACGTCGATGCGCCTTCGGGACGAACCGTAATCCACGTCGATGGTGCCGCGCCCTTCGAGCATGCGGTACAAGAATCCGAGAAAAACGAGCTCTGGAGCGACTTTTTGATAGGCGATGGCGTCGAGAAGCTCATTGCCGTGCGTCGCGTAAAACACGGCAAACCCGTGCAGGAGTGGCTCGACGGCAAGCCGTCCGTCCGTCAGGAAAAACTGCGACGGATCGTCGGTGAAGGCGCGCTTTGCGCATTTTGCGAGGAGGCGCGGGATGATGGCTCGATGAATTCGTCCTTCGATTCGTGCGGGATCGTCCTTGGCAACAAGGCCGATATCCCGGACAAACCGCACATCGTCTTCGGACGCCGAGGCGATTTCGGCTGTTCCGGCAAGCAATGGCTCGATGACCCGGCGCACGCGCGATTCAATCAGGCGCGATTCCAAAGCGTCGATTGACGAGACGCCTTGATCGACGAGGCGGCGAAACGCGGCAATCATGTGTGACTTCGTGATGGTGCCTGGACACGGGACCATTTCCGCAGCTTCGCGTCCGAGCGCCTGGACGAAAAAGGGATGTCCCGCGGAAGCCTTGCGCACGAATGTCACGGCACCCGAGTCCACGACTTGCTGCGTTTCGACGGTGTGTTGCGAATAAAGCGCACGAATTTCATCTTCGGTGAATGGCGGAAGCACGGGCGACGCCCAAAACCGTTCGAACGGTCCTGCGGAAGCAATTTTCGTGGAATCGTCCGGCATCCGGGGAGCATTTTCATGCAGATCGAATTGGCATGACAAACCAATCGACCACGGGAAATGACTCGGGCGCCTGGAAAAACCCGCTTCCAATTGCCGGAGAACGGATTCGAGGGCGCTGCCGTGGAGGCTATCGACATCGTCGAAGAAGAGGACGATGGGCAAAGGACAAACGCGTGCCCAAGCGCTGAGTCCTTCCCATAGGCGCGTGGCATCGGCGGACGCGGGAAATGGCGGAGGACGTAGCGCGGACGGCAAATCCTGTTCGGCAGCGATGCGAATTGCAGAAAGCAGAGCTTCTTGGACGAGCACGAGGTCGCTGCGCGCTGGTGATGCAACGGCTGCGGAACACACGAGCGCCGCATGACGTCCTTCGGCATTGAGCGTCTCGGCAAGCGCACGAAGCGCCGTGGTTTTTCCCGTTCGTCCGGGCGATCGCAACACGAAATACGCACCTTGATCAACGAGGCATTTCGCTTCGGCAAGCCGAGGCGCCGCGGGCAGAAGGTAGTGACGCGCTGATTCGCACGGACCGTCGGTGGTGAAGGTTCGCATGTGCGCGCAGGTTATCGGAGAAAGCGGTCTGGGGAAAGCCCCGACGAAAGATCAAAAAGCGGGCAGTGCTCACAATCACCCGACCGCCACGGCGCACTTGAAGAAAACATCGCACGGATGTAGGGATGACGAGTGGATACGTGCTGCCGGCCATCGGCACACGAAGAATTCTTTCATCGGAGGCACCATGCGTTCGAGGCATCTTTACGGAATTATGCTTGCGGCTCTCGCGGCTTTCACTGCAGGCAGTGCAGGTTGCGACAATGACAACACCACGACTCCGTCTGGCGGAAGCGGGGGGCAAGGTGGAGAGAATGTTGGAGGAGGCGGGGCTGGTGGTTCACAAGGCGTCGACATGGACGGCAATA
Source organism: Polyangiaceae bacterium (assembly GCA_016715885.1). NCBI lineage: Bacteria > Pseudomonadati > Myxococcota > Polyangiales > Polyangiaceae > Polyangiaceae bacterium. The sequence continues at coordinate 583,342 of JADJXL010000028.1, forward strand.
CGAGCTGTGATACAGCCGTCCCCTATGTGCTCGGCGCGATGGACGATGCAGCCGGAAAGCTCGATCCGGTGGCCGTGGATCGCGACTATTACAAAGTCGAGCTGAAAAAGGACAATCCATTTTCCTCGGCGCGAACAGCAAACCAGACGAGGATCCTTATGGCGAGGCGTACCCTGATTCCGTGATTACGCTCTATGGCCCCGATGGGAAAACTCAAATTGCCCGAAACGACGACGGTGCGTTCAGCAACAACAGCGAGCTTCTGTACATCGTGCCGGAAGACGGCACGTATTGCATCGAAGTAAGCGAATGTTATGTGCTCTTCGGGGAAGACGTGTGCTCGCTGCCCGAATTCATCACGAACTTCGATTACACGTTCGGCGGATTCGAGATCAATCCAGGTGCGGCGCTCGTTTCGGTCGATTCCGAACCCAACGACACTCCGGCGCAATCGACGTTGGTCAATCTCGTGAGTTTTCCCGACAATGAGATCCCTCCGGCTGGTTATCAGTCGATTGGATGGGGTTCGTTCGCGAGCGTATCGGACAAAGACTCGTTTTCGTTCATGGTGCAGAATGATTTCGAGGTGCCGTTCGACGGCCGATCATTGTGCGTTTTCAGTTTCTACCAAGCGGGCACGGAAGGGAACGGATCGACGGCAGACGCGAATGTTTTGGCGCAAGTATCCACGAAAGCCGCGCCCAATACGATCATCGCTTCAGCCGACGTACAGGTTTGGGACTACACCTTCGGTTATCCCGAGCTTCCCACGATTACGATGCCGTGCACCAAAGGAACGGAGTATCTCTTCACGCTGTCTCGCGGCGCGGGCGCAACGACGGGGACAAACGATTTTTACTTCTTCGACCACTATCAATACGGGTCGAATACGAAGGAAATCGAGCCGAACGATGCAGCGCCGCAACCCATTCAAACATCACCCACGGACGATGGCGAGGGACACATCACGTCGGTGAATGGGGACATCGCGAAAGCGGGCGTAGACGGCGATATCGATAAATTTACCGTCAACGTGCCGGCAGGTATTGGACTCGCAACGGCGTTTTGCAGCGCGCAGCGAGATGGATCGGGATTGCGCGGACTTCAAGTTTCGCTGCTCGATGACAAGGGGAATTTCCTCAAGAATGGTTCGGGCTCGGAAGGCGAGGATCATATCGTGTACATCGATAGCGCGTACGTTCCCCCGGGGACGACGTCGGTCACGATGCATGTGAGGGCCGAATCGCAAGATCCAGACGTGACCGGGAAATACTATTTCTGCACGTTGCTTCTCAATCCGGGGTGAGCATCATTCTAGAATGAATAGCCCGCCGTAACGCCTGCGCCCGCAAGACCCACGTGCGGCAATACCCACGCGCGTGACGGCAAAGGCGTGGGTTTGCGCAATCCAAGCCCGATCAACACGGCACCTGCGCCAAGCCCCACACCACCTACGACGAACCCAACCGTCGAAATCGTTGCCGACGACGCTGCCTGCGCATGCAGCTCGAGTCCCGTTTTCGTACAATACGTCGTCGTGGGCGGCGGTCCACATTCGGCATTGCCCGCATCGCGCAAATCGAGCGTACGCATGCCAAAGGCCGTACCAACGATCATCCCTGCCAAACCAGCCGCTCCCGTCGCCACACCAATCCATAGCGGTTTGTTCCATCCCGGCACATCCGGAGGCGGGAGCGTTTTGGGCTTTTCCGCGGGCGGCTTTTGCAAAGGTGGAATCACCACGCTCGGTGAAGCGACCTCGGGCGGTTTCTCCTCAACCAATGGCGGAAGCTTCGGCACGATCACTTCGACATTGACGGGACCCTTTTCTATCGTCATGGGCTTGGACCACGGCTGATGACCAGGAGCCGTCGCTTCGATCAAATGCTCGCCTGGATTGATGGGCGCGGCGGTTCCCCATGACGCACTATTCAAAATGGTCGCGTCCACTTTCACGACGAGCCCCGGCGTGGCATCGGGAACGCGCACGACGAGCCGCGAAAGCTGCTGCTCGAGCTTTGCGGCCTGATCCTTTGCAAACGTTTCCCGATCCTTTTGCCCCGCTCGAGCCGCAAACGATGCGGCTTCCAGATAATCGAGCCACGCGGAGGCGGTTTTGCCTTGTTTTTCTCGACAAACAGCCAAATTCAATATCGTCCCGGGCTTCGGATCGAGCCTATGGCTTTCCTGAAACTTCGGACATGCCTCGTCGAATCGTTCCTTTTCGGAAAGCGCCTTGGCATCGCGAAACAATACTTCCGCAAGCGCTCGGTTTTCATCGGATGGCTTCTCCTGCGCACGGCTCGACGTAGCAAGCGCCGCGACGAACAGCACGAGCGCCGAGCAAAGAAGAATCCCATTCGTTCGGAAAACACGCTTTGAAGAATGCACCATCGTTCGTCAATCCCGACCATCGAGCAGGCCGGCGGGATACCCTGGGGTTGGTGTTTTTGCAGGAGTTTTCTTCGATTGCGACGAAACTGGCTGCGTCATTTGTTTCGATGAGGAAATCGTATGCACCGGGGCCATCGTAGCCGATGCCGATGGCAATGGCATTGCGGCCGATGCGTGCGGCGTCGGCGTCGGTGCATCAGGCACGCCAACCGGCACGATTTTCGGTGACGCGACGGGCGTTGGCGCAGGCTGCTGCACACTTTCCATCGCCACCGGCACGTGCTCCCGCGTGGATTGCGGCCGACCGTCCGAACCGGGACGCATGGTCATGAACAGCATGATAGCCACACCACAAGCAGTAGCCGCCGCAACGCCCAAATAAGTACGCGACGATCGCGTTAATCCATGCGTCGATCCCGTGGACGTAGCGGTAATTTGTGTGCCGTTCGCTGTTGACTTCGCTGGTGCTGCAATCGTCTCCGCCGAAACATCGACGCCGCCATTTCGATCGAGCGGGCCGATGGCTCGATGACCCCGCGCGGTCATATCAGCACCGAGCACTCGGGCAATTCGTTCGGGCAATTCCTTCGTGCGTGACGATCCGAGCGGCGCGAGGGCTACCGCAAGCTCCGCGACGTTTTGAAATCGTTTTTTCTCGTCCATTTCGAGGCACCGCGCGACGACGTCGCTGAGTTCTTTTGGTGCGTCTCGACGAACTACCGACAACGGCTCCACGTTGCCCATGAGAACCCGAGCGAGCGTATCGCCAACGCTTTCTCCAAGAAAAGGCGACTTGCCGCTCGTGAGCTCGTAAAGCATGACGCCCACGGACCAGATATCGGCCGTTTGATCGACGGTTTTCGAGCTTCGAATTTGTTCGGGCGCCATATAAGCCGGCGATCCCAATACGGCGTGGGGCGACGTGAGCGTGGAGCTGCCCGGAGACGACACACCGAGCCCGGCATCCGTTTTTGAAATGCCAAAATCGAGAATCTTCACGCGACGCGTGCCATCGACCCTTTGCGTGAGAAAAAGGTTGGATGGTTTGATGTCCCGATGAACCATGCCGTGCGCGTGAGCATGCGCGAGCGCTTCGAGCGCTTCCATAACGTAGTCGACGGCCTCTTCGATGTCGAGAGGGCCGCGACCATCGAGGTACCGCTCGAGATCGGACCCCTCGAGGTGTTCCATCACCATGTACGCGTGTTTGTCCCCGAACGTTCCAACGTCGAAAACGCGTACGACATGGTCGCTTTCGAGTTTCGCGGCGGCGCGGGCTTCCCGCAAGAATCGTTCGCGCCCATCATCGGAAGCGCTCACGTCCGGGTGAAGCAGCTTGATCGCCACTTTCTGGCCGAGGTCTTCGTGGCGAGCCGCGACGACGACCCCCATCGCTCCTTGCCCAAGCACTCGCTCGACGCGGTATTTGCATGCAACGACGTCACCCACGGCAACCTGAAGCGTGCCCTCTGGCTTGGCGTTGTCGTTCATGCGTCGAGTTTCTCCAACGTTTTGGCGCAGAATAGCCGAAATTCGACCGCTTGGGAAAGAATCTCCATGCCGAGCGCGTGTTTCTCGCGTTCGGCCTTGACATTTCGTACCGTGATCTGCGTAGTTTGGTGGTATGCCTGCCCTTCACCTCGCCGACCGACCATCACGACGCGCACGTACGAGCTTCGGCGTTTCGGTTATTGCACCGTGCTTCACGCTCGTGCTCGCTTCCTGCGCGCCTATCGCGGGTCTCGAAGAACACCTGCCTTATTTGGGTTTCCCCGACTCGCTCTCCGTTCCCTGCTCGGATGGAACGATGACCGTGAAATGCGAATCCGTACGCGATACCGCACCACAAGATGGTCACTTCGTAACAGCTCGTCCATCTTATCGGATTTCAGGAAACGAGGTCATCGATTCCATTACGGGTCTCGTATGGTATCGGCTGCCGGGCGAGCCGCAAAGTCACGAGCTTGCGACCAAATATTGCGACGTATTGCCAGGAGATTATCGGCTTCCGACACGCATCGAATTGGTATCGATTTTGGACTTTCGGGCGAATTCGCCGATTCGCATCGACACCGACGCGTTCCCCGACGTTCAAGCATCGGCGTACTGGACGTCGACCCGATATGCCACCGACCCCGATCGTTACTGGTCCGTGGATTTTTGCGTTTCCTGTATGTCGGAATATATCATTCGGTCCGATCATACCTCGACCCACGTGGGAGCGCTTTGTGTCAAAAGTGATGGTGAATCCTTCAAGACAGGTCCATTCGAGATTGCTGGCGAAGAGGATCGATTCGTCCGTGACACTCGCACCGGACTCATGTGGATGAAAAAACTGCTCGAGCCCGCGGATAGTTGGCGAAGTGCAATCGATGCGTGTCGCAAAGCACCCGATGGAGCCTATGGCGATTTTCGGCTTCCCAACGCAAAGGAGCTCGCAACCATCGTCGACGACGAGCGAGCAGATGCCGACGCTCCTGCAGTTCATCAACTGTTCGAAATCGAATATGGTCGGCAAATTTGGTCTTCAACGCCCACGTCAATCGAGGGCAGATTTTTCGAGCTAAACGCCACGGGTGGCTCGCTGGGACATTTCCCTGGTTCATTGGGTTACATATTTCCACTTTGCGTGCGCGGACCGGATTGAGACGCGCTTTTTTCCACATCTGACCCGACTTTTCATGCATCATCGACATTCCACCGGGAGGTCATGATGCCCGAAAAGAACTTCACATCGAGACGAGCTTTCAAGCTGCGTAGTGGTTCGTCATTGCCACTCGTCGGCCTATGTGCCTTGTTGTCGCTGCCCATCGGTTGCTCGGATGACGCCGCTCCTGCGGCCAGCGATCCGGGACGCGTCACCATGCATCGACTCAACCGAGTCGAATACAACAACACCGTGCGCGATCTGCTCGGGACGTCATTGCAGCCAGCAAAGGATTTCCCCGCCGACGATCGCGGATATGGGTTCGACAACATTTCGGACGTGTTGTCATTATCGCCACTGCAGGTCGAGCTGTATTCACGTGCGGCCGAGGATTTGGCGCGTGAGGCGATGAACGTGCCGTCGCCGTCTGAAACGGCGCACGTGGAAGCGGAGACGCTGCAAGGTCAAGTGGGCGCGGCGACGGGCGACCAATGGAACTTGTGGAGCGGCGGCGAATTGCCGATGACGCATGATTTCCCGTCGTCTGGCGAATACAAGATTTCGGCGCGCGTATGGGGGCAGCAAGCGGGTCCGGAATCGGTGCAAATGAACCTCGTCGTGGGCGGAAGCGCGATTGGTACATTCAACGTGGCTTCCACCTCTGCCAATCCCGAGGTCGTATCGGCAACGGCGAAGGTCACTGCGGGAACGCAGGTCGTGTCGGTCGAGTTCTTGAACGATTATTACGATCCGGACGCGGGTGCCGATCGCAACTTGATCATCGATTGGATCGAAGTCGAAGGGCCGCTCGGGGTCGTCGGGATCAATCCAATTCGTCAAAAAATCGTCATCTGCGACTTGAACGAGGGTGTTTCGTGCGTGCGGCAGGTGCTGGAGAAGTTTGCCGAGCGAGCGTTCCGTCGTCCCGCTTCTGCTGCGGAAATCGATCGCCTGGTGGCGATCGTCGACGTAGCGAAAGCCCAGGGGCAAACGGTCGACATGGGCGTGGAGATTGCGCTGCGAGCGATTCTCAGTTCGCCGCATTTCTTGTTCCGTCCGGAGATGGATCCGAATCCGAATTCGGCAACGCCTGCGCATCCGCTGAACGACTTCGAATTGGCATCACGGCTGTCGTACTTCATCTGGAGCAGCATGCCGGACGAAGCACTGTTTGCCGCGGCCCGTGAGGGCAAACTCCAGGATCCGGCGGAAATCGAAGCGCAAGTCGATAGGATGTTGCAGGACCCGAAAGCCGATGCGCTCATCGACAATTTCGCCGGTCAATGGCTCTACACGCGGGCGCTCGACGACCACCAGCCGGATTATTACGCGTTCCCGATGTGGGACGACGACCTTCGCGCGTCGATGCGGCAAGAGACGAAATTGTTCTTCCGCGAGTTTCTGCGCAGCGAGCTGCCGATTCCGCAAATGCTCACGGCCGATTTCACGTACATCGACGATCGGCTGGCGACGCATTACGGTTTGCCCTCGCCGGGCGCGGACTTCACCAAGGTGACGATCGACGATCCGCAACGAAGAGGGCTCTTGGCGCAAGGGAGCATTTTGACGGTCACGTCGTTCCCGACGCGCACGTCACCGGTCAAACGAGGAAAATGGGTGCTGACGCAGCTTCTCTGTTCGGAGCCGCCAGCGCCTCCGCCTGGCGTCGAGGGGCTCGTCACGGAAGAGATGCCGACGGGCACCATTCGTCAAAGGCTCGAAAAGCACCGAGAAAATCCGATTTGTGCCTCGTGCCACATCGAAATGGACAACCTCGGCTTCGGGCTCGAACAATACGACGGTATCGGGTCGTTCCGCACGGACGACAATGGGTTCGCCATCGATGCATCGGGCGAGCTTCCGGGCGGAAAGACATTCAATGGGATGCCCGAGCTGAGTGCCCTTTTGGCGCAGGATCCGCGCTTCTCGCATTGCGTGACGGAAAAAATGATGACGTATGCGCTGGGACGAGGGATCTACCCGGTCGACGACGTGCACCTCGAGCATCTCGTGAAATTGCTCAGCGACCGCGGACAAACGTTTACCGACTTGATCAAGCTCATCGCAACGAGCGAGCCATTCCGCATGCGGCGTGGTGAGGCGATTGGAGGTGGAAAATGAAACGTCATAAGCTCTCTCGCCGCTTGTTCCTGGGTGGTGCCGGCGCAGTGTTGACCCTGCCCTTCTTGGAATCGATGATGGGCAAAAGCGTAATCGCCGCGCCGAACGACATTCGCCGCATTTTGGCGTTTTACGTTCCAAACGGCATCCACATGGCGAACTTCACGCCCAAAGAGCAAGGCGATCAATACACGCCGCCGTCCATTCTCGAACCGATCGCGCCCATTCGCCAAAAAGTGCTCGTCTTGACGGGGCTCGAGAATACGCCGGCCCGTCCAGATGGTCCGGGCGATCATGCTGCGGGTACTGCCGGGTTTCTCACGTGTCGGCACGTCGTCAAGACGGAGGGCGCCAACATCAAGAATGGCATTTCGATGGACCAGGTGGCCGCTGCGCAAATTGGCGGAGCGACGCGCATTCCATCGATGCAGATGGGTATCGACGGTGGTTCGAGCGCTGGCGACTGCGATTCCGGATATAGCTGCGCGTACGCACGGAACATTTCGTGGGCTTCGGAAACGCAGCCGCTACCGAAAACGGTCAATCCACAAGTCGTGTGGGACATTCTTTTCGGCGGATTCGATCCGAAAGCGACGGCGGAAGAGCAAGCGCGACAAAAGATCTACCGCACGAGCGTTTTGGATTACGTGCTCGGCGAGGCAAACTCGCTTTCGGCAAAACTCGGGACGACCGACAAACGCAAGCTCGACGAATACATGACGGGCGTGAGCGAGCTCGAGAAGAAGATCCAAAAAACGGGCAGCGGTCCTGTTTGCACGGCGATCGACAGGCCGCCGGGGGATTTGCCGTATCCCGAGCACGTGAAAATGATGTTGGACCTGATGGCATTGGCGGTACAATGCGACGCGACGCGGGTCGTGACGTTCATGCTGGGCAATGCAGGTAGCGGGCGGAGTTATCCGTTCTTGCTGGTGAACGAGGGACATCACGAGATTTCGCATCACCAAGACAATCCGGCGAACTTCGACAAACTCACGACGATCAATCGGTGGGAAGTGGAGCAATTCGCGTACCTCTTGACCAAACTCGATGCGGTAGACGAAGGCAATGGCGTGACGGCGCTGGATTCGTCGGCGGTGTTTTTCTCGAGCGAAATCGAGGATGGGAATGCGCATCGGCACACGAATTTGCCGGTGCTCGTGGGCGGAAGCCTTGGAGGCACGTTCACGCCGGGGCGGCATGTCGTGGTGCCGGAGAAGACCCCGATGGCGAACCTGTTCATTTCGATGCTGCAAGGTATCGGAGCGCCGGTGGAGACATTCGGCGACAATGGGACAGGGCCGCTCGTAGGGATTTGATTGGGGCCGGGCTGCGACTCGGGAACTCGCTTCGTAAATGCGGGCCCGGTCGCAGCCCGCATGTTTTCCGGCACTCGCGGGACCCCGAACTCGCCCGCTTCGCGGGCTCAAACAGCGGGGCCCCCCCGCAAGCGCCGGAAAACATGCAGACTACGACCTCAATTCGTTTGCACGCAGGCCATATCTACGGCACTTCTGAAAGCACCCGCATCGCATTGCCACGCAATATCTTGCCAATCGTTTCAGGCGGGAATTTTGCCTCGAGAAGCGCGTCCGTGAGCAGCGGGAGACGGGACGCATCGCATAAGTCACGGGTGGGGACGATAAAACCATCCCAATCCGATCCGAGCGCGGGAGCGTCTTCACCACATACGTCAATGATGTGCCGCAAATGCTTCACGACAGGCTCGAGTCCATCGCCACCCAAAAACTTGGGACAAAAAATGACGCCAACGACACCGCCCTTGTCCGCTACGGCACGCAATTGCGCATCGTCGATGTTGCGCCAATGCTCGAACGCTCCAATCACGCCCGTGTGACTCACAATGGGCGGACGCGTCGCCATGGAACAAACCTCGAGAAACCCTTTTCGATTGATGTGCGCCAAATCCACGATGACGCCCAAGTCTTCACATCGTTTGACGACATCACGACCGAACGGCGTAAGACCCGCATCATCGTCGCGACCTCGACCATACGCGGGAAAACACAGTTCATTGCGACTGAAATGACACAAACCCAGATAACGCACGCCGCGACGGGCAAAGTGTTCGAGCGTGTGAAGGGATCCTTCGAGGGTATGGCCGCCTTCGATTCCAAGCAAAGCGCTGATTTTCCCGGCTGCCCGCGCTGCCTCGATTTCCGCGGCCGTGCGCACTTTGGCGAGTCGATCCGGCGCGTACGCAATGTTCGTTTCGAGCGCGTCGATTTGTTCGTCGACGACACGCGCCAAACCGCTGCGTTGACCAATGGGAAGCGATACGAGGCCAAAGAATTGCGCACCAATGCCGCCTTCACGAAGACGCGGCACATCGACATGTCCCCCGATCGCCGCGAGCGGCAGCGGCGGATCATGCCTCGCGTGGAGGTCATAACCAACCCAGCGCGACCACATGAGGCTATCGGCGTGGAAATCGATGGCGGGGTATTGCTCGTGCAGCGCTCGTGCGTCCGGGGATCCATGCATGGCGAGCGCAAACATAGCAAGGGACGTAGGTCAATGGGCAGGGAAAACCACGCGCCCCGCGACAATCACGATCGCCTCGAATGCACTAGCGCCTCGACCACCCACCCAAACGCCATTCGCGGTGCGTCTCCAAGAACTCCTTCACGACCACGGGCGGCATCACCCAAGCTCGCATTCGTTCCGGCACCCATTCCGTTGGTACGACCGCACTACGCGTGTACGAGCCCCACATCCCATCGCTGCACGCATAACACGCCCACTCGGCAAACTGCGCGTCCACGCGCAGCGCTCCTCGTTCACCATACACCGGCACGAACTGCGCCAATGAAGGGCCGTCCGACTCTTCCTTGTTGGCGCCCGTGTCCCCATCATCCTCCTCGAGCTTCCCTTTGGCTCGCTCCACGAGCTTGTCTTTGTCCGGCAGCTCGGCCACCAGATTGATCGCTTTCCCTTGATCGGCGTCCCAAATGAGCGCCGATGCGATCGTATTGCCGTGCGCTCCACAAGCATACACATACGATGTTTCGTGAATGAAGAGGTACGGGCCAATCGTGCCGAGCAAGTTCACGTGATGTTGCAAATCGTCGATTTCGCCACCTTCGGCGCCATCTGAATCGACCACTTTTTGCACGACGTCGCCATTCGGCCCCAGCAAATTCGCAAGGGTAATCGTTCCTTTGGTGGGCACGGCCGGCGTGCCGTCGAAATGCTCGCACCCTTCGAGGTCGACCTCTTTTTCTCGTGCCTGCCAAGTGAGCTCACCGCGAGACGTGGAAAGAATGATTCCGTCATCCTGGCCGAGCACGTTGAGTGCCCCCTCGTCTGCGAGGCGAAACGTGCGGGTTTGTCCCGAATCATTTCGCACCCAAACCAAAATTTCACCACGATCGCCCTGATTGTCAGGAGGCGGTACGCGCGCTCCCGATTGCAGATCGACCGTAGGCGCAACGCGAGGACGCGAGCTGCATCCTGCGGCGAAGATCAATGCGATGCCCAAAGTGAAAAGAATTCGAGAGGTCATGGCGCAGAGCCCAGGCATGGGTCGTGCCATGCGAGCGCGCATGACGCAAGCGCGCGATGGGACGTCGGCGATGTGTCGTGAAAGCCGCAGAGCGTGGGCGATCGCCCGAGATTTCACGCACCTTGAACGGTGATCTTGTTCATGCGCACGGGCGTGAGGGGGCGGTCATCGCCATCGGTCCTCGTCTTCTCGATCTTTTGCACGACATCCATGCCTTCGATGATGCGTCCGAAGACAGGATGTTTCGACGGTCCCGGCGTGAACCAATCGAGGTACGAGTTGTGGACGGTGTTGATGAAGAATTGGCACGAGCCGCTGTTGCGTTGGCCGGTGTTCGCCATCGATAACGTGCCGGGTTCGTTCGATATTTTTGCGTTTTCCGGATGTTCGTCCTGGATCCGACCTTGAGGTCCGTCGCCCGTGCCCGCTCGCGGGCTCTTCGGATCACGGCTGTGCGGACAACCGAACTGAATCATGAAGTTGTCGATGACTCGGTGGAAGTGCAGCCCATCGTAAAAGCCGCTCTTCGCGAGGTTGATGAAGTTTTGCGCGGTGATGGGCATCTTGTCGAGATACAGCTCGACCGTGAAGTTGCCGAGGGACGTTTCGCAGAGCGCTGTAGGGTTTGCCATGGGTCCGCAGAGTAGGCTTGGACAAGGCCCTTCGGCAAGAGGTACCGAATGGACCTTGCGCGCAGCGCGCCGAGCGCCTACCTCGACAAACGATGCGAACGAGCGAGCTAGCAGACGCGAAGGTGCTGCATTTTTTTGCAACCGCGCCCAAAGGCACGGAAGGCGTGTTGCGTGACGAGCTGAACGAGGCGCGATTCCGCAAGGTGCGAGCGGATCGAGGCGGTGTGCACTTCGAGGGACCCATCGGCGAAGGGATGCGCGCGTGCCTGGAGCTGCGCATCGCAGCGCGTGTGCTGTGCGCGATCGCCGAGTTCGACGCGGCCGATGGCCAAGCGCTCTACGACGGCGTGCGAAACGTGGACTGGAGCGAGTACATCGAGCCGCGACATACGCTCGCCGTGCGTGCGTCGTGCAAAGACAGCATGCTGACGCATACGCAGTTCATCGCGCAGCGGACGAAGGATGCGATCGTCGATCAGCAACGCGCGCGGTATGGCACGCGGCCGAACGTGAACACGGAAGACGCGGACCTCGGCGTGTTCGTGCACCTCGTGAGAAACCACGTGACGCTGTACGTGGACTTGGCGGGCGAAGCGCTGCATCGTCGAGGCTACCGGACGCGCATCGAAGAGGCTCCGCTGAAGGAGACGCTCGCTGCGGCGATCCTGCGTTTGTCCGGATGGAACCGTGCAGTGCCGCTCGTGGATCCCATGTGTGGGTCGGGCACGTTCCCGATCGAAGCGGCTTTGTGGGCGCGCAGCATTGCCCCAGGGATTTTTCGATCGCGATACGCATTCGAGCGGTGGGTTTGTCACGATGCGGTACGCAAGCGTCTATGGTCGGACTTGCGGGAAAAGGCGATCGGGCGACAACGTGCGGACAGTCCCTTCATCGCGGGCAGCGACATCGGTGTGCTCGACGCGGCCAAGACGAACGCGAAAGCGGCGGGTGTTACCGTGCGATTTTCTCGAGGTGACGTGAGGGACGTCGAGCCGACGGAGCCTCCGGGGTTCATCGTCACGAACCCTCCGTATGGCGAACGTATCGACCCAGGACCCGGGTTTTACCGTGATATGGGCAGAGCATTCTCGAGGTTGTCCGGGCACACGGTGGTGATCCTCGCGGGCACGCCGGACATCCCTCGAGCGATTCCGTTGCATCCCAAGAAGGAGCACACGGTTTTTAATGGTCCCATCGAATGCAGGTTGTTTACTTACGAGATCGAGTGACATGGCGACGACGAAAAAGACGACCAAGAAAACTTCAAAGTCGCAAAAAACGGCTGGCTTGCCGCGTCAGATGCCTCCGCATCCACCAAAGATGGATGGTCCGGCTGAACCGATTGCACGATTTCGCAAGATATGTCTCGAATTGCCAGAAGCAACGGAGCTGGAGACGTGGGGACATCCGACGTTTCGGGTGCGTGACAAGATATTCGCGTCGGCTGGAGCGGAAGGGGGCGTGTGGTCGCTTGGAATGAAAACGACGCATGAAATGCAAGCGGGGCTCGTGGCGAGCGATCCGCGGTTTTCCGTGGCGGCGTACGTCGGCAAGCATGGCTGGATCAGCATGCGGGTCGATGACGATGTGGATTGGAATCAGGTGCGGGCGCTCGTGGTCGAGAGTTACCGCATGATTGCGCCGAAAACGCTCGCGGCGCGGGTGCAGTTGTAGGCGGGTGCCCACTTTGGAAATCCCCGACGAACCGCCAACGCGTCCTTGACGAACCGCATGTTCCTGGGTAAACCGGGCAACCTCGACCATGACGAACCGGGTTGCCTCATGGATGCGCGGATTGCGAAACACCAGCGCATTTTCGCCGAGCTTTCCCAGTTGCACCCACATCCACCTTTCTGCTACGTTGAACCCCGATGGACCCGAGAATTCCTGCTTCACCCATGGTTCTCGCTCCGAACGCGCACAGTGTTGCGGAAGCGCATACGCCAGCACGCATGGAACGTCGGTCCAAGCCAGCCCCGTTCCCGCCGGTCGACGAGCACATCGTCGTCCCGGAAGTGTCGCGGGTCGAGCTCATCGACGGGCGTGAGGTCATCGACGTGGGCTCGCTTCCTCCTCACGCAGATGCCCAAGCGCTCACCGGCTTTTTGCTGGCCGCGCACGTGCTGCGCGATTACGTCGTGGCGACCGAATTGCTCACGCGCAGCTCGGTGGATTCGGACTTCGCCACGGACGTGTGCATCCGCAAAAGGGGCATCGATCCTGCAACAGGCTCACGGTATTTGGAAGAATTGTCGTTCGAGATTGTGAACGAACAATCGATGAGCGACGTGACGGGCAAAGCAAAGAATTTGGCCCGACGCGGGGTTCGTCGCATCTTCGCCATTTTCGTAAAGTCAGGGGAAATTCGCGAATGGTCGAAGACGAGCGGGGAGCTCGTTCGGCTCGACATGAATGCAATGTTCGATGATCCCGTGTTCGTGCGGCCGATTGCGGTCAAGGCGCTCGTCGACAGCACGCTTGCGGAAGCCGAAAACGAAGTCGCCAAGGCGCTCATTGCGAAGAAAAACCCTGAAATCGTAAAGTTGCAACAAGACGCCGAGCAGCACGGGCACAAGCAGGGGCACAAGCAGGGGCTCGATGTCGGCCGCAACATGTTGCGAAGCCTCCTGCGCCAACGCTTCGGTGCTCTTTCAGCTAGCGCCGGACGTCGCATCGATATGGCGACCGCGGAGCAGCTCGAGTTTTGGACGTCCCAGCTATTCTCCGTCGCTTCCATCGAAGAATTGTTTGCTTCGGATTCGGCGCTCTGAACAGGCTCGTCGAGAACGTCGTTCTTTACAACGTCGCCGATTGCATCTATCGTCGCGGCCTCATGACGCTGTCCATAAAAGAACGACTCGACCAAATGGTCGCCACCCTGCGCGGGTTCCCCCTTGCCCGGATCATCGTTGGCCCCGAGACGCGCAAAGGACTCGATACCAAGGAGCTCGACCAGCTCGAAGGCACCCACGGCGTGATACTGGGGTCCGCATTGCGCGAGTTCTACGGCGTGACCAATGGCTTTACGCTATTCTGGCGCGTTGCCCGAGATGCGTCCCCGGACCTCATGGAGCGGTACGATGCAGCGTCGCCCAATCCCACGACGTGCATCAACTGGGAAATGATTCACGGTTTCTTGATCCCGCCGCTGGAAGTGGTACTCAAAGAAAAACCTTTCGGCGACATCACCATCACGCATCGTGACGAAGAAACGATGCGTCTTTGGGCAGGACGACCCATGACGGACGAAATGGCCGCGGCATCGATACGCGTCTTCGATCGGTACCTCGCAGAGGGCAATGAAGACGGATGCATTGGTTTGCTCATGTTTCCCGATACAGAACCACGCATCGTCGGCATTACGGATTCGGCAATGGTGGATCCCAAGCGCCCCTGGATGAAGGTGGAAACGTATTTGGATTTGACGATTGCCATGGGCGGCGAATACGGAAGTCGGTACGGACACACCGGCATGGCGAGCGTGCCCTCGGGAGAGCTCGCGTTTACCCCGGAACAAATCGCGCAGTTTGGCCGCGATATCCTGCGACCGCTCGGATGACGAATCGCGGTAGCGGACCTGCGCAGACCCGCGCAGCGTTTCAACTGTTTCATCAACCTGTTTCATAACGTTGGTCGGTCGATGCTTGACGCGCGTCGTCGGCTTCGACGGAGCCGACACGCGAACGGAGCTCCAGCTCGACGCCGGCTATTACCCTGCGAAGCACGACCTCAAAGTGGTGACGAACGTGGGCATTGGACGTCGGCGTGACGAAGGCGCCTGGGCGCCATTCTGGATGGTTCAGGTGCAGACGAGTTTTTGATTGCATCAAGGCGCATAGGCTCGTCGCGACGCTCTCGCTTTGCGTAGGCTCCAGTACCTTCCCCCACCGCCCAGCCAAGATGGCCCGTCCCGGGGACGCATGTTCATCCTCGCGCGCTGCAACTCCTACGGGCGCAATTCTCGTCTCACTGCATGTCGTCGAATCTGCCGCCAAGCTTGGTCATGCGAGATCACCACGTTCATTTTGTTTGTACTCAAAATATTTCCGTGATAGACATGCATCCAGAGCGCAATATTTGTGCTTTTTCAGTTGACCATATGCACGTGAAGGCGTCCTTCGTGGAGTCGCGACGGCGTGCAGCACGAAGGTCGAACACGGGAGGAGAAATCGATGCCGGACTGGCTCATGCCCCAAATTCACGAAGTCTTCAAAGTCATCGGGCAACGCTTGCCGACGGTGGCCGCAGCCCTGGCCGTTTTGGTTTTGGGCTGGATGGTTTCACTGACCATCCGCGCCATGGTTTTTGCGGGTTTGAAACGTACGACACTCGACAACAAACTCGCCGAGCTGCTTGGTGCCGACGCTGGAAGTCCCGCGGAATCGCGCATCGAGCGGATCATTGCAACCACAGTTTACTGGATTGCAATGGCAGTCGTCTTCGTGGTGTTTTTCGGCATTCTTGGCGTCGATGCCATCACGCACCCGCTCGTGGCCATGTTGAGCGGCTTTACGGGCGCCGTTCCTGCATTGGCCAAGGCGGGGGCGATTGGTTTGGTCGGGTTTGGCGTGGCAATGCTCGCGCGAACGCTGATCGTGAAGTTGCTCGATAAGGTCAAGTTCGACGCGCGCGTCGGGGAATTTGCTCCTGAGCTTGCGACGCCTGCGACCGAGGCGACCGAGGCCGCGCCGAAAAAGAAGGGGAAGAAGCACGAGGCGCCGGCGGCGGTATCCAGTTCACGCATGATTGGAAACGTCGTATACTGGGTGATATTGGCGCTCACCGCAGTTCCCGTCGTCGAAGCGTTGCAGATTGGCGTATTGGCCCGACCGTTTGCGGCAGCGCTGGAGACGGTGACGACGTATGCGCCGCGCATCATTGCCGCAGCATTGATCCTCGTCGTGGGCTTTCTGCTAGCGCGTCTTTTGCGCACCGTGACGGCTGGCATTCTTTCTCGCGTCGGCGTCGACAAGGTGATGCAGCGAGTTGGTCTTGGCAAAGCTTTGGGAGACCATACGCTGAGCAAAATTGCGGGCACGATCGTCTTTGCAGTCGTGCTTTTGCACGCGGCGATCTCGGCGCTCGGGCGGCTTCAAATCGAAGAAATCAGCCAACCCGCGACGCTGGCGCTCGCTCAAGTTTACGGTTACATGCCCAAGCTTTTCATGGGTATGGTGCTTTTGGCCATTGGCGTGGTGCTGGCGCGCGTGGTCGGGAACCTGGTTTCGAGCCTCGTGGCAGCGCTGGGTTTCAATACGCTGATGGGGCACATCGGCTTTGCCGTTGGAGCTTCGGACGAAGCGAAAGCTCAAGAAGACGCTGCCAAGCAGGCTGTTGCAGGAGCCGTGCAGGCCATCGACGAGGAGCGGGATGCTGGCAATGTCGATGCAATGCTTGCGGGGCGGCAGCGGCTACGTACGCCGTCCGATCTGTTGGGATTGGTAGCGAGCGCCGTGGTGCTCTTGCTGTTCGTGCGCCAATCGCTGTCGACGATGCATTTGGAGGCGCTGGCGACCACGCTCGATCGATTCGTTGCGTACTTGCCGAACGTACTCATCGCCGCGGTCGTTTTGGTGGCTGGTTTGTGGCTGGGTCGATTCGCGGGCAAGCAAGTGGACGATTTGACGGCAAGGAGCACCGACGCGCTCGTTCGCGCGCTGGGTCGAGTGGCCCATGTGGCGGTGGTTCTTTTTGCGTCGCTCGTGGCATTGCAGGAGCTGGGCGTGGGCGAAACGCTGATTTCGCTGGCGTTTGGATTGCTCTTGGGGGCGATCTGTTTGGCGCTGGCATTGGCCTTTGGCCTCGGCGGCCGCGACGTGGCCGGACGAATCCTGGCCAAGCAATACGAAAAGCGGCAAGGCAAGTCGTAAAAGCGGGCGCTCGAGGCGGACCCGCCGCCTATGACCCGGTGCTCCTCAAAAATCCCCGACGAACCTCCAGCCTGTCCTTGACGAACCGCATGTTCCTGGGTAAACCGGGCAACCTCGACCATGACGAACCGGGTTGCCTCACGGATGCGCGGATTGCGAATCACCAGCGCATTTTCGCCGAGCTTTCCCGGTTGCACCCACATCCGCTTTTCTGCTACGTTGAACACCGATGGACCCGAGAGTTCCTGCTGCACCCATGGTTCTCGCTCCGAGCGCGCACAGTGTTGCGGAAGCGCATACACCAGCACGCATGGAACGCCGGTTCAAGCCCACGCCAGCGTCATTTCCGCCGGTCGACGAGCACATCGTCGTGCCGGAAGTGTCCCAGGTCGAGCTCATCGACGGGCGTGAGGTCATCGACGTGGGCTCGCTTCCTCCTCACGCAGATGCCCAAGCGCTCACCGGCTTTTTGCTGGCTGCTCACGTGCTGCGTGAGTATGTCGTCGCAACCGAATTGCTCACGCGCAGCGCGGTGGATTCGGACTTTGCCACGGATGTGTGCATTCGCAAAAGGGGCATCGATCCTGAAACCGGCTCACGGTACCTCGAGGAATTATCGTTCGAGATTGTGAACGAACAATCGATGAGCGACGTGACGGGCAAAGCAAAGAATTTGGCTCGACGCGGGGTTCGTCGCATCTTCGCCATCTTCGTCAAGACGGGGGAATTACGCGAATGGTCGAAGACGAGCGGGGAGCTCGTGCGACTCGACATGAATGGGATGTTCGATGATCCCGTGTTCGTCAGGCCGATTGCCGTCAAAGCGCTCGTCGACAGCACGCTTGCGGAAGCCGAAAACGAAGTCGCCAAGGCGCTCATTGCGAAGAAGAACCCCGAGATCGTGAAACTGCAACAAGACGCCGAGCAGCACGGGCACAAGAAGGGGCTCGACGAGGGGCACAAGAAGGGGCTCGACGAGGGGCACAAGAAGGGGCTCCGCTGGACGTTGCGAAGCCTTTTGCAGCAGCGCTTCGGCGATGTTCCAGCGAGCGTCGGAAGCCGCATCGATTTGGCAACCACGGAGCAGCTCGAACGTTGGACGTCCCAGCTATTTTCCGTGGCTTCCATTGAAGAACTGTTTGCTTCGGATTCGGCGATCTAGCGCCCAATCACGGCCCCACCGCAAACGTCGCCGAAAGCGGCAGGTCGCGCGATGACGAGCCTACCCGCGCCTCATACGTCGTCGGCTCCACGACGAACGCTGCCTTCGCATCGTCCCAATACGCAAGCTCGGCCGCGCGGATCGTGAGGTCGACCGTTTTCTTCTGCCCCGCATCGAGCGCCACACGCGCAAATGCACGCAGCTCCCTCGGCGCCCGCATCACCACGCTTTGCGGCACGCTGATGTATAACTGCACGACCTCCTCGCCCGCACGCTGCCCCGCATTCGTCACGTCGACATGCGCAACGAGCTCGCCGGCTTGCTCGATCGAGGTCGCGTCGAGCCGAAAATCGGAATACGCAAACGTCGTGTACGAGAGGCCGAAGCCAAATGGGAAAACTCGGCGTGAGGTTTTCGTGATCGATATGCCGATAGCCGTGAAAGTAGCCGTACGTGACAACGTCGGCGTCGTTCACGAACGGAGGCAGTTGTGTCTCTGCTATCGGGAACGTCATGGGCAACTTCCCCGACGGATTCACGTCGCCAAAGAGCACGTCCGCAATCGCATTGCCTCCCTCTTGGCCGGGATACCACGCCATCATCACGCCCTCGGTGCCTTGAATCCAAGGTTCCACCAATATGGAAGCCCCACCTTCGAGGATGACGATGGTCCGCGGGCTGTTCGCCTTTACGCTTTCAATCAATGCAACGTCTTCCTCGTGGAGCCCGAGCGATTTGCGATCGCCCGCCGATACACCCTCGATATCCTCGCCTTCGTCCGCTGACGTGAGACCCACCACCACGATCGCCGCGTCCGCGTCGGCAATGGCAGCTTCATCGGCAGCCGATAGCGTCGGCCCAGGCACGTGCACGACCGTCAATCCAGCGCGCGCCATGAGCCCATCGAGCGGCGTTACCGCATACGAGGGGACGACGTTGCTGCTGCCCGTGTCGCCCAGGTTCGCCGTGTTCGCGAGCGCTCCGATGACGACCAGCTTCTTCGTCGTCGCCGGATCGAGCGGCAATGCGCCCATTTCATTGCGTAGCAACACAATCGCCTTCCCCGCGACCTCGCGCGCAAGCGCCGTGTGCTCCGCGCTTTCCACGACGGCGGGATCGACAATGGCTGGATCGTCGAGCTTGAATTCGAACTTCTTTCGCAAAATGCGCCGAACGGCATCGTCGATGACGTCCATGGGCACCTCCCCGTTTTCAACGGCCGCGACGAGCGGCGGGCCGTAATACGCGGCAAGAGGCATTTCGACATCGAGCCCCGCGAGCGCCGACGGGACGGTGCTCCGCGTGCCGAAAATCCAATCGGATTCGACGAAACCGTCAAAACCCCAATCGCCTTTCAGGATGTCGCGCAGCAGGTGCTCGTTCTCGGCGCAATAGTGCCCGTTGACTCGATTGTACGCGCTCATCACCGATCCCACGCGCGCGACCTTCACGGCCTTTTCGAAGTGCGGCAAGTACACTTCGCGCAGCGTGCGTTCGTCGAGCTGCACGTCGACCGTGAAGCGCGTGTTCTCGATGCTGTTGGCAGCGAAATGCTTGGCGCTCGCAATGACGTGCTCTTGCGCGCCCTCGATGAAGCCCACGCCCATTTCGCCAATGTGAAACGAGTCCTCGCCGTAGGTCTCCTGTGCGCGTCCCCAACGCGGGTGGCGCAGCACGTTGATGGTCGGCGCGAGGATCACGTTGCCACCCTTCGCCGCCGTCTCGAGGCCAATGGCCTGGCCGACGCGCTTTTCCAGCGCGGGATCCCACGTCGCGCCGCGAGCAATGCCAACCGGAAACGTCGTCGCCTTGCCCGCACGCACGCCACGCGGCCCATCGACCATTTTGAAACCGGGTATCTTGTGCGTCTCGTTCTCCTGCGTGTGCCAAAGCCCGCCCATTGCCACGATGCTTTGCCCGTGCATCTGAGCGACCTTGTCTTCGAGGGACATCGCCTCGAGCAGCGTCTCGACACGCTCGCCCACGGACGCATGTTTGGCGGCGGGAGGGTCGCCTCCACAAGCTGGAATGCAGGCGAGATTCAGGAGTAACCAGGGACCGAGAAGACATCGTCCGAAGCGCATGATCGGCGATGGTAATCCGTGCGAGATCCTTTCGTCGAGAGGAACGAACAAAATCCTTGCACGCCGAAACGAAACCGTGTAACCTCGCGTCGCCATGTTGATGTTCTACTTCATCTAAGAACGTCCGAGCTCCCTGCGTCAGGCTGCTGTGCACGCGTTTGCACGCGCCTTGTGTCGCGCAAGGGACTCCGTCTTGGCAAACTCGCTGGTCAGGCAGCTCCTGTCTCGTGCGCGTGAGCGTCGACGGAGGCACGAGAATGCTTTGGCATTGGGGGCTTCGGATCGCTTGCGGCGCTCTGCGCCCCGAACCCCATGCCGGCCAGTTGCGATCGCGTTGCAAACCAATGCGTCGCTGCCGAATACGCGCACGTACGTGCGCGGTCGCATAGCACGGTGACGAGAGATTCGTCGATTGGAGGATTTTGTATGGCTAAGTTTGGCTCGAAACCCATTGCAGAACATGCCGAAGTGCCCCTTGCCGACGAGGGTCGATGGGAAGAAATCGTCGATGATTGGACCGCACGCAAAGCGCTTGCACCGGCTCATGATGCAGAAGCAAGCGCAAGTTACGTCGTTTCGGTGGGGCAAGAGCGTGATGCACACGTACGTGCCGCGCAAATGGCCGAAATCGTCGCCTTGGTGCAAAGCCAAGGCGGCCGCGTGGTTGGACAAGAGATCTGCTTTTTGTCACAGCCGAATCCGCGAACGCTTCTGGGCAAAGGAACGGCGCAAGACATTGCCTCGAGAGCCCGTGCGAATGGAGCAACCATGCTCGTGCTCGATGCAGAATTGTCTCCATCGCAAGCACGCAACCTCGAAGACCTGGCAGGAATGCCCATTTGCGACCGGGAAGCGATCATTCTGAACGTGTTTTTGGCCCACGCAAAAACGCGTCGCGCTCGCATTCAAGTCGAAATTGCGCAGCTCGAATACCTGCGGCCACGAATCCGAGGCGTGGGACTGGACATGGACCAACAAACCGGAGGCATGACGAAAGCCCGCGGGCCTGGTGAAACAGCGTCGGAGCTGATGGCCCGAAAGCTCGACGGACGGCTCGAAGAGTTGCAGAAAGCTCTGAAAAAACTCGAGACGTCCAGTCGAACACAACGCAAAGAGCGCAATGCGTGCAAACGTATGGTGCTCGTGGGGTATACGAATGCCGGTAAAACATCGCTGATGAATGCTCTGACGGCAGCGGGTTTGTCGGCGAAGGACATGCCGTTCGAAACATTGGATACCACCTCGCGCTGCTTGACACGCCACGGCGGTGACGTGCTCATCAGTGACACGGTGGGCTTCATTCGGCGCCTGCCAGAACGGCTCATGGCCAGCTTCGAATCGACGCTTTCCGAAATCACCGAGGCGTCCCTTCTCGTCATCGTCATCGATGCATCCGATTACGAACGAGAATTGCACCTCCAAACGACGCTGGAAATCCTCGAAAAGATCGGCGCCGCCGATATCCCGAGGTTCTACGTGTTCAACAAACTCGACCGTCTCGCGGAAAAACCATACGCCGAACAGCTCGATGCGTGGAGCGGTGGGCATCCGTGGGCGGCGCTCAGCACACACGATGCAATCGCAGTCGCCAGCTTGGAAGAGCAGCTTTTGCGGGCGGTACGCAGCGAAGAAGAGGAAGTGACGACGTTCGTTCCTTATGCGGCCGGGAATGTATTGTCGCTCGTTTATGGCAAGTGTCGCGTGATTAGCAGCACTGCCGCCGAGGAAGGTCTCGAGCTACGGATTCAGGGGCCTGCTCAGGTGCTGTCACACATCCGCAATGCAATCGCAGGAGGCAATCGATGACAACGCTCGTGCATGTATCGGAAGCGCGCATCCTGACGCCGGCTGGGCGCCCGCTCTTCGATGGATTGAACATGCAATTGTCGAACGAACGGGTCGCGCTGATCGGCCGAAACGGCGTGGGAAAGTCTTCCCTACTTGCCGTTTTGGCCGGCGAGGCCGATGTTCAATCGGGTCGCGTGAAACTCCATGGCAAAGTCCATTGGGTACCTCAAATGGTCAATCCGGTGAACACCAGTTGTGGAGAGCAACGTAAACGCGCGCTGCAGGAAGCACTGGCTTCGGAAGCCGACATCTTGCTACTCGACGAGCCCACCGAAGATCTCGACGACGACGCGGTCGCGTGGCTGCGCCATGCATTGAAAGCGTGGCCCGGGTGTTTGGTGGTCGCTTCGCATGATAGAAGGCTGCTCGGCGATTTCGAGCATTTCTTCATCGCCAGCGAATCCGGTTGTCGCGCCTATTCGGGGACGCTGGACGGTCTCGATGTTCAATTGGAACGAGATGCCCAGGAAGCGCAAGAGCGTTATGCCAGCAGCTTGCAGCGCCTCGTGCAGCAGGAAGAGCATATCGATCACGTCGGGCGCAGGCGGGATCGCAAAAAGCGTCGAGGTCGCTGCTGCGAGCTCGACCGCGCAACGCCTCGCATACGGCTCAACGCGAAAAGAGGCCGCGCGCAGGTCTACCAAGGGCGGATGAAACAACAGCGCGAAGCTCGAATCGATTTCCTCCGGCAATGGACGAAGTCGACACGGCGCGCGTTGAACGTGAACCTCGCCCTGGAATTGCCCGTGCCCACCTTGCCCGATCCCGCGTCCGACGATATCGTGGTTTTGCAGGGAGCGACGGTGCAAATGGGAGGACGTTCCCTCTTTGGCCCGCTCGATTTGCGCATGGGGCGGCGCCGTATCGCCGTCGTTGGTCCCAATGGAGCGGGAAAAACCACGCTCCTCGATGTCGTGCTAGGCCGTCGTTCTCCCACGGGAGGCGCGGCATTGCGCGATATGTCGAAAATCGGTGCGATTGCGCAAGGTGCATCGGATTGGCTCACGGACGAATCGCTGCTATCGTACCTGAGCCTGCAAACGATTCGGCGAGGTGATGACGAGCTTGCTCGGATGCTCGTTGCGCACAAGTTTCCGCTGGCGCTTGCGGAGCGGCCATTGCGGTCGCTCAGCCCGGGCGAACGAGCGCGTGCTGCGTTGATTGCCTTATTTCAACGGGCCCCGCCCGTGGAGGTCTTGGTCCTGGACGAACCGACGTACAGTCTGGATCTCATAGGTCAACGGGCCATGACCGAAGCTCTACGGGCGTGGCCGGGAGGCTTGATCGTTGCGAGTCACGATCGGGACTTTCTGGCTGCGATTGGAGTGGATATGGTGATCGAACTGAATGGACCTCCATCCGCGCGGGGCCCATGATGCGCCCGACATTCGCGCGCGTGTGCCGCTGATGCTCGTTACCGCTTCGGCTTCTTCGGTGCGGGCGAGCGGTTCCTCGTGGCCACTTTGCGAATGGTTTCACCCAACTTCCGCAGCGTTGCGGCTCGTTTCTTCACGGGTTTGTCGCCGGACTCCACGAGCACCTTTTTCCCATCGAAAGCAATGGCCAATCGATGGATCTTTTCCACTCCTGCTGCGCGCAATTCGGCCGCGTAATCGTTGTCGCGCAGTTGCGAAAGCCCCTCGGCGAGCGCTTGTTTCAGTGTCCGTTCGCCTTTTTTGGCCGCCTTCAATTCGAGCACCACACCGGGCTTGCCTGGACGTCGCGGTTTGATGAGAACGTCTGGTCGTCCTTCGCCCGATTCACGATTCGAACGGACTTCGTAATCGGGTTCGAGCGCCGCGAGCAGCCCGATCATGAAGCCATGGTAAAACCGCTCCGGGTCCGGGCCACCGACGTCGTGATACGAAAGGGTGTATGCACAAAGCGGCTCAATCTGGCGTGCGAGCTTCTCCGCGTTGCCTTCCAAAAGCGCCTCCGTCAATGCCTGGATATGTCCCCCCGCGGCCTTGAGCCCCTTGTCGAGCCACATTTGAAACGTGCTTCGATACACTTCGGCAACTTCGCGGTTGGGAATGGACAACAAATGCCGCGGAGCCTCGAGCGCGTAGGCGGGTTTCATGCGAGTCGCTTTCAGGTAGCCGCCAAATACGAGCATGTTCCACAGTGCGTTCGTATTCGTCTCGAGCTCGGAGAAAACGATGTTGCTATCGAGCTGCTTGTCGATGGCGCCTCCTTCGAGCAGCTCGAGAATTTCTTTTTCAACGGCAAAAGCGTGATGCTGAAGCAGGTGTTTGATGAGCGCATTCTCGCTGGTATTGAGCCAATAAGGCAAGAGTAGCTTGTCCTTGCTGGACAAAAATTCGAGGATCGACCACGGATTGTAAATGGCTACGCCGCCAAAGTCGTATCCATTATAATAGGCGCGAAGGATGTCCAAGTGTTCTTCCATGCCTCCTTTTTGCAGGAGCGCCTGAAGCTCGGGCTCCGTGAAACCAAAGCACGTATTGAATTCGCCTTGGAGCAGCGTATAGACGCCGGGGTTGTTGAGGCCCGAAAAGATGCTTTCTTTCGCGACGCGCAAAATGCCCGTCATGACGGCTCGACCGAGGTGCGTATTGTCTTTCAGGCCCGCTTCCAGGAACGACCTAAAAAAGCCGATGACCTTGTCATAATAGCCATAGGTGTATCCTGCATGAATGGCCGCGTCGTATTCGTCGATGAGCACGATGGGGCGTTTGCCGTGGACTTCGTGCAGGTATTCCGTGAGGTTGAGGAGTGACCATTGGTAAAGTGCTTCGCTGGCCGTGCCCTCGATGACGGCTTGAAAGTCGCGTTGATTCGGCCCATCGAGCTTGCCTTCGAGCACCAAGCGATGGGCTTCGTACGATTTTCGGATCACTTGGCGAATCTTGTCGCGACATTCGTCGAAGTTGTCCGCTTTCGTGCCTTTGAAGCTGATGTGAATGACCGGATATTGCTGGAAATGGGCCCGATATGCATCTCCCGCACGGGCCACGTGCAGGTCTTCGAAGAGGTGCCACAAGTTTTCGTCACGCTTTTCGAAAAACCACTTCAGCATCGTGAGGTTGATCGTCTTGCCGAATCTACGAGGGCGCGGAAGCAGGACGACCGTATTGCCGTCGCGATCGAGCAGTTCGGTGATGAAGTGCGACTTGTCGACGAATTCGAACTTGCCTTCACGCAGAAGACGAAAGTCGGAGATACCGGTAGGAATGCGTAGGGCCATGGCGTGCTCGCGGAGGAGCATGCCAAAACAGGCGGGTGTGGTCAAGCAGGAAGCGATGCGTCAATCGACCCGCCCCGCACGACGCGATGTGCTCGCGCGGCAGCGTGCCTCGAATCAGCGACTCGTACGGGTCGAAATACCCGATTGCCCGGCCAAACGCATAGGCAGGTCCAACTCACTCGTTCGTCTCCGTTTGCGCAGATGCATTGGGGAGAGCATACCCTTTTCACGACGCAACGCGTTGCAAAGTTTTTAGAAGGGCGAAGGAAACGTTTCCTGTTGCGTCATGGCGTGTTGAGAAGGACGGGGGAAACGAGGTTGGTGAGCTCATGAGGTGTTTAGTGGGGTATGGGAAGCGTTTTGGGCGAGCGGGTAAAGCATTGAAATGGGCGGTGGAAGCATTCGGTGGTGCGTGATGACATGGAGAGCGCGGCGCAGGGAGCGGTTCGAGGGGTGGATGATCGTGCTAGCCGCAGTGGGGAAACGATTGCGAGGCGCGTGCGGCATGCCGAGGAAGGCGCGGGAGATGATGGGGACGAGGTTGTAAAGGCTCGAGAGAGGAGAGCGCGAGGGGCATCATGCCGACGAATGATCTGCGAAGTCGTCGATGCATTACGATGTCGGCGAAGGACACTACCATTGCCCTCGTAATCCCACGCTGCTCGGCCCCACCCATACGCTCGTTTGCGCCCCTGCCTCTTTCGGCTTCCCCATCACCACGAGCACCACGCCCGCCGTCGCCAAGACGCCCCCCACCACGAACGCAGCCGTCGACCCATTCCCAAATGTTATCGCGTCCCGGCGCAGCTCCTTGCCAACGTCGTCGCAAACATTGCTCGCATTGCAATGCCCGTCCTTGCTTTCCGCGTTCTTCGACAGCGCCAAACCACCCAGCACCGCACCTATCCCCATCCCCACCGCACCAAGCCCTATGCCCGCAAATCCAGCAATGCGTAGACCAGACATGGGCGTCCGCGGCTCGACAGGCGCGTCTGCCGGCTCGGATTGCCATGGTGGAGCGATTTCCACCCGCTCGGTCGCACCCACTTTCGCCGTCGCCGATGTCTTCCAGGGCTCCTTGTTCAATGCCGTCACTTCAATCTCGTACGAGCCCGGATTCACGGCAAGCTCCGTCCCCCATTTGCTCGCCACGATCGGCACACCATTGCGCGCGATCGACATCCCCGGTGTCGCCGCAATCCCGTCGGGTACCACCACCACCAACTTCGGTACCCGCGTCTTCAATTCCTTGATCCGCCCCTCGATTTCGTTGACCTTGTCCGTACTCTTTTGATCCACGGCCAGCGGCTTCGTCGCTTCCAAAAGCTCGAGCGCGTCCGCGGGTTTGTCGATCTTTTCGTAACACAAGGCGAGCGTCATCGCCGTGCGCACATGCTCCGGCAATATCTTTCGCGCCGCTTCCAGCTTCGGACAAGCTGGAGAAAATTGTCCCTTCTCCATGTCCTTCGCTGCATCTTGATACAGCTTCGCCGCTTCATTGGCCGCCGCTGCACCCGACTGCGCCCACGACGCCGACGGCAATGCCACGCACCCCAAAATCAAACACGATGTGCACAATCGTCGATGCATGGATGTTTCTCGATGGGTCGCTTGCCGCAATGCCTCAATCATTGAAGCCAGGAATGTCTATTTTCTTCTTCGAAGGACCCGTCGGCTTGGTGCGCACCGTATTGCCGCTCGACGTATCCGTCTTTTTTGGGGGCGATGCTTTCGCCGTCGTGTCGCCCGCGTCATCCGTCGACGCAGGCGCCGTAACGTCCGCAGACGCCGACGCCGACGGCGCGACCGGCACGGGCTGCACCGCCGCCACGGACACGCGCGCATTCTCGTCCGGCTGCGATGCCCCAGCAGACGGCGCGGCCATGGGCGTCTCCGATGTCGCCGACGTCGGACCACTCGACAACGAAATACCCATCCCAATCAATGCCCCGACACCAAGCACCGCGGCTGCCACAATCACCACGGTTTTCTTTTGGCTTTCGACCTTGCTCGTATTGCCCCAGGCTCCATGGGTTTGCCCTTGCACCGACGCAGAAATCTGGCCCCGATCCGCCGGCACTTGCCCCTCACCGAAAGCACCTTGCCCAATTGCAGCGAGCGATCGTCGCGCATCCATGTCGGCACTCGCCTGAGCAACCACCCCCGGCGGCGGTACGCTCGGCGTCGCGCCATGACCAGCAAGGGCAGGCCCAGCAGGGGGCGCAACTGCGACGAACGATGGGAACTGCGCACGCGGTGCGGGGGTTGAGGCCACGGGCGCCCGCATACCTCCGGGCAACGTCTGCACCAGTTGACCCATCGTGAAAGGCTGCAAGGCCTGCATCAATTCGACGACCGTGGAAAAACGCTGCGCCGGTTGCTTCTCCAGACAGCGCATCACCACGGCTTCGAACGCCGGCGGCAAATCAGGGCGATACCGACTCGGCGGCTGCGGAGCGCTCGTGAGCACCTTCGCCACGAGCTCCGTCATCACCGTCGCCGTGAATGGAAGCGTCGCCGTGACCAATTCATACAAAATCACACCCAAAGACCAAATGTCACTGCGCATGTCCGTCGCCTTGATGTTCGCCATCTGCTCGGGCGACATGTACGAAGGCGACCCTATGAACGTGCCGGTCTTGGTCAAATCGAATCCGGAATTCCCCGCGGAATCCAGCTCCTTCGAAATGCCGAAGTCGAGCACCTTGATACACGGCGAACCATTTGGTCGCCGCGTGAGGAACAAGTTGGCCGGCTTGAGATCCCGGTGCACGATCCCGTTCGCGTGCGCCTCGGCAACGGCTTCACAAGCTTGGTACACGTAGAGAGCAGCTTCCTCGATCGCAAACGCACCTTGCTTTTTCACGCACGCCTTGAGGTCGATGCCATCCAGGTATTCCATCAGCATGTACGGCGTGCCCGATTCGAGGCTTCCGACGTCGTGCACACGAGCAACGTGTTCGCCCCTCAGCCGCGCTGACGCTCGCGCTTCACGCAAGAAACGTTCGACGGCGTCGTGTTGCGTCGTCGCTGCGGGCAGCATCATCTTGATCGCGAATAGCTCGTTCAAGTGCACGTGACGTGCAGCCACGACGATACCCATCCCTCCTTCGCCAAGCACTCGTTCCACACGATACTTGCCGAGCAGGACATCGCCCACTTGCACGAATGACTTCGCAGAAGGCTTCATTTCATGGATCCTGCCGCTCCGCGTGCCCGCGCCGACGACGCATCGGCGAAAGCGCCTCAACGTACCAGATCCCGTGGCGGCATGGCAACAAGCGTGTTCGTTCGGTGCGTGCACTTCGTCGGCGTGTCGCTCGAACGTCCCGCCAGGGCTCTGGTATGCGAGCACGGATGTCATGTAGAGTGTTCCGAAGGGACACGCGCGAGGTGACCGGACATGACGAGAACAACGCAGCACGTGCAGTTTCGAAAAGGGCTCATGGGGTTTGCCTCGGTACTGGCGCTCGGAGCGTGCGTACAAATCGCGGGCATCGAAGAACCCGTCGATGGCGTAGGCGGCACGGGGAATGGTGGAGACGGCGGAGAAGGTTGGGCGAGCTCGAGCAGCTCGACGGGAAGCTCGTCGGGCGGTGGAGGATCCGGCGGCGGAGGATCCATGGTGTGCATGCCTGGGTCGACGATGTCTTGTTACACGGGACCGGTCGCGACGCTGAACGTGGGGCAATGCAAAGGGGGTACGCAGACGTGCGCACCGGATGGATCGGGTTATGGCGCTTGCCAAGGCGAAGTGCTGCCAGTAGCGGAAATATGCAACAACGCCGTCGACGAGGATTGTGATGGTGCCGCGCCGCAGGGGTCGGATTGTCTGGTGAGCACGGACCTCGTCGTGCGGTATTTTTTGGATGAGGCGGACGATGGACAAGGGCCGACGAGCGCGGTCGATGCGGCGCCCGTGCCATTGAACTTGCCGATCACGTATGGCGCGGGCACACAACCGAATTATACGTCGTCGATCACGGGTCGAGGGCTCGAATGGACCATGGCCGACGGTCCCGGCGTGGCAAAAGCGCCTGTGGGCGGCACGAAGGTCTCCTCGATGCTCAATGGGAAGCAGCAAGTTACTTTGGAACTGGTCGTCGCGATCAACGCTGCCACACCTGAGTTCAACCGCGTCATGGCCATTGGAGGCAGTTCGAATGATCGGCTGACGCTGGGTGTCGACATGACACCGCAATTTGAAATGCAGTTTAACGAAACGTACCGAGCCAGGTGGGCACTCACTTACGGCACTCGGCGCGTCATTCATGTCGTCGTGGATACGACCCAAGCCAATCTGTCAGATCGCGCGCGAATGTATTTCAACGGCATGATCCAGGGCAGCACCATGAGTATGCTTCCGCAAAACATCACATTGAACATTGATCAAAACACATACTTGAGCCTGGGCAATCGAGACACCCAGGGTCGTTCGATGAATGGCATACTCTCGTACGCGGCGCTTTATGCGCGGGCATTGACGGAAGCGGAAATCGCCACCAACGTCAGCTTCTTGCAATCGACGGACGACAAGTGACGCGCTCGACCAAACGTCTCTGCGTAGGTTGCAGATTCGAGCGGCACGAAGTAATGAATCGACACACTGGCCAACCGTGACTCGTTTCGACATTCGATGGTGCGTCCGCGCTGAGCAAACCCCATGCTCGGCGTGGATCAAACAAGACGACCCCGCGCTGCCTGCGTCGGCCGTCGAGCCGCTTCGCGAATTGGATGCCCATGCTCGCAGTGCCACCGCTTTCTTTGCACGCGTTGGCCTTGGAGATGCCGCTTCCCATGCGGATGTCCTTCTCATTGCGAACCTTGCCGAAACCAACGCGCGCAGCATCACCTCCGCCGACGAGCTTGGCGGGTGTGGCGGGGCGCTGCGCGATTCGTCGCTTTGCAATGGCCGAGGCGCCATTCTGTTTGGCGTACGCGCGAAGCAGCTTTGCACCGATCCGGACGTCGTCACGCACGAGCTGGCGCATGTCTGGATGCACCCGATGCTCGGCGAAAGCCGCTGGACATTGGATACCGCCGGCACTTCGAACGACCCGGCCATCATCAAGGAAGCGCTCGCGGATTTCTATGCGGCCGTCATGAGCGGCGATCCTGTTTGGGGCGAGCGGTCGGCGTTTCCCACGGAGGCCGCTCGTTCGATGCGCGTGAACGTGGTTTTTCCGGAAGCTCGCACCGGCGCCGCTCATAACGATTCGCTCGCTCTTTCGAGCGCGTTGTGGGGCGTGTATTCGAAGGAGAAGGAGCCTTTCGTCAAAGGACTCACGCGCTACATCGTCGGTATGACCGCGCCCCCGAAAGCCGTTGCTCCGTGGGCCCGTGGGCTCGCCGTGGAGCTGGGAACGACGGATGCTGCGCTCGGTGCGACGTGGCTGCGAGCAGCCGAGCAGCATGGGCTTTTGCTGGAAGAGCGAGTGCTCGACATTGGCTTCGATGCAATGACGCGTGCGTATGCGGATGGATTCGTGGTTCCTGGGCGGAAAGACGTACCGGACGCGGCCTTGCCGCGGTCGGTCGTGCAATTTCGCGGGCAATCGCCGGTCGCGAGCAAGGGCATCGTGTCGCTCCGAGCCAGCGCGGGTGCCGAGGCGCAATTGGAGGCCGTCGTTCGGGCCGGCGAGCTCGTCGACGATGCAACGGCGCTCGGCGCGCGCGCCCCATTCAAGCGGGCCGGTGGTCGATTCGAGGCGCCGCTGGAGCTGCCCGAGGGGCGTTATTACGTGCAGATCACGAATCGTGGGGATACTGCGACGTGGTTCGATGACGTCGCCATTCGCCTCGTGGAATCGGCGCCCGAATTGCCGCCGCCGGCTGGTGGTTCGTCGCCGAATGCAATGGTCATCGGCGCGGGCCTATTGGCGGCGGTTGTATTGGTGTACGTGGTGCTGCGACGGCGGTCGCAAACGTAGAGGGGGAATTACGGTCTTTCTCTCTCCCCCTCTCCGCCGCGTTTTACGCGGGGGAGAGGGGGCCGGGGGGTGAGGCGTGTCTACGCACTCCCGCTCAGGGCAGCGCCAGGCCGCACATCAGGCCCGATTGGTGACGCCCGCACACGTCTGCTGCGCCGTCGCCATTCAGGTCCGGGAAGCGAATCGTCGACCAATGCGAGGCGTGCGTATGCCAGTTGCTCGCATCGCTGTACACCATGTCCCAATTTACCAAACCCGTGAACGCCGACCCATTCGACACCGCGCAGCGTATTCCATTGACACCACGACCGCACACGTCCGCCTTCCCGTCGCCATTGACGTCTGCAAAGCGAATCGTTGCCCAATACGCCGGATCGCTGTTCCATCCGGCGCCGTCGTGATAACCATTCGTCCAGCCCGCAGATGGACCGAATTCCGTACCCGTGGAAACGGCACAGATGATCTGGTCCGTGCCGCGGCCGCAAACGTCGGCTTTCCCGTCGCCATTGATGTCCACGTATTGGATCGTCTTGTAATGATCCGGGTCGTCCCAGCCACCGGCCGAGCTGTATTCGCTCGTCCACGCGCTCAGCCCGCTCAGGCCGCCGAACGTCGTCCCGTCCGACAATGCACAAACCAGCCCATTCGCATCGCGACCGCAAACATCCGCTTTGCCATCGCCATTCACGTCTGGAAAGCGAATCGTCGACCAACGCACCTCGGTTGACCACTCCTCGGAGTCGCTGAATCTCGTGTTCCAGAAGGAGGCCGGCTCGAACGTCGTCCCCGTCGACAACGCGCACAGGATCCCGTTCGCGCTCCGGCCGCAGACGTCCGCTTTGCCGTCGCCATTGATGTCGGGAAACTGGATTGTCCCGTAATACCTCGGATCCGTCTGCCAGACGCCGTCATCAGCGAATGCGCTCGTCCACTCCGTCACCGCCCCGAAGCTCGTCCCGCCCGACAAGCCGCAGATGATCCCATTTCCCGCGCGCCCGCAAATGTCGGCTCTCCCGTCGCCATTGATGTCCGCTAGCCGGACCGTCGACGAATATTGAGCAGGCGTCCACCCCAACTGGAACCCGCTCGTCCAGTGCACGAAATCGCCAAAGCTACCATTGCCGTCGCTCACGGCACAGCGAATCCCGTCCTCCGAGTCGCCGCACACGTCGTCGCGCCCGTCGCCGTTCAAGTCCGCATACTGAATCGACCGATAACGACGCTCGTTGTCGTACCACCCATCCGCATTGGTCATGCTCGGCGTCCAGACCGCAACGTTCTGAAACGACGTCGGTGGAATGAAGGGCGCGTACACGAGCTGCAGCGGTGGAACGGAATTGGGAGCGTTCGAGCCGACCGTCGAAGTCCAGCCGCAATGGCCGCCGCCCGTGAGGTCCACCGTGCGACCGCCTCCGCCATACGTGATCGAGCCGGCCGGTATGTAACCACCGGTTTTGAATTGATCGGGTGCCACGACGAACGGCAATCCCGTCAAATTGACGTTTGCAACGCCGGCCTTGCTCCCTTCAGCGATGCAGTCCATCGCCGTTGCGTAAGGCATCGATGTGACGGGGTTATTCGAAAGAGTCACGTTCCCCGTCGATGTGGCGAACGTCAAGTCGTGCGCGTCCACTTGAAGC
The DNA here is from genome assembly GCA_016715885.1 of Polyangiaceae bacterium. NCBI lineage: Bacteria > Pseudomonadati > Myxococcota > Polyangiales > Polyangiaceae > Polyangiaceae bacterium. The sequence continues at coordinate 616,404 of JADJXL010000028.1, forward strand.
GTCACCGGGTCGATCCGCACCTTCGTGAAGCTCGTCCGCACGTTCGTCCCCGGAGAAGCCCCTCCCGCCGTGTATTGCGAAAAGTTCGCGTTCGTCGTATTGACCAGCGTCAAATACGTCTTCGGCATGCCCGCCATATCCGCGCAATATGCCTTCCACGGCTTTTGCGCATCACCGCCCGCGTAGATCGTGTATTCGCCATCCACGGCACCCGGATCGGCTGCCTTGTGGTCGTCGCAGCTCGAAAACCACCCTTTCCTGCAAATCCCTACCGCGCAGCTCCCTTCCGCGCAATCCGCGTCCTGGAAGCACTTCTGCCCCGTCGCACATCCAATGAAACACGCAGCACCGCAATCGATGTCCGATTCCCCCGGCGTCAGCTTCAAGTCCCTGCACGACTCGTCCACGCATCGATACCCATTGCTCGCACCGCTCGCGCATTCCGCGTCGATGTCGCAATACGCCCCCAGCCCGCACGCATTGCAGCTCCCGCCGCAATCCGCCCCGCATTCCCCGTTGTTCTTCGTGTTGTCCTGACACGCATCGGCCACGCAGAATCCAAGGCTCGACCCGCTTCCCGGCGACACCCTGCAATAACCGCTCTTGCAATCGCTCGGCTGCAAACACGCCCGTCCCAGCGTGCACTTCCCACAAAGCACGCCACCGCAATCCGTCGCGCTTTCATCCCCGTCGACGACCCCGTTCTGGCAATGATCCGTATTCGAGCATTTCCCGGCCGCGCAATATCCAACCGCGCAATCGCTGTTCTTCTTGCACTCCTTCTCCTCCGCGCAGCCACTGCATTGCCCGCCGCCGCAATCCGCGTCCGTTTCCAGCCCGTCGACGGCCAAATTCGTGCACGTCGGCGTGCAGTAACCGAGCCCCAACACATCCCACTTCTTTTCGAGCAGCGGCCATTCCTTCGAATACAGCTCCGGCGGATACCACGTCGCTCCAAGCGGCGTCCCCGACGACCCCAGGTAGCTCGACCCAGGCACCTGCCCACGCGCGCCAACCTTCAGCCCAACACCCGCGAATAGACCAAGCTTCACCTCCCCCTTCGGCATCGTCGACGTCGCAACCCCGTCGCACGTCGTCTTGTACGATGCTCGCCCGATGATCGACGCCCGAATCCCCGCATTCAACCCGATCGTGTCGTAAATGAACGCATTGATGCGCGGAATCAGCCCGCACGTCGCGATCAGCGAACCACCCGCGAGCACCTGCACGTTGACTTTCCGAGCCGACCCCAGTTGTGGCGTCGTCGCCGACAACTTCCCATTTTCATAACGCGCCGAAAACTTGAACGTCAGCGCTTGCTCCAGCTCCGCCACCGCCTTGATGCTCGCCCGCGCTTCGAAACCGCATTCCAGATCGAGCTGAAACGTTTCGGTGAAAATCACCGGCACAGGTCCCGCAAAGACCGTCTGCGTCAATGGCTTGGAAATGAAGAGCGTCTTGGTGAACGCCGTTCCCGGCTTCAAATCCGGATGCCCTATGAAGAATTCTTTCGTGTGCGTCAGGACCTCCGCCCGCGTCGTCGGCGCATTCTTGAACATGTTCTCCAAGTCCACGCCCGACTTCCCTCCCGCCGAAGCCAGACCCGCCTCGAAGTTCGCCACGACTCGGTCGTGAGCCCGCAGATAGCTGTCCGCATTGACCCAAATCGCAAATGGTTTTTCCCCTCCAATCGACCCCAGCCCCGGAACCGTGAATCCCACCTGCACGTTCGGATTGAAGTTGATCCCCGCGTCGATCGTCGCATTGCCCGCCAGCGTCAATTCGATGGGCAGTTTCCCCGTCGGGTTGAACGTCTGCTTGTAATCGAGCTTCAAAAAGTCGAACGTAATGTTCTTTCCGATGTCCTTGCTCAGCGGAATGCTCCCGCTGAAGCTCTTCGCGGTCACGGTTTCCCACACGTTCGTCGACGCTTTCGCGACCGCCTTCGCCGCTCCGCCAATGGCGCCCCCCACGGCGCCTGCGCCCTTTTTCACGGCTTTCGCGAGCCACCCGAATCCGGGGTCGCCGGGCATTGCTGGAGGTAGCGACATCCCGTCCTCGCCGACGTCCCCTGCTTCCAATGGGAAGTCATCGGGGAGCGTCTCCATTTCGGTCGAGAAGTCCACGTTGGAATAGAGGTTTTCGGCGGCCCAATCCAGGTCGAGCTTCGTCAGGTCGACCTCTTTGGCTTTATCGGGGTCGAACGTCATTTGCACGTCGCCCTCGAAGATTTCTTGCAGTACGGGGATTTCGGTCGCAACGACGATATTTTGGCCCTGTTCCGCGACGCTCACCACGCGCCGAGCGAATCCCATGGGGTTTTTCCCAATTCCTTCGCCCGGCTCTCCGACCACGATACGCCCTGGCTTCCACGCCAGCACTTCCGTATGAGTTTTGGGGAAAATGAGCTCCGTGGCCGTTACGGTCACGTCGTCCGCTTGTTCTTTCGTCGCGGCTTCGACGCCTGGGCGCGGGATCAAATTGTTGTAATCGGGATCGAGCGACGGTTGCCAATTGGCTTTGATCGCATCGAGCGCCTCGTCGGAGTCGCCTGCGGAGATGACGGTTCCTGCCGGCACCACATCGTCATCCGGCCCGGGTTTGACCGGCGTCGGCGGGGCGGTATCGCTACAGCTCGCGGCGATGAGGACGCCGAAGCACAGAAGGGTAAGCGGGGCTGAGTGTTTGGGTTTCATGCTTCCTGTTTCGAGTGAAGTGAGGTGAAGCTCGAGCGAGCGAGTGTTCCGCGCGCTCGGCAAAGACCGTACCGGCCGGAATGCGCAGAAGGAGGCGGCGAGCATAGTTCAGCGTTCGATCGAGTTGGCAAGAAATCGGGCTCGTTGCCGACGAAATCAGGACGACGCGCGGGGCGCCTGTAACATGTGGCGATACGCGTCCGTGTTACACCGTGGGATACAGGGGGGGAGGGCCGAGGGTCGCGGGGATGGCTCAATCCTCGAGCTCTTTGAGCTTGCCCAAGAACTCTTCCAAGCTGTTCGCGACGAGGAACACGTTGCTGTAGTCCTGACGGGACAAGCCATTTTCGTCGAGCTCGTCCTCGTGATCCCAAAAGTATATCTTGCCGCGGCGTTCGCCTTTCCAGCCGATACAGACGACGTTTCCAAAATTATCAAGAGCCATCGGGACCATATCCGTTGGTATACGATCCAAGTAAACTTCGTAAGCCCTCTCGAGCTGATAGTACTCGCCGCTATGAAGCCCGTAGAAAGAGTCGATTACGCCACCCTCGAATTGGTATCCGGGCACGTCGAACACGTCAGGACTTGGCCTGCCGCCGTTGGATTTCAGCAAGAAGCGCTTGTACTCATCCGGCAAGACGACCTTCCACCGCGCCTCGAACAATGCAATTTGCTCGAGTGATGTGGAGCCGTAGGGATTTTCGACTTTAATGCGCATAGTCCAACTTTCCTTTATCGCGGGGTCGCCATACCACCGGTATGGTAGAAGTCGCCGTGAACATCCGTCTTGATGAGTTGCATGGTTTTGCCGTCCTGATGGTGATGCCACGTATATCCTGCTGGCTTGTCGCGAAGCCCCGCCGCCGCATTCGCCAACCTGTCATCCTTTGGGCGGCTCCCCGTAAACTGAATCCGCACATCCTTCACCGTGGGATGCCGATACGCAGAAAAATCCGGATACCCATGCTTGTCGTAGGTGACTGCCACCCCATCTTTTCGCGTGAACGTCCTTGTTCCATCCGCATTCTCTTTAATCGTACCGCCCTTCTTTGTCCACTTGTCCGGATCCGGCTGGTGCGGCCTCCGCGCGTTCCCGGGGTTTGGCGTAGGTTGCCGCGGTCGCGTCGTCGTCCGCGTGCCTGACGGGCTCGTCGTGGTCGTCGTCGTTGGTTCGCGCGCCCCCTTGACCCGCGTGGTCGTCGTGGTCTTGGTCGGCGTCGGCGTCGGCGCCGGTTTGGCAATCGGTAACGGTTTTGGCTTCGGTGCAGGCGGCGGTTTTGCGACCGGTTTCGGCGGAGGCGGCGGCGCGATGGGTATCACCGTCGCCGGCGTGTCGTCGCGCTTGAAAAGCAATTCCAGTGTGAGCTGCTCGGCGCCATGGCAAAACGTGGCGCCACCGTTGGCCACGAGCGTAATGCTGCCCAAACAAATAAGCGCGCCAGGTGCAGCGCCTCCACCGGTACCGCTCATCCCGGTGCCGACCACGACACCACCGATGCCCACGATGAGTTGGCCGCCGCCCACCACGATTTCGCCCACCGCTTTGCCAATGCGAGCGTCACGCGTGCCTTGCGGCAACATGCGCGTTTCAATGAGCACATCCGAGCCCATGGCACCGCCTGGTGCCACGCCAACCGCTACGCCCGAAACGAAGCCGCCCACTCTTTGCAGGTTGACTTCGCATCGACGCCAGTTCGCTCCTCACCCCCTAACCCCCTCTCCACCTCCGCATTGCTTCGCAATGCTACGTGGAGAGGGGGAACTCGCGTTCTTGCTTAGAAGTCTCCCCCTCTCCGCGGAGCGAAGCGACGGGGAGAGGGGGTCGGGGGGTGAGGCGCCCGTCTCGGGGTCGATGACGATGGGTCTCGGCGTCGTCAAACCCCGCCCCGGGTTAAAACCCGGGGCTACACATCAAGAAGTCCTCACGCTACCGCGCTCGGACTAGCGTCGCGCTACATTGCGAGAAATGGAATCAATTGCGGAATCGTCGGGGATTTTCAATAACGAACCGTGATCGCACAACGCCAGTCCCGAACGGTAGTGAGGGACTTTTTATCGTGTAGCGCGGGGTTTTAACCCCGCGCGGGGGGCTCGCGGTCCGTCACCGTTTCGCCCGTATCCGTATTGACCGCCCAATATTGAACACCATCGGGAATGTCCGGCGTCCGGCGACAGACGTAGGTATACTTCGCTTGGCTTTGGGACTTCAGACGCCACGGCGTGATTTCAATCGCGCAACCCGATAGCGACGTCACGCTCGCAAGGCATAGCAACAGGAAAATGAAATGAATGCACCGCCCCATGCTTCGATGCCAACAGAGCAGCCGTGGGTGGTCAAGCTTGCAGGCGTCGGGATCGTGCTCAACACGTGTAGCGACACATGCTGCCCACCCGCGACCAATCAGCCCCGCTACTCCCCCGAATAAGCCCCGCTTCTCCCTCGACAAGCCCCCGTGCACCGCGCGACCACCTCCGGCGCTCCGACCAACCGCCACCATCGGTCACCTCGACAAGCGCCCGCGGTCGATCCAACCGCCCCTCGTGCTCGCTGGACCTCGTGCCGCGGTCTTCCGAACCACCACCTCTTCTCACGACGACCACCGCCTCTTCTCGCGATGACCGCCGCCTCTTCTCGCGAGAGCCTTCCGGCTGCGCCCGCGAGCGCTCACGCTATGTGCGACGAGCCTTCGGTGTGCTCGCGTCAATGCGCAACTGGTTTTTGCGGTGCGGTAACGGCTTTGTGGAGCCATTTGAATTGCTTTGCGAGGACGGGATTGGGCTCTGATGCGGCGAGCTTGGCAATTCGTTGTATTGCCTCGGCTTGCCGCTCAGGCGTTATGCGATCGATGAGCGGCGGCAAGACTCGAATGAGCTCCCCAATGTACCATACCAACGCAGCTACGGACTTATCTACGCGCTGTTCTGTGCTTAGCAGCATTCCACTAACCACCTTTGCGGTTCCTTCCTGCATCTCGCTCAAGGCAACCGCCCCATTGGGACGAGCAAAAGCGCGCTTCCGTAGGTCTTCGGGCACCTCATCGACAAGGTTCCACATTGCGAGCACACAATGTGCATTCTGCAGCATGATTTCACGTGCTTCCCGCTCGAATGTCGGATCCGCAGAAGCCATGATGCCGTACACGATGGACATGGGCGACAGGCCTTCGATGATGGTTATGAGATTCGATCGCCGCAGGTCCCAATCGATGTTTCGGTTCGCATAAACGAGCAAGTTTTCCCTCGATACGATGTGCCGAAACACCGGTCCCGAGCGATTGCTGTTCAGACGTGGCAAGAGGGCGGGGGTTTTCCAACGTCAGCATGCTGAGCACCGCGAGAGCGAGCTGGTAATCACGCGCGGTCCAGGGGTTTTGGATCGAGGGCATGCCACGGGCTTCGTATTCGGCCGGGGATAACGTGGGATCGGTATCCACTTCTGCATTGGCTGGCTCGTTGGGACGATCAACGTCACGCTCGCTTGCAATGGCTGCCTTGGGCGAAGACGCAGCGGGGGCTTCTGTCCGCGCGGCACTTCCGCCGCAAGCTGCTAGGCCGAGCGATAGGACGAGCAAGGAGGATCGTGCGCAGACGCGTGTCATGGCGGGCATCCGAGCACAGGGCGCACCGCGCGTCAATATTTCGTTTTACGGGACGATGGTTTTACCAGGGCCACTCGGGCCGGCCGTCAATTTGCCGCACGCTGGGCGTCCGGGTCGGCTTCCTTGGGCTGCCTTTACCAATAGGGCGGGCTGTGGTCGTACGGCGTCCAACGCTTGTTGGGATCCCAGAACACTTCCTCGACCGGCGTCAGGTTGACGTTGGTCAGACCGTAATCGTCGCGAAGTTGGCGCACGCGATCGGTGACGACGACCGTGCCAGGCATCCCCCATGCGGCGAAGATGTCTTCGCCGGTCCATGACTTCTCATCAATGGCGAACCCGCGGATGCTCAAAATGAGACGACCATATTTGCACTTATGGCACTGGATGGGCTCCTCACGCTCGATGCGACTTCGTTCGACGTCGACCTGGGTGCCGAAGAGCCGGGCCTCTGCATGAAAGTACGTGTGGGGCTTTCTTCCAAGTCGTGCGGGACGAACGCGAAGTCGTTCGACCGGTGAAAACTCGAGCCCGCGTAGGTTCGACGTTTCCCAGGCTTCTCGGAATCGCGCGGACACGAGCAGGTCATCACTGGATCCGAGGACAACGTCACCAAGCGCCTTTCCGTAGGCTACAACCTCGGCATTGTACGGCGGCAACCAAGGCAACATGCCGACGTATCCATGACACTGCGGGCACGTTTGAGCATCGCCGGTATGTTTGGGCTCCATCCTGTAGAACGTCGTCTTGTAGGTCCAGTCATCGCCGGGTTCACCCATGGCATAGAAGCGCATGCTGGTAACTCCTTAAAATCCGTTCGGAAAGATCGCTTTCAGCGTTTTTTCGGAGTAACGCCTGAGCAGCTCGGCTTCGAAGTCTTTTGGCGTCGCTGTCCGATTGATGTCGATCCACCGTGCTATGTCCTCATCGAGCTGCATGTGCCACTTCTGGTACCCTCTGTGCGCTTGTTTGTCGATCGCTTGCGTGACGAACCGGTCATCTCGGTACTTGTAGACTCCCTTCAGCAAGGGGTGGTTCTCGAGTGCCTTGTGAATTTTCTTCGATATCGCATGGTGCCACTGTCCAGTGCACTTGACCCACGACGTCGTGTTTGGCCCGGTTTTGGTGCCGCCCGGTCGCTTCTTCGGCCCCGGTGTGGTCGTCGGTCCCGGTGACGGTTTGCCCGCGGGCGGAGTGGCGGTAGGTTGCCCCGCCTTCGCCACTGGCGCTTGCGCCGGTTTCGCCGCTGGCGGCGAAGCTTGCGCCGCCGGTTTCGGCTTGGGCTCCAGCAGCTTGACCTGCGACGGCGCAGGCGGAGCTTGCGGCGGAGCGCCTTCACTGAGCAATTGCCCGACATTGCGCACGCCATTGGCGAGCGTCGCGCAGCCATTGGTGGCAATAGCAAATGATCCCGCGGCGACGGGCACGCCCACGATGGCCCCACCACCCGTGCTGCTCATTCCGGCACCAGCGCCCATTCCTGCACAGCCAAGGGCAATCTGTCCGGTGCCAACGGCAATCTCGCCACACGCACGCCCCACCTGCGCCCAATACGTGCCTTTCGGAAGCAGGCGCAATTGGATTGCTACCTCGGCACCGGGCGAACCGAGTGGCACGGCGCCAATCGCGCCACCAGAAACCAATCCCCCGCCAAATTGCACGCGGGGATCTTCCAATGACAACGCGTCGTCCTGAGCGACCGGCTCTTGCACCACGAGCTTCGGCAATGGCAAGATCTCGCGCGGCTGCGGCGGAATCACCTGCGGCTCCGCCAATTGCTCACCCGCCCACCTCAGAGCAGCCACGAGCAACTTTGTTTCAAGTTGCTGCAGTGGATCCCGATACGTTTGCCCCACATGTCGAGGATCCGGGCGTGCTCGTTGTGAACACGACTGCGCCAAGATCGCGGTAAGCGTTGCTCGCAGCTCGGCAGGCATGGAGAGCTCCGCGTCACGCTTGCACCGCGCCTTTTCGTCCGCGCAATTCACCGCGAAATGCGAAAGCAATGGCCGAGGTAATGGCGACGCGTCCTTTGCATCCGGCAGCACGCGCGCCTGCTCGTCCTTCGGTAACAACCGCTCGCCACCAGGCAACACCGACGGCGCTTTACGCGGCTGCTGCGGCCTTGCAGCAGGCTTCTGCGCTGGCCGCGTAATCGGCTTGGGCAACGGTTTCGGACCATTCACCTTGCTCGGAGCCGGCTGCGGCTTCGGCGTAACCTTCTTCGGCGGTGGCGGCGGAGGTGGCGGTGGCGGTGGCGGTGGCGGAGGTGGCGGATCCGCAGCCGGTGGCGGCTGAACCGCGGGCGCAGGTACACAGCGCCGCGCGTCCTTGCGAATATCTTCGGGAAACCTGTCGAGGCTATCGGCGCCAAGCTTGGGGTTGTGCTTGTACCAGATATGAGGGTCGGTTCTCGGGTCCCAGGTTGCCGTTGAGCTTGCGACGCTCCATCCAGTGATGCGCTTGACGATCGCGAACGTGTCGTCATCCGCCCGCAAATTGACCGGCCTCCAGCACACTTCGACGGGTGCCGGTGCGGCTGACGCGTTCGTCGCCAGCACGACGAGCACCATGACTGATACACAGATCACCCAGAAAAGCCCAAGCCACCGCGCCATCGCAGCCCTCCACCCCGGTGCACCCAGGTACATGCACACTACGGCGTGGAAATCCTGGAGGCCAAATAAGCAGCCCCGCTACTCCCCCGAATATGCCCCGCTTCTCCCTCGACAAGCCCCCGTGCACCGCGCGACCACCTCCGGCGCTCCGACCAACCGCGACCATTGGTCACCTCGACAAGCGCCCGCGGTCGATCCAACCGCCCCTCGTGCTCGCTGGACCTCGTGCCGCGGTCTTCCGAACCACCACCTCTTCTTGCGATGACCGCCGCCTCTTCTCGGGATGACCGCCGCCTCTTCTCGCGAGAGCCTTCCGACTACTCCAGCGAGCGCTCACGCTATGTCGACCTGTTACTTTTTTGCCTTCTTCGCACCCCTCGGATAACGTCCTGTGCGCACTTTCCGTGCTTCCAACAACCACCGAAAGGAATCAATCATGGCTACCGTCTCCTATGGCACCGTGTCCCTCACCATTGCCGATGCGCTCACGCCTCCTGCAAAGGCTGGCAACCTCAGTGCCGACGAAGTGCGGCGCTTGCCGAAAGCACCGCGCGGCATTGGTTTGGCCGGCGCTCACACGGCCGATGCCATTGGCAAAGCCGGGACCAAGCTCACGCTCCCCGCCGACATCACGGCCGAAATCCTTCTGGCGGTTTGTCAAAAGGCCGAGGACATCGATCAAGTCATCATCGATTTGGAAGTCGTCTTGACGATACTCAAGCAAGCCAATTTGCTTTTCGACGCCGAAGCCTGGGAAATGCTCCGCCGCGTCAATGACCAGGTGAAGGCGCAAGCAAAGTACGCCCCCGAGCTCGAAATTATCTTTCGCACGTTGTTCGACTTCATGTCGCGCAAGCGATCGAGCAGCCAAGGCCCCACGGAGGGGTGAGTAGCGCTCACGCTCGAGATACCAACGCGCAAAGACGCCGGTATCGAATGCGCTCACCGCTGATCACATCTCTAGCGCTCACCTGACAGCCACGAGCTTCTCGCAAAGCCGCTTGAAGCTCTGCACCCGCTCCAATTTCGCCAAGTTCTTCACGAGGGCAATCACCTTCGGCGCGTGGTCCGTATCACGGTATTCGCGACCTTGTTTCTCGAAGATCTGTCGCAATACCACTTTCGGATTCTTGTGCTGCTCAGACTTCTTGTCATCTCGAATCACCGGCGTCGGATGATTCTTGTTTTCGAGAAACGTCGTCAGCGCCTGCCCATCACAAAGCAGCCACGCCTCCAATTCGTGCCGAATGCAAATGAGCACCGTGCGCGCGTGATGCGTCTTATCGATTTTCGACAAAACATGCGCCCGCTCTTTTTCGCACGATGGTTTGCCCTTGTCCTGCATGTCCTTGTCGCACGGCATCAAGTCCCACACGACGAACACGCGAGCGCATTTTTCATTCTCGTAGAGTCCCCGGACAAGTCCACCGCATTCTCGAAAAAGCTCCCCCTTGTTTCCCGCGAATACCCAGCGCAAGTCCACGGACGCATCCAGGCGTGCCACGACATGCTCGATCACCTTGTGATCGGCGCCACCGCGATGGCATTCCACGACGAACCCGACCCTCATCGCTTGCCTCGCTTCTGGTGCATCGTGCCCATCGTGTAAAGCTTCCCGGGGGCAAACTGCCGCGCCCACTGCTGCATTTCTTCGTGATCTCCGGGCCGATCGAATCGCGGCGGCCCACCATCGTCACGCGCCACCAAAACCAGCGACTCCAACGGCAACAGGTCCAGCAAATACGGCGAATGCGTCGTGATCAAGATTTGCGTACGTCCGTGTTCCGCAGCGCGCAAGAGCTCGTCCACGACGATGTGAATGGTCCGCGGATCGAGTCCGTTTTCAATTTCTTCGACGCATAAGAGCGACGGCGGCCGCGGATGTCGCAGCACCGCCAAGAGCGCCACCAGCCGCAACGTACCCGTCGACAACATCCAACCGGGCACGGTAAAACTTGCCTCACGCATTTCCAGGCCCACTTGCCGCTCGAACGTTTCACTCATGACCGGCACCAGATCCCGCGCATAAGGCAGGATCACCTGCAACGTTTCGACCAGCCCATTGAATGCGGCTACGCCTCGTTCACGTTGACTGCGCAGATCTAGCAAGTATTCCCCCAAGTTGCTCCCATCGGGCGAAAGACGCACCGTCGCTCCCGATTGCGTTCGCCGCGTCGGCTTGCCCATCCGATCGGGCACCAGGTCCAGAAACTGCCAATCGTCACACCATACCGTATTTCGCAAGATCGATTGTTCCGGGCGCCAGGTGCGATCGCGTTCGTAGACATCGCTACCGACCTTCAGCGATTCATGCTCGAACACGGCAACATTTTGGTTTTGCCCGCTCACCCGCACATGCGCGCTGGCGCGGGCCTTCCCGACGTGGCCGTGCAGCGTGATATCCAAGGGGTAAAATTCGTTGAATTCGATTCCTTCGCCCGGTTTCGCGTGCCCCCGCCGCTTGCCCGCATTCCAATGCACGTGCTCGTAGCCACCGAACGGGGCAAGCGCTTCGTCGAGCGTGCCGATGCTCAAGGTGCGCAAAAAGCGCAAGGCTTCGAGCACGCTGCTTTTCCCCGTCCCGTTGTCCCCGATGAATGCCGTCAGCGCGCGTGGCTTCAACACGCCCGTGTCTTGAATGGCTTTGAAGGACTTGATGCGCAAGGATGTAATTGGTGGTTTTCGGTCCTTGCTTACGCGTACGACCCATCTCACTGTCATTGCACGTCTCCCCGAGCCACTGCGCGCCAGGCATTGCGAACGTGTCGTCATCCGCCCGCAAATTGACCGGCCTCAGCACACTTCGACGGGTGCCGGTGCGGCTGACGCGTTCGTCGCCAGCGACGAGCACCATGACTGATACAGATCACCCAGAAAGCCCAAGCCACCGCGCCATCGCAGCCCCTCCACCCGGTGCACCCAGGTACATGCACACTACGGCGTGGAAATCCTGGAGGCCGATAAGCGGCCCCGCTACTCCCCCGAATATGCCCCGCTTCTCCTCGACAAGCCCCGTGCACCGCGCGACCACCTCCGGCGCTCCGACCAACCGCGACCATTGGTCCCCTCGACAAGCGCCCGCGGTCGATCAACCGCCCCTCGTGCTCGCTGGACCTCGTGCCGCGGTCTTCCGAACCACCACCTCTTCTTGCGATGACCGCCGCCTCTTCTCGGGATGACCGCCGCCTCTTCTCGCGAGAGCCTTCCGACTACTCCAGCGAGCGCTCACGCTATGTCGACCTGTTACTTTTTGCCTTCTTCGCACCCCTCGGATAACGTCCTGTGCGCACTTTCCGTGCTTCAACAACCACCGAAAGGGATCAATCATGGCTACCGTCTCCTATGGCACCGTGTCCCTCACCATTGCCGATGCGCTCACGCCTCCTGCAAGGCTGGCAACCTCAGTGCCGACGAAGTGCGGCGCTTGCCAAGCACCGCGCGGCATTGGTTTGGCCGGCGCTCCACGGCCGATGCCATTGGCAAAGCCGGGACCAAGCTCACGCTCCCCGCCGACATCACGGCGAAAATCCTTCTGGCGGCTTGTCAAGGGCCGAGGACATCGATCAAGTCATCATCGATTTGGAAGTCGTCTTGACGATACTCAAGCAAGCCAATTTGCTTTTCGACGCCGAAGCCTGGGAAATGCTCCGCCGCGTCAGCTGACCAGGTGAAAGCGCAAGCAAAGTACGCCCCCGAGCTCGAAATTATCTTTCGCACGTTGTTCGACTTCATGTCGCGCAAGCGATCGAGCAGCCAAGGCCCCACGGAGGGGTGACAGGCGGCATTCCTTCCATTGAGTCGTCCTGACCGACTTTGGCCGCGCCGCATTCGGTTGTCGTTTGCTCAGACCGGCCGTCAGTTTGCCGCGCGCTGGTCGTCGGGTCCGTTGTGCCAATCGGGTGGGCTCACGCCGTCGCCCGACCATCGGTAGTACGGATCCCAAAACAGCTCCTCTACCCGCGTGAGCGCGTGACGTTCACGTTCGTCAGGCCGTAGGCGGACGCGGTCGGTAGCCCATGAATCTCATGTTTCTGCGGCTTCGATCTCCGCGTGGGCAATGTTGAACCGCCGCAGGATGTTCATCGCCCGGTCGGAGACCTCCAAGTGGTGATCCGGCGTGACGTAGAAATCAGCCTCGCGATCCTTGCCGGTAATCTTGAGCCATCGAAACTCCGGCAGGACGCGCCCAGGATACATGAATTCGAACTCCAGCGACACGCTCACTTCCACGTCGTCCAGCGTGAAACCCACCAGCCCTACTTCTTCGAGGGCCTTCGCAAGGGCGGCGGTGACAAGAAAGCAGGGAAAGACCTCCAGCAGGTCATCGCCCAACCACCCCTCGAAGCGGTGATGGAAGTAGGACACGATTGGCGGATGAACAGAGGTATCAAGGATGGTGTTGTCCCCTAGTTCCCCAGCGACTTCAGGCTCCAAGACCCACCGTTTTTTGCTCAAGGCAACCTCTTTTCTAATCAATGTGGAGGGTTGAAGGACGCACCGAACTTTTTATCCAGTTCCGCCACGAAGTCGAGTACATCCTGCTTCGTCGCGGTGGGATGACTTTTATAGAAGCGATTCCAAGCGAGCCGGATCTTGCTGAAATGAAGCTCCGAATTGATCGACGTTGGGATCCCGCGAAGGTTTTTCAGCGAGTGAATTTCAGCCTCTGTGAACAGACCCGGGTATTTCTTGAGCACTTGTTGCTCGATGGCATGGGAGGTGCCTAGGTTCGGACTTGGGGCGGCATGTCGTCGCGACACCCGTGATTTTTGGCGCGTGGAGTGGCACGGACACGGATTGGGCGGGCGACTTTCGTCAATCCGCACGCCACAGCGTCGCAGAGCGCGCGTTCATCCTTGAAAACGCAGCTTGTGGATTGTTACGACCACCGGACATTCCCTGACCGCTCATTGCGACGAGCAAGCTTGACCGTTTTTTCCTGACGGTCCATACCAGCACCGAGGTCGGTTGTCCGACAAGCACATTCTCGGCGGGAGTAAACCTATGCGCACGATGCTGGCGATGGTTTTTTTGGGGGCTATTACAATCGGGCATGCGCTGATCGGCTGCACGAGTCGTCTTGGACCAGTACGAGTGAGCCAAACGGAAGGCGGGATCGATCGCGCTAACCTTCCAAGTATCGCGATCGAACAGTCCGTCGAATGCATGGTCGAATATGGAAGGCAGTTGGAGCCGGGCCGGCACCAATTCGAGGCGATCGTCGAGGTGAATGAAGATCGTCACAGGAACGTGGGCATTGACGGCCTCCCCAATACGGCCCCCGATTTCGGGGCGTGTATGCGGAATATTTTGCGCAATATGCCGATTGCTGAAAGTCCTTTCCGGGAGGGCGTTGTAACGCTGAAGTATTTGCGCGAGCACGCAAACGACGGACAAGATGCGCTCATCCGTTTCATCGAAGTGATCCACGGCGTGCCCATTGTCGTCAGTAAAGTGGTTCTCGAAGCGGAGGGATACACGGTTGTGATTCCGGTCGCCGTAAGGGTGGTGGACAAGCCGAGATTCATCGACGACGAGCGCATCATGGCGAAGCTTGGCCAAATGGCCATCGACTCGCTTGGCTACGAAAAAATCATGACGCGTGCCGAGGACATGGGCTGGGTCGAAACGGTAGCCGTGGAACAGGCGTTATCAGTTGCCGACAAGAGGTTCATTGCCGACGGGCCTCCGCCCTCGAGCGCCGTCGTCGAAGCCGCATTCAAGAGGGTCATGACCAGGGCTGCGCCCGCGGCGCTTCTAGCGTCGCAAGCGGACTCACCGGCCCCTGGTCCCGGAGACCTCGTGGCGCTGGGAATTTTGGCGGCCGGGTTGGTTGCCGTGGGTGGTATCACGGTCTATGAACTCGTTACCGCTCCGCCAGCGGCGGCGACGACAGCGGCGCCTGCGCCCGCGCCGGCCGCACAGCCCAATGCGACGCCGCCGCCGCCACCACCGCCGCAAAAGCAGCCGGCTTGCCCGCAGAACGAGAGGTTTATTCCCGAGCATACCGACGACGCAAGGGGATGCTACACCAAAAAGGGCAACCTCCAATGTTACGCCACCAGGCATTATCCGTGTGCGGGTGTGCACACGCACGGGAGAGTGACTTATCAACAAATGCGCGGAAGCCGGTGTGTGGAGATCGACAAGGAAGCTGTCCGCTGTGAAGGTTCGTTTCAGATAACCGGACGTTGTGGTAGTGTTTCGACGACCACGTGCGGGGACGGCGGCCCGCATACCTCGGGCATCCATGTGAAGGGGAAAAAGTAGGAGACACGATGAATCTCAGCGTATGCAGGAAATTTCGCAAAGGCGACAACCACTGGTGCGAGCACATCGAGCATTACCGCGTGTCCTATCTCTCCGAAATTCGCTCGATCGACGGGCTTCTGAACTGGTACGCTCCGGACTACAGCCGTGACAAACTCACGCCGGAAACCCTGGATGAAGCTTTGGCCGAGTTGCCGATTCCCGACCCGGACAATGATTACTACATGCTGGGAATCGACCTTGTCGCCGAGCCCGAGTACGTCGCGCGTTTGCCCGAGGGCTGGAAGCTTATGGGCCATGACCTCGCCGACGGGACTCGAGTCTCGTCTCTGCACAACTGTGGGCGCTGGGAAGGCCAGCTCGAGCCGCTCACCCGACGGCTCAACGAATTCGGGTTGCTTTCGCTCGCCGATGCCGAGCTGGCCCGCAAGCTCCTCCCCCTGGAATGGGGAGAACACGATCATCATGCGCACGTGACCATCTGGGCGCTCTACACACGGGAGTGCAGATGGCGGAAAGCCGACCCTGCCCAGGACGACCAACATACGAGCCCCATGTTTCTCAGTGTGCGCAGGAAGTTGCTCAAAGGCTGGGAAGGCTGGTACGGGCGCATCCAGCCTTTCGAGGACCCTCCTTCTCCCGAAGTTCACTTCTCCGAAGTTCGCTCGATCGACTCGCTGCTGAACTGCTACACCTCGGACCACGGACCCGTCGAGTGCACGCCGGAAAGCCTTGATCAGGCATTGGCCGCGTTGCCGACCCCCCGCCCCTACCCCTACAATGAATACTACTTGCTAGCGATCGACCTGCTCGCCAAACCCGAGTACGCAGCGCGTTTGCCCGCCGGCTGGAAGCTCTTGGGCCATGACCTCGCCGACGAGAATCGCACCTCGTCGCTGCACGCCTATTTGCGCTGGGAAGGCCAGCTCGAGCCACTCACCAAGCGGCTGAACGAGTTTGGATTGCTTTCGCTCGCCGATGCCGAGCTGGCCCGCAAGCTCCTCCCCCGGCAATGGGGACAACACGATCCTCATGCACACGTGACCATTTGGGCTCTCTACGAACGAGAGTAAACTTTTTTCACATGATGAAACGGAGAAGCGCGTCTTGTCCGCAAATGGTTTGTCCGCATTGTCGTGCATCGGCGCCGGCAAACACGAGCGCAACGTTGCGCAAGACGCATCGGCTCTCACACACGACGCATCTTCGCAAATGGCAACGAGAGCTGCCCAGCGGCGCTCTCTTGCGCGAAGGTGGTCCTCGTGCGGAAAAGCCCCGCTACTCCCCCGAACAAGCCCCGCTACTCCCTCGACAAGCGCCCGTGCACCGCACGACCACCTCCGGCGCTCCTACCAACCGCGACCATCGGGCACCTCGACAAGCCCCCGCGGTCGATCCAACCGCCCCTCGTGCTCGCTGGACCTCGTGCCGCGGTCTTCCGAACCGACGCCTCTCATCACGATGACCGCCGCCTCTTATTGCGACGACCACCGCCGCTTCTCGCGAGAGCCTTCCGACTACTCCCGCGAGCGTTCACGCTATGTGCGACGAACCCTGGCTACCCCCGATACGCGTCGACGTCGATCGACAACTTCCTTATCCACCGATGTATCTGCACGCGTGATTTGCCCATGTCGCGTGCCACGTGGCTCACGTTGCCCTTGTGCTTCTCCAAAAGCTCCACGAGCCGAAAGCGCACGTCGTCCGGCGGCGGCGCCTCCTCGGCCGAAACGTCGGGCTCGAGGCTCCGCTCGATGAGATGCGCACGCTCGATAAGCGGCTCGTCCGCCAATGCCGCCGCAACGCCAAGGAGCTGCGATAATTCTCGAATGTTGAGCGCCCACCGCTGCGACAATAACCATTTACCCGCATCCACGGTGAAGCTGAGCTCGCCGGCGCCTGGAACCTTCGAGCGCTGCAATAATGCGCCAATCAATAACCCCATGTCCTCGATGCGCTGACGAAGCGGCGTCAACGTGTGCCGATGCCCAGAAAGCCGCGCCAATAAGTCGACTCGGAATTCGCCTCGAATGGCCATCTTGTCGAGCGGCTTGTTCGTGGCCGCAACGATACGCAAATCCACCATGACAGGGCTCGCTCCACCCACAGGGACGACCTCGCCGAGCTCCAGCACGCGCAAAAGCGTGGCCTGCGCATGGAGCGGAAAGTCACCCACTTCGTCGAGGAACAGCGTGCCACCGTTCGCCCTGCGCAAGTAACCTTGTTCATCCCGAATGGCCCCCGTAAATGCTCCCTTGGTATGCCCAAAAAGCTGGCCTTCGAGGAGCGACGCGGGCAAAGCTCCACAATTGACCGCGACGAGCGGCCCGGTGCGGCCCGAAAGCGCGTGAATCTCCGCCGCAAGGACCTCCTTGCCCGTGCCGGATTCGCCAAGAAGCACGACGGGGATGGGCGCCCGCGCAACCCGCGTCAAGGCGTCGAAATGGTCGGCAAGCGATGGATGAAGCGTGGAAAGACCGCCCGCATCCGGGCTTTGGAGTTCCTTATCGGCAGCAGAGACGGGCGACGACGACAAAGCCGCTCGGTAACGCAAAATGACGTTGCCAAGCTCGATGAAGTCGCCATCCACGAGGGGCACCTTGTGGACGCGCCGATCGTTGACGAACGAACCGTTGCGCGACCCGGTATCCTCGAAGCTCCAGCCATCACCGTTTCGAACGAGACGAGCCTGGGCCTTGGAGATGCTGACGTCGGGCAAACGCACATCGAGGCGCCGCACGTCACCGTCGAGCACGCGGGTGGCAGCACGCTCGGGCCCGCGGCCGATTTCGACGACGTCGGTGTCCGCAAGGCAATACCGAGCGCCGCCGAGCGTCGGTCGGTCGCAATGGAGGACGACGAAGAGGAAAGGACGCGCGAATGATGACGTTTTCGGGACCTCGCGCGCGGGCTCCTGGGTCGTGCCGAACGAGACTGAACTGCGCATCATGCTGCTCCTTTATCACGATCCACGAGAACTTGAAACCGGGCCAGATCTGGACGCTCGCTTCGCGCGCGTGGGACGCGCGCTGCGCGAGAGTTTTGAAACCGGGCCAGATCTGGACGCTCGCTTCGCGCGCGTGGGACGCGCGCTGCGCGAGAGTTTTTATTTACGATGGGGGGGCCGAGGCTCGCCTCCCGGTGCTTTGGCTTGCGCCAAAGCACGGCGAGGCTCGGCCCCCCCAAACCCCCCGATCGGCCCCCCCAAACCCCCCGATTTTTGCAATTCCGAGGGGGCCGACGGATTCGTGCCACCGAAATCCATTCACCCACATGCGAAAGCGAATGCGTGATAGGCGTAGCAGGCGAGTGCATGAGGAGATGAAAACCGATGCGGTAGCATCCGAACCGGTTACGGTGGCAAGCGTTACGGCGGATTTCCGTCGCATCGAAAGGACCTTGCCCCCGGCGCACGCCGCCGCGCTGACCTCGAAGACCGCAAAACGAGATACGCCCGCCGAGCCGGCCTTTCCGCCGAATGGACAGCTCGAGCATTACGAAATCATTCGTAAGCTGGGTCAAGGCGGGATGGGGGTGGTGCTGCTCGCGCGAGACACGAAGCTCGGGCGGCTGGTGGCCATCAAGCTATTGCAAGACCGCGGAGAGGCGACGTCGCGCCTGTTGACCGAAGCCCGAGCGACAGCGCTGTGCAAACACGAAAACATCGTGGTGATCCACGACGTCGACGAAACCGAGGGGCACCCATACATGGTGCTGGAATACCTCGAGGGCCGTACGCTGCGAGAGGTGCTGTCGTCGGAGGCAGACGATGCAAACCGCGGGCTCTCCAAAGGCCAGGCGCTCGATGTGGTGATATCGGTGCTGCGCGCGCTGACGGCGGCGCACGAGCGGGGCGTGGTCCACCGCGATCTGAAGCCGGAAAACATCATGATCCTCGATGCCGGGGGGATCAAAGTGCTGGACTTCGGGCTGGCAAGGCCCGAGGACGGCTTGTCGACGGTCGATGGCGGGACGCTCGCATACATGGCTCCGGAGCAATGGTTGGGCGAGGACGTCGACGCACGCGCCGACATCTGGGCGGTGGGGATTTTGCTGTTCGAGGTGCTCGCAGGGGCGCATCCGCTGAATCCGCTGACGCGGGAACGGCTTGCGACGGTTTCGGATTTGGATGTGCCCATGCCGAGGCTCGGCGACGTGGCGACCGAGCATGCGGCGCTTTCGGAGGTGGTGGATCGGTGCTTGCGGAAACGCAAAGAGGAGCGGTTCGGGTCGGCGGAGGAGGTGCTGGGCGCGCTGATGCCGTTTCGAGGGCGGGCAGCGACACTGGCGCTTGCGGAGGGGGAGCTTCCGTTCGCGGGGCTTTCGGCATTTCAAGAAGCAGACGCGGGGCGCTTTTTCGGGCGTGAGCGGGACATCGCGACGATCGTGGGTCGGTTGCGGCGGCAACGGCTGGTGACGGTGGTCGGGCCGTCGGGCGCGGGGAAGTCGTCGTTTCTGCGCGCGGGGGTGATCCCAGCTTTGAAAAACTCGGGCGAAGATTGGACGGTGCTGGTGCTGCGTCCGGGTCGCAGCCCGGTCGCGGCGCTGGCGGAGGCGTTCGCGGAGGCCGACGTGCGCGCCCAAGGCGACGCGAATAGCCTCGTAACGCTGGGCAATCTGCGCAGCGAGCCGGGGCTTTTGGGGGCGCGGCTTCGCGCGTTTTGCCGCAGGCGCGGCCGCGAAAGCCGCGCGCTGGTGGTGGTGGACCAATTCGAGGAGCTGTACACGCTGGTCGCCGATGCGGACGAGCGGGCCGCATTCCTTCAATGCTTGCTCGGCGTGGCGGACGACGCGTCGTCGCCGCTGCGAGTGGTGGTGTGCATTCGCTCGGATTTCCTCGACCGCGTGGCGGAAGACGGGCATTTCCTGGCCGAGGTGACCCAGGGGCTGTTCATGGTGCCGCCCCTGGGGCGCGATGCGTTGCGAGAAGCGCTTTTGCGTCCGGTGGAGGCGGCTGGGTATCGCTTCGAGGATGAAGCGATGCTGGCGGACATCATGGAGGAGCTGTCGCACGCAAAGACGCCGCTGCCGCTGTTGCAATTTGCGGCGGCGGAGCTGTGGGAGGCGCGGGATCGGGGAGCAAAAACGCTGACGCGGGGGAGCTACGAGCGGCTGGGCGGGGTGATCGGGTCGCTTTCCACGCACGCGGATGCGGTCTTCGCCGCGCTTTCGCCGGCGAACCAGCGGCTTTGCCAAGCGGTGTTCTTGCGGCTGGTGACGCCGGAGCGGACACGCGCGATCGTGAGCATGTCGGAGCTTTCGTCGCTCGCCGACGACGCCGCCGCAATGGAGGGGCTGGTGCAGCACCTTTGCACGGCGAGGCTGTTGCTGCTCGAAGTGGGGGCGAATCCGGGGGCGGTCGCGGTGGAGATCGTGCACGAATCGCTGATCGAGCGGTGGCCGAAGCTTGCCCGGTGGATCGACGAGAGCACGGCAGACGCCCAGTTCATGGCTCGGCTGCGTGCGGCGGCGTCGCAATGGCAAGCGAGCGGCGAGGCAGAGGGGCTGCTCTGGCGCGACCGCGCGGCGGACGAGGCGCGAGCGTGGTACGAGCGGACACGAGTGGGCGCGCATGCGGAGCGCAGTTTGCCGCTCGGACGCTTGGAGGAGCGGTATCTGCTTGCGGTCATCGACCTTCGGGATCAGGCGCGGCGAAGGCGACGACGCTCGGTGGCCGGGGCGTTCGCGATGCTGGGGACGGTGCTCATCGTGGTGGTGTTCCTGGCCATGCGTGCCCAGGCACACGCGCAGCGCGCCGACGCGGAAGCGGCGCGCGTGAAGGAGCAGAACGTCGAATTGGCGCTCCAGGCGCTGCGAGGTCGCAATGCGACGCGCATGCTCGCGGCGCGCAGGCGCGTGGACGATCCCACGCTGGTGCTGGCGCTGGCGCGGGAGGTGGAGGCGCAGGAGATCCCGAAGGAGTGGTCCGAAATCGTGAGCGAAGCGTTGTCGTCGGGGGTCGCGCACGATGAAATTGCGAACATCCACGGCGACTTACGACCCATTTACTCGGCGGCGATCAGCCCGGATGGCGGGCGCATGGTGGTCGCGGCGGACGACGGTACGGCGAGCATCCTGTCGGTGGGCGATTTCCAGCGGGTCGGCACGTTGCGCGGGCACGACAAGCACATCTGGCATGCGACGTGGAGCCCGGATGGAAAGCGCATCCTCACGGCGTCGGGGGACAAGACGGCGCGCATTTGGAACGCGGATGGCTCAGGGGAGCCGGTGGTGCTGCGGGGCCACGCGAGCGAGGTGGGTTGGGCGGTGATGAGCGCGGATGGGCAGAGCGTGGTGACGGCGTGCGACGACGGGGCCGCGAGGGTATTTCGCGCAGCCGATGGGAAGCAGGTTGCGCAGCTCGAGCACGGGGCGGACGTGACGAGCGCCGGGTTCAGCGCGGATGGAAAGCGCATCGTCACGGCAGCGGCGGACGGGCTTGCGCGCGTGTGGAACGCGGATGGCAAGGGCGCGCCATTGGTTTTGCGCGGACACTCGGACGAAGTGGTCGCAGCGAGCTTTAGCCCCGACGGCAAACGAATCGCGACGGCGAGCAAGGATACCACCGTGCGCGTGTGGGATGCTTTCGACGGGACGGAGCGCCGCACGCTGCGTGGCCACGAGGACAAGGTGATGAGCGTGGCGTGGAGCGGCGACGGCATGCGCATCGCGTCGGCATCGAAGGACAAGACCGCGCGCATTTGGGACGTCGACGGCGTGGCGCAGCCGATCGTGCTTCGCGGCCACAAGCACTGGCTCTACACGGCGGAATTCAGCCCCGACGGCCGCTACCTGCTCACAGCGTCGCTCGACCGGACGCTTCGGTACTGGGACCTCACGGAGGTGGTGACGCCGCGGCTATTCGAGTCGCAAACGGGGGTGGTCAACGCGATCCAATGGAACCTCGCTAGTACGCGGCTCGCCACGGCGTCGGGGGACGCGCGGGTATGGCGTGCGGATGGCCAGGGGAGCCCGGTGATCATGCGCGGCCATGCGCAGGGTGTCGTCAGCGTGGCTTGGAGCCCCGACGGCACGCGCCTCGTCGCGGGCGGGCAGGACAAGGTCGCGCGGGTATGGAACGTCGACGACCCATCGTCGTCGGCCGAGCTTGGTGGCCATGACGGAGTGGTCTGGGGCGTTGCTTGGAGCACTTCGGGCGACCGAATCGTCACGGCTTCCGTCGACGGAAAGGTTCGCGTCTGGGCAAGCGACGACTACGCGCTTTTGGCGGAGACCAGGACGCCAGCCGAAGACGTGATCGTGGTACGTGTGGCATTCGAGCCCCATGGCGCACGGGTGCTCGTGGCATACGACACCAGGGATGTCTATCTATGGAATCCGATTGAGCAGGGTGAGCTCGTCGTGCTCGCCAAGCGGCCTGCGACGTTCGATCACCGACACTACACGACCGCGCAATGGAGCCCGGACGGCTCGCGGGTGCTCGGTCCATCAGTGGACGGCGCGGTGCATATCTGGGACGTGCGCGATCTGGCGGCGGCTCCGCGGACGTTGCGTGGAGGGCACGAATCGACCATCACGTTTGCATCGTGGTTGCCCGACGGCGAGCGCATCATCACGACGTCCCTCGACAGGACGGCGCGTGTATGGAGCGTGAATGGCTCTGGGCAGCCCGTCGTCCTCCGTGGTCACGGGGATCGCGTCTCCGCGGCGCACATGAGCCCCGATGGCGCGCGCATCGCCACGGCGTCCGCCGACACGAAGCTGCGCGTTTTTCGAGCGGACGGGTCTGGGCAGCCATTCGTGCTCGGAGGTTCGCCATTTGCGCTGACGGACGTTCAATGGAGCCCTGACGGCAAGTACATCGTGCAGCATTCCGACGAAAAGGTCGCTCGCGTATGGCCCGCGGTGGAGCCATTCACCGGCCCGGACGACGCTCGGCTTTGGAGAGCGACGTCGTATTGTATCCCCGCGCGAATTCGGCAAGAATTGCTCCAGGTTACGGAGGCCGATGCCCGGCGGGACGAGGAAACCTGCAAGCGTCGAGTTGCAGAGGTCCGGGCATCCGCGCCTGCCTCGTCACGACAACGCGCGACACGCTTGCCCCACTGATGTGAACGATCGTTGGCGATACGCTACTTGCATTCACGCAAAAGAGCGTTTTTCGTGGTCATCGTGATTTGGTATGGCACTTGCTGAACGAGAACATCGAATCAGCGGCTTTCACTTGGTCCACTGGACAAGGAGAATCGAACCCATGAAGCTTTTTTCACGCCACGGCGCATGCGTCATCGGAGCATCCCTCATGCTGGCAGCTTGCAATCTCGGAGGCAGTGTTGGAGTCGATAATGGCAAGGTCACGACCGAAGTCCATTACAGCTTGAATGCCGACGGATTCGTTCAAGAAACGCTCGATGCAATGAGCGACTTTGCGGACAAGTGTAAAGGCGAATTGATTCAAGCGACGGGGTCGAGCGGCGTGGGCGTGGTCACGGCTGATCTTCTTGCCAAGTTGCCCGCCGATGCCGACGTCGTTTTCGTCATCGATACGACGGGATCGATGTTATGGGCCATCGAGAGCGTCGAAGTGGCCGTGAGCGAAGCGATGAAGAAGGCGCCGGATCGGCATTATGGAGTCGTCGTTTTTCGTGATCGTGGTGATGATTATGTCGTGAAACCGCTGGCGCCCTTGTCGATGGACATCAACGCCGCGTTGAATGGCCTCGACGACATGAGTGCTTGGGGAGGCGGTGATTATCCAGAATCGGTCGCCATGGGTCTCGATGCGGGATTGAATCAACCATGGCGGATGGACAAGGAGAAGCACATCATTCTCATTGGCGACGCGCCCGATCACGCATACCCCGATGACCCGGTCAGCATGGATTCGATTGCCGAAGACGCGGTCGAGCTCGGCGTCGTCATTCACTCGATTGGCGTTCCCTGCGGCGACACGTGCAAAGAAGAGATTGGCGCGAAGTAATTGATCAAATCGCCATTGTCTTCCGGCACCTCACGGCGACGCGAACGAGAGGTCTCCCGCCATGGTCCTCGCCATTCCCCCGCGCACGGTCCGGCGTTCGGCGCAGACCTGAAATGGCACCAGCACCTCCCCGAACCGGCAAGCGAGGTTTTTCGGCGGCTCGCCGGTCGTCTCGACATAACCGCCGGGCAGAAATGCTACGCTGCCTTCTCGAGTCGGCACCAGCATCACGAGCCGCGCCCCGCCAGCCATTGCGTGCACCGTGACAATCCCGTGGTTGTGACCGACGAACAAATGGCGCCCATCCTCGCTCGTCGACCAGCTCGTGATATATTTCGCGCTGTCTTGCCACAACAACGCGTCGAGAGGGCGTGAGATCGGCTTTGCTCCCCCTTCATCGACGCTCATTTCGTGGCCATCGCTATCGATGGTCAGGACAATCGGGGGCGAACCTAGCGGACGTTTGACCGGGGCGCCGTCGAGGTCGAGCAGCTCGAAGCCGCATTGAATGACGTCGCCGGGGAGCATGCGAAAGGGGTAGCAGCTCACGCTCCGCTCGAATCGCGTGCGTCCGCTCGGGATTTCGAGCACGACCAGGCTACCCGGTCCTCCAAACCCGAAGCCCGAGACGACGAGGTGATTGCCGCGCGCGTCGAAAAACATTTCGCCGAACATGAGGGGCAATCGCTGCAGCTCTTCCAACTTGCCATTTTTTCGTTCGTAAATCGTCATCCCCTCCTTGCTCCCCATGATGATGTGGCTCTGGTTCATCTCGACGACGAGGCCATCCATGGGCAAGGGGGCATCGCCCGGCGACGAATGGAGGTAGAGTTCGGAGCGCAGTGAATGCGGTTTCGTATCGCAGGTCGCGAACTCGAAATCGTGGCCTGCAAACGCTGCAAAACATAGCCCGGGCTGCCGCTCGGTGCGGATCTTGGTCCCCTGCACGAGGTCCCAGAGCATTGCCATGGGCGCCTCGGTATTGAGGAACAGCGCGCGATTGCCCTCGAATTGGACTTCCACCGGCGGCAGCGCATGTTTTTGCAAGACAAGCTCGTGCGGAGCGGGTGGCAGTTTTTCGGGGTTCGGCGCTTTCTCGGGCGGCACGCGCTTGCCCGTAGCAACCACGAATCCGCTCGCCTCGTACTCGGCGACCGGCACCGTGACGACCGTGCCGTCCTTGGAGAAGGCGGGCCCCACGACGAAGGTGCCATTTCCTGATGTGGTGAACCGACCGAGCGGTATACGCCGAACAATCGAGGCGCTTGCCACGTCGACGAGCACCAAGAAGCGCTCTGGCGGGACGTACCCTACCCCCGCCGGCTTTTGCTCTTCGGCTTGCTCGATGATCGCCACCATTTTTCGGTCGGGGCTGAGGGCCTCGGTCACCCGAAAATCGATTCCTTCCCATGCGTCACTTGGCGGGACAAACCCAGGCGTGATCGGTATTTGCGCGGTCGTCGCGCTGCCGTCATCGTGCGGAAAACAATATTCTGCGTGTCCAGGTCGGGGCGCGGCGCGGTTCAGCCGCCATTTGTTGTTTCGATTGATGCAATATCGCCCGTCGTTCGTGAAATGGGCAGGAGAGGCCGGAAAAGTGACGTTTACCGTGTGCGTAGGACCAAAATCCTCGACGCGCTCGGTCCGGATATCGAAAATCGCATTGGACGCGCCGACGATGGCGACCTTCGATCCGTCCGGCGAAAAGCCAACGCCGCCGATGTACTTCTCTTTGCGCGTCGCAAGAACCTTCTTTTCTCGACTGCCGACGATGACGAGCTCCATCTCGTCATCACCCACGCGGCGCTTGACGAAGATACGGCCGCTCGGCTCGTGGATCCCGTACGCCGTCGTCTTATCGTCCTCGAACACCGTTTCGGAGGAAGGAACGGCCGAGACGACGAGGCGGCCGCGGTCGGAGTTGTATGGCCTGTTTTGCGCCTCTCCTTCGAAGAGCAGCGTCCCCGCATCGTTCCACCGAACATGCCAGCGGATGTCCC
The DNA here is from genome assembly GCA_016715885.1 of Polyangiaceae bacterium. NCBI lineage: Bacteria > Pseudomonadati > Myxococcota > Polyangiales > Polyangiaceae > Polyangiaceae bacterium. Next base: position 642,531 of record JADJXL010000028.1, read on the forward strand.
GTCCCATGCATCCCGAGCTTCGCCGTCCAATCTCTTTGCCTTCGGGGAGCGTGAAAAGCACGCTCTCTTTGGCATTGCATGCGAAGAGCCGGCCCCCGTCGGGGCTGAGCGAGCCCCGCTGATAGGCTCCGATGCGAATGTCGCGGGAATCGTAAGGCTTTACGATCCAAAGAATACCTGCCTCGTCGAAGCGACCGACCGCGCCCGACTTCGAGGAGAATGGGGTCATCCCGAGCCAACGCAATGGCGCCCATCCTTCGCCGCGCGGTTCGAGTAGCACGTGCCCGACTTTGTTTTCTGGCAGCAGAATCGCTTTGTTCCCAGGGATATCGGGGATTTGGCGAACACCGTAATCGATGTATTCGACACCTCGCTCGACTTCGCCCGCCGTTGCGGGCAGGACGAGGACGGGCGTACCTTTTTCTCCGGTATCGGCCTCGAGCTTTGCTTCTGCCTTTTCGAGCATTTGTCGCGCGCGTGCAGCATCGCCTTTTTCGAGGTACGCGAGGCCCGCGCCGATGAGCGCGCGTATCGACGCGGGATCGTGCCCGAGCGCCGCCTCGAATTTGCGCAGCGCCTCCTCCGATTGCCCAGCGTCGAGCGCGCGATAGGCCTGCGCGAGCTCTTCTTGCATCGTCCCTACCGAGCGGCGGGTATTCGGCTCGGAGGGCGTCATCAAGGGCGGCGTCCCCGCGCAGCCGAGCCCGAAAACGAGCGCCGCCGCCGCAATGCAGGTGATGTGTGTTTTCGAGGTCATGGGGATGTCGGAATGCGTTACTGCGTGCTCGCGCACGGCGTCAAGCGGCCCGACGCACTTGCCATGCATCGGGCGGCCCATCAAAACCGCAGCACGATTTTCCCGAAGTGCTCGCCGCTCGCCATGTATTCGAGCGCCGCGCGCGCTTCCCCAAAGGCAAACGTCTTTGCGTCGACGACCGGCCGCAATGCATTGACCGCGATGGCGCGGTTCATCGCTTCGAACATGCTGCGCGATCCGACCATGATCCCCTGCAAGCGCAGTTGTTTCATGAGCACGGGGAGCACGTTGAAGCTTTCGGCAGCACCGGCGAGCACGCCAATCACGCTGATGGTCCCGGCCACGCGTGTTGCCTTGACCGACCGAGCGAGCGTGCCGGCGCCTCCCACTTCGACGACGTGATCGACGCCCACGCCACCCGTGAGCTCGATGGCGCGTTTGTCCCAATCAGGGTTTGTCTTGTAGTTGATGGTTTCCCATGCGCCAAGCGACTTGGCGCGTTCGAGTTTCGCATCGCTGCTCGATGTGACGATCACGCGAGCGCCAACCATTTTGGCGAATTGCAGCGCAAACATCGACACGCCCCCGGTGCCTTGGACGAGCACGGTATCGCCAGCGGTCACGGCGCCGGTGGAAAGCAATGCATTGTAGGCGGTCACCGCCGCGCATGGAAGCGTCGCGGCTTCAGCGTCGGACAGGTGCGCGGGTACATGCACGAGCCCCGATTCGCGCGTGACGAAAAGCTCGGACAGCACGCCGGGCAGCGGCCCTCCAAGCGTGGTGCGGAGCTTTTCCGCGGTCACGTCGCCCTCGATCCACCCTTGCGTAAAGATGGGGCATACCCGGTCGCCTTTTTTCACACGCGTCACGTCGGGTCCGACATCGACCACTTCACCCACGCCGTCGGAGAGCGGCACGAGCGGCAACGGTTGCTTGGGGTTGTAGTGTCCGCGGACGGTCATGAGGTCGCGGAAGTTGAGCGATGCGGCGCGCATGCGAATCACGACCTGGTCACGCTCGGGGACGGGATCTTTCAGGTCGACCTGCGCGAGAGAATCCAGGCCGAATGTACCTTGAATGATGATGGCTTTCATGTTGTACGCGTTCCTTGGTGGGGCGGCGCTTTTCGCACGTTCGTTTGAACACGTCAACGACTTCGGAGCATGGACATTTTCCGTCCCATTGCTATTCCGAGCAGGCAGGATCGTGCGCGCAGTGTCTTCAGGTAGGACATTCTTCGACCCTCTTATGTGTCGAATTCGGCCGCTCGCCGATTCTCTTGTGATAAAATGAATCCACGACGCGCCTCGAGCGGGAGGACCCCATGGAGAAGGTGTCGCTGACGTACTTCGTCGATTTCGTGTTGCGATCGGGAACGCCCAAGATCACGGGCGTGCGTGAATACAAAATGCGCAAGGACGAATTGTCATCGGACTTTTATCGTCCCATCCGAGAAGGCATTTTGACGATGCACAGGCGCGGCGCTTGTGAATCGATGCTCGATGAAATCCTCGCCGGACAAAACGATGACAAAAGGCGTCGCATTTATCCACACGTTGCAGCGGGTTATCGCAAGTTTTTGGCTTCTGGAGACAAGCGTTGGTTCGCGCCTCCGCAAGGTGAAATTCAACTCGGCCCCTTGGTCGTGAACCTGAATCCCGAAGTGGGGTTTTTAATTGGCCGAAAGCCTCACCTCGTCAAGCTCTACTTTCGCCAGGAGCCATTGACGTCGAAGCGGTCGTCCATCGTGCTGGCGCTTCTCGCGGCAGGTCTTGGGCGCTCGTATCCCGAACACGTCTTCGCCATGCTGGATGTGCAGCGAGGAAAATTGCATACGACGGAAGCTCCGCACAACCCGCGCCTCGAAATGCTCTTGCGCGGCGAAGCTGCATCATTTTCGACGATCTATGCGGCGCTTTGACCATTGATGAACGACGATCCCGCCGGAAATGTGGCAAACGGCGCAAAAAGATCTGCTTGACGCTCGTGGACGGCATCCCGTAGCGTCGCGGAATGCGTAGACTCGTTCCTTTGACTGCCTTGGCCGCAGCCCTGCTCGGCGCGCCATCCGCGCTTTCCGCAGGCGCCGATACCTGTGCTGCTCCCACGGTCATCTCGTCGCTGCCCTATGCCGATAGCGGAACGACCGTCGCGGCGATAAACGACATAAATGCCGTTCCCTTGACGTGCAATAACAAATACACGTCGACGCAGGGACCGGACGTCGTCTATTCGGTTACCGTCGGACCACCGCCGAATAGCCTCACGTTTTCGCTCGATCCTACGGGCATCAACTGGGATGCATCCATTTACCTCTTGACGACGTGCACCGATGGCAATACGTGCGCCGCTGGATACGGCGCTGATACATTCGGGCCCAACGGAACCGAAACCATCTCGCTTACCAACATCCCCGCGGGCACCTACTTCTTTTATGTCGACTCATTCTACTCGTCGGGCAACCTGAACTCGGGAACCTACGACCTCACCGTCACGGGCAATCTGGGTAACGTTCCCGCGGCGCCCGTCGCCAATGACGGCACGTTGACCACCGCGGAAGACATGGCGGGCACCACGACGCTCACGGCAACCGATGCCAATGGCGACGTGATTACGTATGCAATCGTCCAGCAACCGCCGGCAAGCGAAGGCTCCGTGGCGCTCGTCGGCGATCAGGCAACGTTCACGCCGGCACTGGATTTCAATGGCACGTCGAGCTTTACGTTTTCGGCATCCGACCCCGGAATGCTCGTGTCGAATACGGCAACCGTCACGGTGACGGTGACTCCCGTCAATGACGCGCCCATCGCAAGCAATCAAATGCAATCGACGATGGAGGACACCGCCGTCGACGTGACGCTCATGGGATCCGACGTCGATATGGGCGATACGCTGACGTACGCCATCTCCATGATGCCGCCGGCCAATGAAGGCGCGGTGACGCTCGCGGGCAATATCGCCACATTCACGCCCGGTGCGAACTTCAATGGCACGACGTCGTTCACGTATCACGTGATCGACATGGCAAACGCCATGTCGAGCGATGCGACGGTGACGATCGACGTGACGGCCGTCAATGACGCGCCCACGGCGGATGCGCAAAGCGCCGTCACGATGGAGGACACGCCGCTCATGTTGACGCTCACCGGCGCCGACGTGGATACGGGTGACATGCTGACGTTTGCCGTCGATATGCAGCCGCCCATGGGCGAAGGATTGGTGACGATTGCCGGCGACATGGCGACCTTCACGCCGGGACCCAACTTCAATGGCACGACGTCGTTCACGTTCATTGCGTCGGACATGGCAAACGCAATGTCGGCGCCCGCCATGGTGACCATCGATGTCACGCCGGTGAACGATGCGCCCGTCGCCGACGACAATGCGGCGAGCACGCCGGAAGACACGCCCGTCGACATTACACTGACGGCGACCGACGTCGACATGGGCGATATGGTGACGTTCGAGATCTCCGCGCAGCCGCCGGCGGGCGAAGGCGCCGTCACGCTCAATGGTAACATCGCCACGTTCACGCCGGCCGCGGACTTCAACGGACAAACCTCGTTCAAGTTCCGCGCCCTGGATTCATCGATGACTCCATCGACCGACGCGACGGTCAACATCATGGTGGGTGCGCTCGATGATCCTCCCACGTTTGTCGATCCAACCCCGTCCGAGGGAAGCACGCTCAGCGTCAAGGCTGGAGAAACCCTCACCTTTACCGTCGTCGCAACGGATCCGGATTCGACCCCGACGTACAGCATCACGAACGCGCCTGCCGCATCGACGTTCGACGCGGCAACGGGCGAGTTTTCCTGGGCCACCGTGGAAGCGGACATCGGCGCGTACCCGCTCACGATTGGCGCGGCCGACGACATGAGCACCATCATGCGCAACGTGACGCTCGAAGTCACCGAGGGTGGTGGTGGCGCGGGTGGTGGCGGCGGTGCGGCGGGCGCTGGCGGAGCTGGCGGCGAAGCTGGCGGCGGCGCAGGTGGTGACGGCGGCCGTGCGGGCGCCGGTGGCGACACGATTGGCGCGGACGAAGGATGTGGGTGTGTCGCGGTAGGCGCAGAAAGCGGGACGGCGGGTTCCGGATTGCTGCTTGGCCTGCTCGCGCTTCTCGGAATTCGCCGTCGCAGGAATTGACGAACCGAACCTCATTGCAAAAGGCCGAAGTCCGAATTTTTCGGGCGCTCGTGGTGGGTCCCACTGTTCGAGCCCGCGTAGCGGGCGAGTTTGGGGGGACCGCGAGTGCCCGAAAAAATCGGGCTTCGGCCGTGGTTACACCCCGAAGTACACGCCCGCTACTCGTTCGGAGCGTTACCCCACCGTCACCACGAGCGGTTTCTTGATACCCGCGAGCACCGCGACGCCTCGAACTTCGCGAAAATCCCCTTCCAATCGAATCCAATGCGACACTTCGCCCGACCGAAGGTCGACCACTTGTACGCCGCATCGCGCTGCCGCGCCTTTTTCAGCCAGGTTCTTGACAAACGGCAAACCCGCAATCTGCTCGGGAGATCGCGGCAGCGACAAACCCATCACCGCATGATGGCCCCAAAACGCGAGCCCTTCCAGTATCCCCGGACAAAACGCAATCGGCTCGAATACCCGACGATCAAAATCGACAAACCCGAAATACCCCGTACCAGCATTGTGTAGCCAAAGTTTGTCTTGGTACACTCGCGGCGATTGCGGCATACAAAGCCCGTCGATGACCACTTTCCCGGTCACGACGTCAATCACACACCCTCCATCGAGACGTCTCGACCGATACCCGAATGCAACATCCGTCGGTGCATACGCCGTGACGTACGCTGCAGCACCATCGCGAAGCGCCAAGCCGCTCAAATGACATCGATCCTCGGGGACCAATTTCGATATGAAAGGCGGACGCCACACGGGACGAAAACTGTGCTCTCGTCGAGCGTCGCCAAACAATTGAATTGCGCGTTGACGAATACGACGCGCCCATCACTTTCACGAGCAATATCGCACACATCGAGCTCCCCGATCGTATGTGTCGATCGCGGGCAAAAGAAAGCGTCGCCATCCCCCGCCAAGCGTCCCGGCGCTGCACCGTACGTCAATCGATGAATCCTGGATGTGGATGCAACAAGCATCGCCTTGCCATCCGACCACAATGCCCGCGGAGCATCGAAGACGCTCTCGCATAATGCGATACGGCCATCGTCTTCGGTGCCAAATGCGAGCAGCCGCATCCCCGCGCCCGTCGTCACGGCCAATCCCAAATTCTGCTCGGCAAGCCAGTGTTCGAGCGCTGCCGATGTGGTGACATCCGACGCACGCATGGGCTTCAACGTCATTTTATTCATGCAAATACCTGCGCAACGGATGCCGCATCCACCGTCACCGTTTTGCGCAATTCATCGGATTCGAGCGGCAGAACCGTGGGGTTTCGCACGCCTTCGAGCGTCACGACGTCGTAAAGCTCCTCCACGGCTCCTTCGAGCCGCAGCCAATTGGCAATGTCACCCGTTCGCAAATCGATCACGTGAATACCACAACGCGCCTCGGCTCCACGCTTTTGTAGGTTTTCATCGAGCGGCAAGCCGCCGAACGTTTTTTGGTGCCTGGGCCGCGACAAACCAACGATGGCGTAATCTCCGCTGAACGCAAGACCTCGCAAATACCCTGGACAAAACGCGACCCTTTCGAACACCCCCCGATCCACGTCGACGAATCCGAAATAACCCGCCCCCGAATTGTGCACCCACAACTTGCCCCGATAATAGCGCGGCGAATGAGGCATCGACAACCCCTGCACGACGACTTCCCCCGATTCTACATCCAGCACGCAACCGCCGTGCCTGCGCCGATCACGCCATCCATCGACGACATCGCTGCGCGATACCACCGTCACATAGGCCGGTTTTCCATCCTTCATGCAAAGGCCATTCAAATGACAACGGTCTTCGGCAACGAGCTTCGATATGAACGGAGGCTTCCAAACGACGCGAAAACTCGCGTCATCGTCGAGCGTTGCAAGGCAATTGAATGACGTATTGACGAAGATGACTCGTCCCTCGGCATCCACGGCAATGTCATGCGTATCGATGTCCCCCGTCGTGTAGGCGTCTCGAGGCACATAAATGCGATCTTTGCCATTTCGTTTCGCCCCCGTGGCCAGCACGTTCTCCAGACGCCAAATGTGGAATTTCGATCCGAGCCACATCGTCTGGCCGTTCGACCATAAACCCATACACGTCGGAAGCGACCACTCGCTGGCCCCGAGCTGCCCTTCGCCAGCGAGCCCAATCAGAAAAAGCTTACCTGTTTGATATGTGGAAAACGCAAGGCAACATTTTTGCTGTTCGAGCCACGAGGGTAGTTGTGCCGGACACGTAATGTGTGTGCCCGCATTCGGCTGAGAGGTCGAAGGCATCAGGACGCACGGACGATATCACAGAACCGTGATGTGAATTGTTCGGTTTCCAGATCTCGTGATAGGAATCGAATCCATGGGCAGGATCGCATTCTGCAAAACGAGACGATTTGGACTAGAGGCACATGGATAGAATTTCGATCACGAGCCTCGTCGACCTGCTTCTCGAAACAGGTTCCGATCCGGATGCAAGCTCCGCCAAAGATCGCAAGGCCGACCCCCTCCCCGAGTTTTATCAACTCGTCCGCGACGCCATCGTCGACATGCATCGGCGCAACTTGCCCGACAGCGTGCTGGACAACGTCGTCGATCTCGAGCCCAACCCCAAACGCGAACGCGTGCTGGAACGCGTCATCAACGGCTATCGCCGCTTTCTCGGCACAGGCTCGATGAAATGGTTCGAGCCTCCGAAGGCCAGTTACACGTTCGGCCCCAACGAGATCGACATCAACCCCGAGCTCGGCCTCGCCATCGACGAAACTCCGTACGTCATCAAAATGTATCTGCGCGGAGAACCTCTGACGCCCCGGCGCGTCCAAGTCACCTTGGGACTACTTGCGGGAAGGCTCGGACGCTCCTGTCCGGGACACGTCTTCGGCTTGCTCGAGGTTCGTCATGGCAAACTACATGCCTTGCGAACACCCGAAGAACGAGTCGGTGCCGTCCAGCTCGTCGAATCGCTCAACGCCGAACGCTGACAATCGGTTTGCTCACGGAGACGCACGATGAAACTCGCCACGCTCGCGCTGTACTCGATCCTGGGAGTTTCCGCCGCTGCATCAGCGGGCTACATGCTCGCACCGGACCCTGCCCAAGACAAACTCGCCGTCGCACGGGACGCTACGACCACACCTCTATCGCCATCGACGAGCGCAGCAGGCGCGCTCGACGCACCGTCCACCTTCACGGCCGGTACGACGCTCCACGTGGAAGGCCGACTCGGTAACGCCGTGCTGCCGCAGGGCGCTTTTTCCAAAACCTTCCTCTTGCTCGATGTGCGACCAGGACAAACCACGGCGACGGCGAAACCCGTCGAAGGACACCTCGCGATCGTCATCGACAGGTCCGGTTCGATGAAGGGCGATCGCCTCCCCAAGGCTCTTTCGGCCGCCAAAGCAGCCGTGGACAAACTCAGCTTCGGTGATCGCGTCAGCGTGATCTCGTTCGACACGACGATCCGCACCGACGTGCCCATGGTCGAAGTGACGGTGAGCAACCGCCAACAGATCAAGGACGCGATCGACACGATTCAGCTCGGCGGTGACACGTGCATTTCGTGTGGCATTTCGGCGGCGCTCGCGGAGCTGGGCCAAAGCACGGGGTTTGCTGATCGCATGATCTTGCTGAGTGACGGTGAACCGACGGCGGGAGTGCGTGACGAAGGTGGGTTTTTCCCGGTCGCCAAGACGGCTCGTGACGCGAGCGTCGGCATCACGACGATCGGCGTTGGAACGGCATACAACCACAAGATCATGGGCGCGATTGCGCTCGGTTCGGGCGGCAATCACTACTTCGTCGAAGATCCCTCGTCGCTCGAGAAGGCATTCTTGGTCGAAGCGGACAAACTCAAGACGACCGTTGCGCTTGGGGCCACCGCGACGATCACGCTTGCCGAGGGCGTGGAGCTCGAACGCGTGTATGATCGATCGTTCGAACGCGAAGGAAAAAACCGCATCAAAGTTCAGCTCGGAAACTTTTCCGTGGGCGACACGAGGACGGTGCTCGTGGAGTTGAAAGTGCCGACGAATGCGGAGGGAGTCGTACCTGTGGCGGACGTGAGTCTCGCGTACGACGATCGCGTGCTTGGAGGTGCAGGTCGTTGCGAAGGCAAGCTGAGCGCGCTCGTGAAGGGTGACGTCGATGCGGCATCCGAAACGGATCCGCAGGTTGCGACACGTATGGCGCGAAGCAAAACGGCGGCAACGCTGCTCGAAGTGAACGAGCTCATCGAACAAGGACGAACGGAAGAAGCGGAAGCGAAGATTCAGGCGCAGCAGCAGGAGCTGTCTGCGGCGGCGGAGAAGGCGAAACGTTCGGCGGGGCCGGGCAAGAGCGCGGTGGTGGGTGATTTGGCGGGGCAGGCGACGACGTTGAGCAATGCTCGCGAAGGGCTCGATGCGAAGAAGGGCGGCGCGAAGCCGCGCGCCGTGCGCAAGAACGTCGAGATGATGAACCCCTACATGCTGTGACGACTTCCAGAAGTCCCACGCGCGAGTTTGTCAACACGAACCTTTCGGTGCTCCTGCTCGATTCGTGGTATCCATCGAAGCGGCAAGGAGGCCAGGCGGATGACGTATCACGTCGGCGATGTCATCGATGGTCGGTACAAACTGCTCGGTGTCATCGGTAGCGGCGGGCATGGCAGCGTATATCGAGCAGAGGATCTCGAGCAGCAATCGATGCAGGTTGCGGTCAAGTGTCTGCACGCGAATTTGACGACGCAGCCCGTGTTTTTGACGCGCATGCAGCGAGAAGCGCGCGCGATGGGGCTGCTTGCGGGCACGAGCGCCACGGAGATCTACGCGTTCAACCAATCGCAAACGGGTGTCTTGTACATCGTGATGGAGCTTTGCGAGGGCCAGGATCTCGAGGCGCACTTGGCGGCTCACGAGGCCCAAGGCAAGCTCTTGCCCACCAGCCGCGTGCTCGAAATCATCGGTCCTGTGGCCGAAACGCTCGTCGCGGCGCACGCACAGAACATCGTGCATCGCGACGTGAAGCCGGCGAACGTGTTCCTTTTGGACAAACCGTCCCGAGGTAGCGTACGGCTGCTCGACTTCGGGCTCGCGAAAGAAGTGGTTGGCGGAGCGCAAGGCGTGGGTACGGTGGATGGGACGATCACGGGATCTCCGAGCTACTTGGCGCCCGAATGCTGGGCGGGGAAACCTCGCCAGCTCGATCATCGCGTGGACATTTTTGCTTTGGGCGTGGTCCTGTTTCGCATGCTGAGCGGTAAATTGCCGTTCACTGGCAAGAAGTTCGTCGAGCTGATGCTGGCCGTTGCGCGAGCGCCTCGTCCGAGTTTGCACGCGGTGCGGCCGGACTTGCCGGCTGCCATTGATCCGTGGGTCGCCAAGTCCCTCGCGGTAAAAGCGGAGGATCGGTACCAATCCGTGCGCGAAATGTGGACGGATTTTCAAAAAATTCTAGGTAGATAGATCCACCCAAGAAAAACCTGCGCATCCGCGTCGCAAGTCCCTGACTTTCGGCCTCCTGCGCTTGATCACGACGCGCTTGCTGGCGCGATGCCATGAGCAGCGACAATTCCACCACGACTTGCGGGCGCGATTCGATGATTGGCTGAATCGCTTGTTTGCTGATTTCGTAGAGCGTCGATTCGCCCACGGAGCGCACCGTGGCCGTCCGCTCGACGCCCGTGAGCAGCGCGGCCTCGCCGAAGACCGCCCCTGGTTCCATCGTGGCAACCGCCATGTCGTGCCCATCGGCTTGGCGCACCAAAACTTCCACCGACCCTGATTCGACGACGAAAAGCGATGCGCCCTTGTCGCCCTGAATGACGATGCGATCGTGCGGGCCGTACACGACGCGACGCGCGCGATGCGCAAGCTTGTCGACTTCGCGATTCGTGAGCGGTTTGAAGACGGGCACCTTGCGCAAAATTGCTGTAATTTCGGATACTTGCGGTTCTGGCTGCATGGCCAAAGGCTCGCCTGCATCGAGGCCTCCGCCGTATCCATCGCGACGTTGCAGCGCATCGATGAGCGCTTTGTCGCCGCGCATGTAGGCTTCGAGCAAACTGGCCGTGCGCGGAATGCATTCGTTTCCGGTGTGGTCCATGAGCCCCTTTTCGCGCGCCCACGCGGCCACTTCGTTCATCGACTTGCGATATTGCCTGCATGCGGACGGGAATAGCCCGTCTTGATCGCCAAACGCGCCCGTAATGGATTCGGGCAATGCATAAGAGCCGAACAAACCGCGCTGGTGCCACATGGCGAAATCGCGCTGTTTGTTATCGAGCCACCCGAGCTCGGGGAATGCCGCGAGGCTATTTTTCAAGACCGCTCGTTCGGCATCTCGGAAAACGCGGTGCCATGTTTCTTGGGCATTGTCCAGGTTTGGCCCGGCAAGCTCGATGGCATGTTTCAAGTCTTCATGGTGGGCATGCAAAAAAGCCAATGTCGCTTTTTGCTTGCGCATGAGATTGGAGAAACTCACCGGTCCCGTGGCGAGCAAATCCGAGCTACGAGGCACGATTTTCCGCAGCGCCCATACTTTTTGCCACGCGGCCACATCGAGACGCTCACGGATTTTTGCAAACACCGGGCTTTTTTCGAATACTTGCCGCTCTGCGGGGGACAGCAAATTCGGGTATTCATCCTTCACGGCTTCGAAAATGCCGAGGCACGTGAGCATTTCGAGGTACAAGCCGACGCGGACGAGCCACACCGGATCGGGCAAGTTTCGCCGCTGCTGCCCGAGATCCTGGCGAATGGCGTGCAAATAAAGCATTGCCTTGTCCATTCCAATCGTGAGCACGGGAAACCACGGATGGTAGCCGGCATGAATGTCGGGCATGTCGAGCGCACGCGCCTGAGCGGCCGTGTCTTCGATGATGAGCTGTTCGAGCAGACGCGCGTAGAGCGATCCGAAGCGGCCCGCGTCGTACACTTCGACGTCCATGTGATCGTGCGAAACGGTGACGCCTTCGGAGACGAGCGACAAACCCACGCGCACGTGCTGATGGAAAAGGTTGGCGAACGTGAATGGATCGTCGCCATCGGGCGCGCTGGATTGAATGGCCGCATCGACATCCGTCCACGCGTACGACGCCAAATCCGCGTCTTTGCGCTTGTGCCGCGGCAAAAGCACCTCGGGCGTGACGGTCGCGACGTAGACGGTCTCGTAAAAATTGGACAACGATGCTTCTTCGAGCGCCGCAACGGGATATGCCGCTGCCGACACCTTGCGTAAAGGCACGGAAATACTCGTCAATCCGGGCATGTCATACGGTTCGCCCTGCTCATGGCCATGCGGCAACAGCGAAAGCGACATGCGCACTTCGAGCGGCCTGTTGAAGAGCTCGACATAGGCATAGATATTTTTGATGTGGTAAAGAAGCCAGAGCTCGTCGCCCGGCGGGGGTTGCGGCGCAGTCGATAGAAATGCGGCGTGTTCGGAGACGCCCAGACCTTGGCCCAGCGCTTCGTCGACGGGTCTTCGCCCCGGCTCGAAAGGCACGATCTCGAGGTCCGGCGTGAGGTCGGTCGACTCCATTTCCGGGTTGTTGCGCGACTCGAGTTCCCGCATGTAGGCGCGCGCGGCGGCGAGCTTATCGTCCCACGACAAACCCGTCACGGGGCTCAAGAGGAGCCGCTTCAATTGCTTTTTGAAGTCTCTCGAAGTGTTCACCGCGTACCTCGTTACGAACGGAGATGAAATCTAGCGATGGGTGGGATGAAGTTTGCGAATGCTGGTCGGAAGCGTCACGCGGCAGAGCCCAAGAGCCAATCGATGGCTTGTCGTTCCGTTTGGAAAAACGAAAACTCGGGCAAACCCATGGCTTGCGATAGACGCGCAATTTGCATTTTTCCGAGCGAGCTGCTCACGAGATTGGCGGCTTTGACGAGCCCATTGCTCGTCGCATACGACATCGTTTGTTCGACGAGCGCGCTGACTTCGGGTTTTTGCGCCGTGAACTCCGAAATGTCCGCCAAGACGTACCACGGTCTGCCAATGACCTTTGCAGCCGCGCGTTTGAATTCGTCGACGTACGCGTGCCCGTCCTCGAGCGTCCAAAAGCCCCACACTTTGACTTTGACGATGGCGCGTCGCACGTCGACTTCGACGATGAACCCCTTTTTCTTGAGGCCCACGCCGGTCACGGGTGCATTGCCCACGGCTTCGGTCTTGGCGGGCGGTTTGTTCGGTGCTGCGACGGGCGCATTGGGGTTGGTCTTTGGAAGCGCGGCGGCTTGACGAACGCCGGATTCGCGTGGAGCTGGTACGGGCGCCGCCGGTTGCCGAGGTTTTTCTGTCAAGTCCAACGGCGCTTCCCGATCGGGCGCGCCGGACGCCACACCCGTGTCGATGAAGGGCAGCGGATCATTCGGCGCAATTTGGACGGGCGGCGGCGCTGATTCGATTTTCGGTGCAGCTTCTCGAGCGCCTTGCGCGCCTGGCGGCGGCGCTTCGGTGCGGGAAAACGCGGGAAGGTGCGAGAAGCGACCAGGAGACTCGATGCCGAACACTTCGGCGAGCGCCCCGGCGGCCAGGGATGCGCGAGCGAATCGTTCGTCCGGCAAACGTGCAGTGGCCTTGATGAACCAGTCATCGAAAGCCCGCGGCAACTGCACGTTTCTACGCCGAAGCGCCCGAACGCTCGGAAGTTCCTGCACGCCTTGCAATACTTCGACCGCCAAGAGAAACGGCGACGGACTCTCGTCGAGCTCGTTTTTCCAGTATGGCTCGCCCGTGAGCAGCGCATAGGCGATCTGTGCGAGCGCGTAGATATCCGTTGGAGCTCCAACCTTTTCCGCACGCATCTGCTCGGGTGACATGTAGAGCGGCGTGCCCATCATCGGACGGGTTTGCACGCCATCGATCGCGACGTCGGTCGCCTTTGCGATCCCGAAGTCGAGAATCTTGATGCACGGCGTATCGTCGTCGCGAACCGTCAGAAAGAGGTTGTCGGGCTTGAGATCTCGATGCACGACGTTGGCGGCGTGCGTCTTGTCGAGCGCCCGAGCAGTTTGAAAGATGTACAGAACGACTTCTTCGGGGGGCAAAACGCCCCGGTTTTGCGTGACGGAGGCCAGGTCTTCGCCGCGCAAAAGCTCCATGACCAAAAACGGCATTTTGCTCTCGGCATCGACGCCGGCATCGAGCACGCGGACCAAGTGATCACTCTCGATGGAACCTGTGATCTTGGCCTCGAGCTCGAACCGCGCGCGGAGCGCGTCGTTCGAAAGGAGCTGCGGCAACATGACCTTGAGCGCCCTTCGACTGGCCGTCTTTTCGTCGAGCACTTCGTAGACCGAACCCATGCCGCCCGACTTGATGCAGCGGATGACTTGGTAACGCCCTTGAAATAGCCCGCCATTCGGCAGGTTGGCTGTGATCGCTGCGGACACGACAAACCCCGTGTTCAAACCATTTTCGGCGCGATCGATGCTACATCGGAGGACGCTCGAGCTGCAACACAATTTGCAGGACCAGCTACGATGCTCCCCTGACCTATTGCTTTGATTTTTGCGTAAATCGGCCGATCGGCACGGATACCGATGGCTATTTGCAGCAACCCTCGGGCAAGCGCCCGTTTGCACGCGGCTCGCACGACATCACGCGCCCGCGCACGTCGAGCGCAATGTGACAGCAATCCTCGAGCGCCTCGCGTAGCTGCTGGCGCCCCCGCTGCACGCGCGACTTCATGCCCGACACCGAAATGCCGAGCATCGCAGCCGCTTCTTTCTGCGTGAGCCCTTCCAGCTCCGTAAGCGTGAGCGCCTCGCGGTAGGGCGACGGCAGCATCGCCACGAATGGCGCGACGTAGGCGGCCAATTCGCGCGCGACAGCGCCATCGTCGGCTTCCTCGATGCCCGAGGCCTCGGCTTCCGGCGGCTCGCTGGATGCCACCGGGTTGCGAGCGGACGCGCGCTGGTGGTCGGCGATGGCGCTTCGGGCGACCTGGTACACCCAGGGCCCGAAACGCTCGTCGTCGCGCAAACCTCCAAGGCCGCGCTGCATTCTCAAAAAGACGTCCTGAACGACATCGTCCACGTCGGCCTCGGCGCGCACGCGGCGCGCGATGAACGGGCGCAGTTTGGCGTCCAGATCACGCCATGCTCCGCGTGCAGCCGAATCAATCATGCCGATTTCTCCGGCGCGCAGCACGACGGACCACAGCAAGCCTTCCCGCCGCCCGGCTTCACCGCCTCGATGGTCGCCGATGCGATGTAATCTTCGGCACCAGATCCGGGCATCCACTCGCGAATGAACGCACGGCTCTCTTCCTTCACATTGACTCGAATATTCTCGAATCCCGCGACGCGGAGCAAGGCCAGAATCGTCTCGACGCTCGCGGCACCTGCCACACAGCCCGTCAATGCAGCCACGTCGTTTGCAAGCGCCTCCGGCAGCGCTCTGAGCTTGACCACGTCCGAAATCGCGAGACGGCCACCGGGCTTCAACACCCGAAACGCATCCTGGAAAACCGCGCCCTTGTCCGGGCTGAGGTTGATCACGCAATTCGACAGAATGACGTCGACGGTGTTGTCCGCGACCGGCAAATGCTCGATCTCGCCCAGGCGAAAGTCGACATTCGTCGTTTCCAGCTTCAGCGCGTTCGCCCGCGCTTTCGACACCATGTCCGGTGTCATGTCGACGCCAATGACGCGACCGCTCGGGCCGACCTGTTTTGCAGCCAGGAAACAGTCGAAGCCACCACCTGCACCGAGGTCGAGCACCGTCTCGCCGGGTTTCAATGCCGCAATGGCCTGCGGATTGCCACAGCCAAGACCCATGTTCGCCCCCTCGGGAACGGCAGCAAGGTCTTCCTCGGAGTAGCCGAGCGCCAAGCTCGCATTCGCGCTCGTTGCCCCCGGCGCGCAGCAGGCAGGCGCGCAGCCGGTCGCCCCCGACGTGCGGGCCACGTTGCCGTATTGCTCTCGTACCGCCGCGCGAACTTCATCTTTCGTCTGTTCGTTCATGTTCGTTGCCTCCTGCCATGAAGACGCCGACCTCCCCAAAAGGACGCAAGGTTCTTCGAAAGCCGCCAGAAACCCAAAACCATACGCTGCTCGGTCGCCACACGTATTGTCCACAACACATCATGAAGCGGGCAATCCTTCGCGCGCAAAGCGCTCGAGCATACCGCGGATCGTGTCACGCGCCGTGCGAAAGCGCGCGAGCATCTCCTCGCGGAGGATCGACGCATCTTTGCTTGCCGGGTCCGGGATCGGCCAATGCAGTCGACGCGCTTTGCCCAGGAACACCGGGCAAACTTCCTCGGCGCAGAGCGTGATCACCGTGCCCACGATTTCCGGCTCGATGGTCTGCACGGACTTCGAGTGGTGGGTCGTCAGGTCCACGCCCAGCTCGCGCATGACTTCGATGGCGTACGGGTTGACCTGGGATGGCTCGCTTCCGGCGCTGAGCACGGGCACGCGGTCGCCGAAGATCATGCGGCCGAGTCCTTCGGCCATTTGGCTGCGCGCGGAGTTTGCGACGCAAAGGAACAGGATGCTCTTGTTATCGTTACTCATCGTTCAGCTCTTCGCTGCGGAGGGTTTTACATTGTCAATCGCGCACGCGGGCGATGCAACTTCGATGGTGGTATTCGGGAAATACCGTTTTTGCGCCCAGAGCGCCACGTTCACGAGGCCGATGAGAACGGGCACCTCGACGTCAAGTATCGGTCGAGGAAAGACAACTTGCCGAGCAATCCGGCTTTGGCGTTCGTCATGAAAACCGGTTCCTTGGATGCGCAGGTCAGCCGGCCGCGGCATTTACTTCGAGCTGCCCCCTCGTCGAGGACGTCGCTACGAGGTCGAGCCTCACCAGCGCTTTGGGGTTTGACCACGGCACGAGGGCAACGCGCGATGCAAGCTCACGAACTTCCGCGTGAAAGCGCACCTCGTTCACGCGGCGCCGTGCGAGCACTAGGTCCGTGACGCTGAGAGGCACGAGGCTCTGGTTCACGACCCACGCAAACGGACGGATCTCGGCGCGCAGCAAATCGCGCTGAAGTGCAGCCGCTTCGTGGACAGGCGTCGCCTCCGGCAAGGTCACGAGCAGAATTTTTGTAAACGACGGATCACGCAGTCGCGGCAATAGGCGCCGAACTTCCTCGGGCGCGCTGCCGGACGTGCGAAGCACCTCGCGGTGGTAGGATTCGGCAGCATCGAGCAGGAGCAGCGTGTGCCCAGTAGGCGCGGTGTCGATGACGACGAAGCCGTGCTCGCCTCCGTCGACGACGCGCGCGAAGGCACGAAAAACAGCAATCTCTTCCGTGCACGGGCTTCGCAAATCCTCTTCGAGGAGCGCACGACCTGCAGCGTCCAGGTTTGCCCCCGCTGCGCGCATGACCTCGTCCGCATAAGCGCGCGTCTCGGCGACGGGATCGATTCGGCTCACGCGAACACCGTCCACCGCTTGCCCAATCGCCTCGGCAACGTGGGCCGCCGGGTCGGTCGTCGTGAGGTGGACCTTGTGGCCACGGCGCGCGAGCTCGACCGCAATGCTCACCGCGACGCTCGTCTTGCCGACGCCGCCCTTGCCCATCGTCATGATGACGCCCCGACCGCCTTCTTCGAGCTTTGGGATCAGCTCAGCAAGCGGCGGGAGCACCACGGCAGCCATTGCAATGGAGGCGTCAATGGCGAGCGCTGTGTCGGCATTACGCGGACCGAACAACATCCGCAATGCCGTCATCCCGACGAGCCCGAATGGAAGCAGTGGAAGCTCGGTTCTCGATAGGTCGCGCAGTCCCTGTGGCATTGCCGCAAGGGCATCTTCTCCCCGACGTTGCATGGCCATGGCGACCGCGTCGCATTCGCTCTGCGCGCGGAAAATGCCATTGATGAAAAGCTCCAGCCGCGTGATGCCGAGCGCACTCAGCTCGCGGCGCGTACGCTCGGCTTCACGCAATGCCGACTGCTCTGCGCGAGAGACCAACACGAGCGCCGTGCGTGAGCTGTCGACGAGCGCAGCTCGTGAAGCGTCGTAAAGAGCCTGCTGCGCTTTGAGACCGGCGAGCGGCCCCAAGCACGATGTACCGCCAACGTTCGTCTCGAGAAACCCGGTCCATGCGGCTGGCAATTCGAGCAATCGCAACGTGTGCCCCGTGGGAGCCGTGTCGAAAACGACGTGATCGAAGTCCCGCGTCGCAGACGCGTCGCCCAGCAGTTTCGAAAACTCGTCGAATGCAGCGATTTCCACCGTGCAAGCGCCCGAGAGCTGCTCCTCGATGCTGCGTACGGCGGCATCGGGAAGCACCCCGCGGTACGGTCCCACCATGCGCTCACGGTAGGCATGCGCTGCCGCCTCGGGGTCGATGTTCAACGCAAATAGCCCCGACACACCCGCAATGGGCACGGGCAAACTGCCGAGCTTCGTTTCGAGGACCTCGTCGAGGTTGGATGCAGGATCGGTGCTGACGAGCAGAACGCGACGACCACGCTCCGCGAGCGCGACCGCGGTCGCGCAGGCGACGCTCGTCTTGCCGACGCCGCCCTTGCCCGTAAAAAAAAGGTTTCGCGGAGCGCGTTCGATGAAGTCCACGGAATGCTCCTTCAGCAGCAGCTCGTCTTCGCCTTGGCATTCGGGTTTGGAGCACAACAACCTGTTTTTGCCGCAGGCGCCGACTCGAGCTTCTTCACGACGACCCCGGCCAAGGCAGCCAGCGTTTCGCGCGACGGGTACGATCCCTCGACCGCAATACGGTCGCCGACGAGCACGAGCGGCAATACCTCCGTGCCACGCTCGAGGGCTTGTTTTACCGCCGGCGTTTCGGCGAATGCGGCCGGCTGCTGCGACAGGTTGAAGCGTTCGACCGTCACGCCCTGCTTTTGAAGCCAGTCGACGTCGGCCGCGAAGCGGGCCAGTTCGGGATCGATGCTCGGGCCACAAACGCCGGTGGGGCAACACATGGCAGGGTCGAAAACGCGGATGGTCACGGACATGGGAACTTCCTTTCGGCTATCGGCGATGAACGATATGTATGACGAGCGAAAACCATCAGATGCCGCCCACGAGCGCCTTCAAGCGCCGCAGCGCGCGAGGTTCGATGCAGTAACAAACGCGGGGGCCGTCGACGTCGCCCCGGATGAGCCCGGCATCCTTGAGCACCTTCAAGTGCTGCGAAACGGTCGACTGAGCGAGCGGCAGTTCGTCGACGATGTCGCCGCAAATGCACGCGTTTTTGCGCACGAGGATGCGCAAAATCTTCACCCGTGCCGGGTGTCCAAGGGCTTTCGACAGGCTCGCAAGCTCCTCGTCGGCCTCGTCTCCTTCGATCGGCCGCAGATCCACCTGCTCGTTGGCAGGCGGGCAACACGGGTCGGCTGCTTGCGGGGTGGGCTTCATCGGCAAACGACGATAGACGAGGCGACGACATCCGTCAAGCCCGAATGTCCGTGATGGTTGCATTCCCTCGAGCAAGGCCCCTGCGCGGGCACACGTGTGCAAAAAGCACGGTTTCTCGATCCGCACTTTTTACTGAGAGGTACGGGGATCCGGTTGACCCCTCCTCACAAATCGGATCTGATGCCGAATCCTCCATCCATGATCCTCGAGCCCGAGCCACTCCGAATAAAAGACCCCGAGCTGCGCGACCTCGTCACGTCGCGCCTGCCACTCGTCGAAGCCACGACGGGACATTTCACGGGCATTACCCTGACGCGCCTCGTCGGCGTCGGCGGCATGTCGACCGTATTTCAAGCAGATTTCGATCCCGCGTTTCGCTCGCATGATCTCTGGGAACGCACACCTCGATCCGTCGCGGTCAAGATCATGAAGCCCGCGACCGTGATGGAGATCCAACTCGCCAACGCATCGCTCGACGATATTTTCAAACGCGAGGTCATTGCGCTTGGACGCGTCATGGAACGCGTTCCTCCGACCGAATTCGTCGTTGGCTGTTATGGCAGCGGACTGCTCGACGTGCTGCTCGGCAAAACCCCCATGCGCCTGCCCTGGCTGGCCCTCGAGCTCGTGAGCAGCGGGGCGCTCGGTGTTTCGCTCACGGCACGCGTCGAACGCGAACCCGAAGGAATCGATCCGATCCGCGCATTGCGCCTCATTCGCGGCATCATCCACGGCGTGCGCATCCTGCACGAAGAACGCATCATTCACCGCGATCTAAAACCCGACAATGTGCTCGTCGTCGGTCCCGTCGACGATGAAACCCCAAAACTTTCGGATTGCGGAATCGCTCGCGTCGACGGCGTTGGAACCACACTGGCGGGCATGACGTACGCTTATGGCGCTCCCGAGCAAATCCTTTCGTCTCCCAAGCAGCGCAATCCGCTCGTCGGCGTTTGGACGGACGTCCATGCCCTCGCCGCCGTCGTATGGTTCATCATCGGAGGGGAAGATTGGTGCCGCGACGACAACGACCCCGAATGGGCCGCGGGCAAAAGGCGAAGCCTGCTTTATGCAAATCGCGTCCATTACGGGTTTCATGCCGAAGGTGAATTGTTCAGCCGCATCGACCAAGTGCTCCAGCGCGGGGCCGCTTCCAAATTACCCGATGGCGCCTGGACCGTCGAAGCCCGAAAAGTCTACGAACGCGCCGCTCGAATGATGGTGACTTCGCTGTTCGAGGGTGTCGAGCGATATCCCAACGTGGATGCGTTTGCCGCGGACTTGCTGCCACTTCTCGAAAAAGTCGCCGACAAGTGGAAAACGCGCGCGAGAAAAGAAAAACGCGCCGCCACGACGCTCAGGTCGCCAAAGCTCGCGGCCGCAGAGAAAGTGACGACTCCCATTTTGGGCGTGGCGGAACATCCCGCACGGTGGAGCTCCAATGCGCAGCCTTCAGCCGCGCCAAACGGGCCCGTCCTTGCCGTGTATCAGCCGGATGGCCGAATTTTGGCATTGTTTGGTAGCCAATTGGTGAGCATCATCCACGGAGAAGCTGCGGTCGTCGGCGTAAAACCCGACGTTGCCCGTCTGCTCGAGAAAACGAAATGGATGGTCCGTGGTCCGATTGCCGGATTTGCCCTCGTCGGTTCGTCTCATGTTTTGCTCATCGGACGCAGCGCCGAGCCGACATTGATGAATTTGCCCAAGCCGCAATCCGGAGCGCCGCTCGGGCCCATCGTCGCAACCGTGGGTGATGGTCGCATGTTCGGCATCATCACGGCCGACGCGGAAAATGTCGAATCGGATTTGGAATTGTGGGTTTCCGAAAATGGAGTTTCGTGGAGCGAGGCGTACGAAGTGCCGCTCGGCGGAACCGTACATGCCATGGTCAATGGGACATCGGGCCTCTTCGTCGTAGGCGGGAAACGAGGCGCGGCGGCTCGAGCGCTCCAACTTGGCCACGACGAGATTTGTCGCATCATGACGCAACGCCTTCGCAAGCGTCCACCCTTCTTGGTCGCGGTCGCCGGCGTCGGCAAGGACTGCTGGGCCGCTGGAGAAGACTGCATCGTGCGGCTCGATGGCGACAGCGTCGAAACCGAGGGCGGCTTGCCTTTTGGGATTCCGGTCGCAATGGCGCTCGACGTCGTCGGGATTCCGTGGCTGATGACGAAAGACAAGGTGCTCCGCCGGCATGGTGGAGGTTCAGCGGCAGAATGGATCGTGTATCATCGCAGGAGCGAGGACAAGCCGGCCTTCGTGGCCATTGGTTTTACGGCTGAAGGCGTGCACGTGCTCGATGCCGCGGGAAACACCACTTTGCTGGTTCCGCACGACATCCATTCGTTTGCATAGCGCGCACGCGGAACGGTTCGCACGCTACGAGCACCCGAACATCCGAACCATACGCTGGTAAAGTCATTTCGATGCGTGACGATAGCGAGTGCAATGGCACGCGCCGATGTTCACTTGTCGTCCCACATCTTCAACACGTCGACGTTCTTGTCGATGTCCGCTGTCGAGAATGCCCGCTCGTACAACGCGGCATAATAAATGGCTCCGTTGATCGAGCGGCCCTCGGAGTCGCGATTGCCAAGGCAAAGCGACATACCCGTGGTGAGTGCAATGGTCGCATTCTGCGACGGCGCGGTACCACCAATGCTGCTTTGAAGGGCGCCATCCACATAAAACCGCACACGATTGGCGGAGTTACCGTGTGTGGTGTCGACGACGAGGTGCAAGACGGCGCGTCCCATTCCGGAGAAATTGGCAGACCATCGTCCGGCAACCAAATTGTTCATCTCGAAGTTGTACTCGGGGTCGTCATAAACGCCCAACGTAAATCGATTCGTGCCGCCGGCTCCGATGGCCAAAAGGCGGTTGTAGTTGCCCGTTGCCGTGTCGACTCTTGCGACGAGCTCGATCGTTGCTTTTTGCTTACCGTCCAACATGGCTTTGACTTTGGTCGGATCGACCGGGATCTTCGCAACGCCACTGTTATCGTCGTCCGCCCACTCCAGACCGCGACCCGATGCCACGTTCGTGTACTGCAATTGATTCGAACCGCCCACGTAGGTAATGGGCAAATTGAGCGGATTGGGAGCCGAATCGACCGCATGCGTCGGCATTTTTCCACTCGCCGCCTCGTCGAGGTAATACCGCACGATGAGGTTCGAGTTGACGAGACAATCCGAAGTGGGAGCCGTGCTCCCGTTGCAATCCTCGTCGATCCCATTGCCACACGTTTCGTTCCCCGGCAAAACCTCGCCTTCGCACTTGCCCCAGGTGCCGTCCACATCACACGTTTGCATGCCCCCCGTGCATTGCCCGACGCCCAGCGTACCCATGGGACCCGTATAACAAATCTGCGTGGCCCCCGGCATACACTCCAAACACTTGCCGCCCTGGCAGATGCCCGTCATACACGCCACGCCGCATTTGCCACAATTGAGGCTGTCAATCGACGTATCGACACATTTGCCATCGCAATCCACTTCCGTGCCCATGCACATGAGCGCGCCGCCCGTTCCACCCATGCCGCCCGCTGCACCCATGCCGCCAGCGCCACCCACGCCGCCAGCGCCCGCAGTGCCTCCAACGCCCCCATTTCCACCAGCCCCACCCGACGAACTGCTGCTGGCACTGCTGGACGAACTGCTAGCATCACCGGACGAGCTGCTGCTGCTCGTACCGGACGAACTGCTGCCAAAATCGCTGATTTTGTCGGGATCAACGGCTCCGTTCGTGTCGAGCGCACACGACGATGCGCCGATCGCAACGCTACCAACGCCAAAAGAAACCAAGAAAAAGGTGCGCTTGGTGATCATGCTGCAAGCATAAACCAAACCTGATGCGGGCACGCAACCCGATCGCTCGTTACGCTATTATGAGAATTATCGCGCTCGAAACCACATCAATGACGCGGCGCGGGGTGGAGCAGCCAACGATTTCGGACCCGATCTGCTCAGCGTCGACGCATTGTCACGACCGCATCGCCGCTTCGATGTCGGCAGCATTCTTGGGCAAACTTGCGGTGAGCACTTCCGGAGCGCCTTCGGTGCAAAGGACATCGTCCTCGATGCGAATACCGCGAACGTCGGCATACTTGGCAAGCTCGTCGCGGCGCAAGTCGTCACCCACCGCGCCCGTGAGCCGTTCGTCACGCAAGATGGCGGGTACCTGGTAAAACCCAGGTTCGATCGTCACGGCCATGCCGGGCGCGAGATCTCGATCGAGACGCAAGTAGCGATCTCCAAAATTCTTCGATCGTGAACGACCCGGCGCATAACCTGCTCGATCGCCGAGATCCTCCATGTCGTGCACGTCGAGACCGAGCAGATGTCCGATGCCGTGTGGGAAAAAGATGGCATGTGCGCGCCGCGCTCGAGGAGACCGTCGACATCGCCGCGGAAGATGCCGAGGTCGCGCAAGCCCGAGACGATCGTGCGTTTGGCGGTTTCGTGGACGTCGCGGTAACGCACGCCCGGACGAACCTTGTCGATCGCAGCTCGTTGCGCCGCGAGGACGACGTCGTAGATGGCGCGCTGGGTGGGCGAAAACGTGCCGGATACGGGCCAGGTGCGCGTGATGTCCGCGGCCCAGCCTTCGGGCGATTCACCACCGACGTCGGCGAGGAGCAGATCGCCCGCGGCGAGGGTGTTTTCGTGGCCATGGTGATGCAGGACTTCGCCTTCGATCGTGACGATGGGACAGTACGCATCGTCGAAGCCTTCGCGACGAAGCGCTCCGATCATGGCGCCGCAAACGGCATGTTCGGTCTCGCCTGGACGCGTGGCGCGCATGCCTGCCAAGTGAGCGCGCACGGACGCATCGGCCGCGGCACGCATTTGCGCGACGGCGGCGACGTCGTGACAAAGGCGCAAGGTGATCATCGCATCGGCGAGCGCTGCATCGGAACTGCCCGGGGCGAGAGCATCGCCGCCGGACGGGAGCACGGTGCGTTCGAGGCGCGCGGACAGCCATGCAGCGCTCCACGCGTCTTCGGTCGGGAGCGTCGCGACGTTCTTGGTTCCAAGGTCGGCAAGCGCTGCATCGAGGTCTGCGAGAGGGCGAACTTCGTCGACGGCGAGGGAGCGATGCAAGTCGGCGAGCGATGGGCGAGCGCCATGCCAGAGGGCGTCGTCTTCGGCTTCGGGCTCGACGAAGAGGACTGCGCGATCGCGCGTGACGAGGAGCGCTGCGCCGGGAAGAGCGGAGCCGACCAAGTACATGAAGTGGCTCGCAGCGCGAAACGGAAAGGGGTTGGCTCGGTAGTTCCTGGGCGATGGCAAGCCTGCGGCGATGAGGGCGGGGCCTTGGAGTTTGCTTTGCAGTGCACGGCGGCGCGCGACGAAAACGGAGCAGTGGGAACGAGGGCAGGGCATGCGGCGCAGTATACCGCGCATGTTGATGCGATGGGTGAAAGAGGCTAGAAGCGAAGCAGCTTCTGACATTCGAGAAAGATTCGTGTGTTTGCCATGAAGAACATTTCCTTTGCCCTCACCGTGACGCTTTTTGGCTTGCTCGCGGCGTGCAGTTCGACGCAAGAAACAGCGGGTGCCGCAGCGCCGCCGCCGACGGTGACGGTGCCTCCGACGCAGTCGTCCGAGCCCGTGGCGGAGCAGCCGACGGAGCAGAAGCCTCCTGTCGAAGAAGCCGCGCCGCCAGAAGAGCAACCAGGTGCGGGCGGGCGGCTCGCGTTTCAACAGTGCTCGGAGGAGTCGCGCAAGATGAGAGCTTGCACGAAGGACTTTCGGCCTGTCTGCGGCGAAGTGGACACGGGGGTGCGTTGCGTGCGGGCACCGTGCCCGATGTCGACGGCGCAGCAGACGTTCAGCAACGCTTGCATGGCGTGTGTCGATGCCAAGGTTCGCGGCTACTGGCCGATGTCGTGTGACGAGATGGCGAAACCGACGGCGCCATGATTCGTACGAACGTGAAGCAACCGCCCAGGCGATGGGCGCGCTTTTTGGGCATCGCGTCGATGCTCGTTTTCGGCGTTTTCTTGCCGGCATCGTTCGGTATGGGTTGCGAGAGCAACGCGGGTTCTTACTGCGTCGCGCGTTGCGATTGCCAAGGGTGCAGTCAGCGTGAACGCGAAGATTGTCTCGATGACGTCGAGGATTCCGAGCGGCTGGCAGAGTACGACGGCTGCGCTTCCTACTTCGCCGACTACATCAGTTGCTACACCAACGAAGGTTCGTGCGAGAGCGGCGGCTGGGTCGCGTCGACGTGTACGATCGAAGGCAGCGCGCTCCGCGACTGCTCGGCGCGTTCGGCGAAGTTCGTCAAGACAGCGTGTGAAGAAGAAGCTGCCAAGCGTGCGGCTTGTGGTCTCTCGGGCGGAGGGACGGTTCCTTGCGGCCCTGTGGACGAGTGCGTGGCGTTCTGCGCGCTCGGAGCAAGCTGCGATGAGCTCACCAATCCGACGGAAGGCTCGACGTACGTCGACTGCGTGATCGGTTGTACGGATTCGAGCTCGTCGTCGACGTCGTCCGGTGGTGGCCCGTGAGCGGAGGTGTAGAGCCGATGCGTGAGGCGAAGAAGCTGGGATGGTCCAAGCGTGGGGTCTGGGCGTGGCTTGGTGCTTGGTCGGCGATGACGCTCGGTATGGGGACGTTCGCGAGCGGTTGTGGCGTGTCGTCCGACGAGGTTTGCGAGATCAAGTGCACCTGCGAAGGGTGTTCGCAAGAGCAGCGTGACGACTGCATCTCGGACGTGGAAGCCACGGTAACGAAGGCCGAAGGGCTCGGGTGTTCGACGCAGTATGCGGACTGGCTGAACTGCGTGGTGCAGGAAGCCGAGTGTCGCGACGGCGAGACGTTCGCGTGGGACGGCTGTGACATCGAGGAAGATGCGCTTGCGGCATGTGGCGGCGGAGATGCGTGTACGGCGGCGGCGAAGAAGCTGTGCGACGAATGCAAGTTTTCCTGTTCCGATCCGGATCCTGCGACATGTACCGGTCGAAACGAGTGTTTGTCGGCGTGCATCGTGAACGCGACGTGCGAGGAGATCGCCACGTCGAGCAGCGCGTATTCGAGCTGCGTCGCGGCGTGTCCGTGACAGAGACCTCGTCACATGGGGAATTGAGGTCGCAGTTCGAATTTTTCGGCGCTTGCGGGGGGGCCCCGCTGTTTGAGCCCGCGAAGCGGGCGAGTTCGGGGTCCCGCGAGTGCCGAAAAATTCGAACTGCGGCCGCGTTCGCAAATTTGAACGGGCACCGCCTCATCATCCCGATGGCATCTGCGTGAAGTTCCGGTGACGCGTTCGTTCGTCTTGCCGAGCTTTGTGCCGGTTCGACCGACCACCGCCTCTTTTTGCTTGAGCCACCAGCGATACCTTGCCTAGCGTACCCTCGTTCGATGCGCTTCCAACGCCTACTGGCTCCGCTTCTCGCCGCTCCGATCGCCGCTTTCGCTCTGGGAACGGGCTGCGATACATCGGAAGGTCCTTCGCGAAAACTGCAAGGTCAGGTGCACCTGACCCTGCTTCACACCTCGGACATTCACTCGCGGCTCTACCCCTACAACTTGCAGCTCGGTCAAGTGGACGCGGGGCTCGGCCTCGGTGAAGCACTGAGCATCGCCAACGTTGGAGGAGCGGCGCGGATCTCGCACATCATCGGCCGTGAACGAGCGCGCTCGTCACGCGTGCTGCACATCGATGGCGGAGATTGTTTTCAAGGTGCGCCGATCTTCAACTTCTTCTCGGGCGAAGCCGAGATCCGATCCCTCAGCATGATGGGTGTCGACGCGATGCTCGTGGCCAATCACGAGTTCGATCGCGGAGCGCTCAACCTGGGGCTTCAACTGCAGAACTTCGCGACGTTCCCCGTGCTCGCGGCAAACTACCTGCTCGAAGATCCAGCTCAACCCGGGAACTCGCCGCTCGGCAACGCGCTGCAACCATACTCGGTGTTCATGCTCGACGGTCTGCGTGTGGGCGTGATCGGGATGGGCAACTTGTCGAGCATGACGTCGCTGCTCGATGCACCAAATCGTTTGGGCATCACGCCGCTCGAAACGGTGGACGTGGCGCAGTTCTACATCGACTTGCTCCGGCCGGTCGTGGACGTCGTCGTCTTCATCACCCACTTGGGGCTCCAAGTGGATCAGAAGATGATCGAGCACACGACGGGCATCGATGTCGTATTGGGCGGGCACAATCATATCGTGCTGCAGCCGCCGAAGCGGATGAAGGATTGCTCGGCCTATTTCGACACCGAGAAAGACAGTTATTACATCGAGCTCACGAATCCGAACCCGGGCGAGCCGCCGGCAAAGCGTTATTGCCGGCCGCGCGACGTCATCTTGGCGCATTCGGGTGCATTTGCGAAATTCGTGGGGCGCCTCGATCTCGTGTTGTCCAACGATCCGTCCGACTTTCCAACGGTCGACGGGCAATCCGAATACGATGCAGCCAACGGTTTCGAGGTCGTGACGAACGATTATCGACTCTTCCCGGTGACGGAGGAAGTGCCTTCGGATCCGGTGGTCGCATCGATATTGGAGCCGTACGCCCAGAATTTGGACGCCTTGGCGAACTTGGAGTTGCTCGTCGGGTATGCTCGCGATGGCTCGCGCCGGTTTTCCACGGGCGGTGGAGATTCACCGCTCGGCAATATGATCGCGACGGCCATGTGGCTGCGTCTCGGCGTGCAAACGGACTTTTCGCTGACGAATACGACGGGCATTCGCGCGGATCTCGTGCCAGGACCGGTCACCGTCGAGCAAATGTACAATATTTTTCCCTTCGACAACTCGATTGCAAAAATGCAGCTATCGGGCGTCGAAGTGCAGGAGCTCTTCGATTTCGTCGCGCGTCGATCGACGGGCCGCGGATGCGTTTCGCAAGTGCAAATTGCAGGCGCACGTATCGTGATCAATTGCACCGAAAAGCGGACGCCCGAGCAAACGACGCCCGGCATTGCGCAGAACATCTACATCGGCGTTCGAACATGCACGTCCGATTCCCAATGTGGAGGTTTCGCCGGCAGTTGTGATGCGCAGCGCGGCGTGTGTCGGTGTGCCAAAGACGACGATTGTCCCGACAAAGGCGTGGGTAGCTGCAACGTCGAACGGAATCTTTGCGGACAGCCTTTCGATACGCTGGCGAGCTACGAGCTGGCGACATCGAATTACCTGGCTGGTGGAGGAAGCGGATTCCGCGTGCTCCAGCGCAACACGACACAATTCGATACGCAGATTCAGCAGCGGGATGCGCTCGTCGATTACATTCGCGCCGGCAGGCCGTGCACGGTCCGGCCGCCGTGTCCGGTGGATGCCAATGGCAATGGGAGCCAATCGGACGAATGCTCGACACTCCTTGGTATGACCGCCACGTGCACGACCGATGGCGTGTGCGATCACGAAGATGAAATCACCTGCAAAACGGATGCGGATTGCGAGAAGTTCGACGCGGACTTCGCGTGCGCGTGTCCGGAATCGGTCATCGAAGGCGAAACGTGCTCGAGCAACCCGGCCAAACCGTGCGCCAAGGGATCGTGCGTGCTCAAGCAATGCCGCAATGACCTCGCCGCATTGCAGCTCGAAACCTGCTCCAATGCCCCTTCCCCGGCCATTGAAAAGCAGTGTCAAGAGGGGCTTGCGCCGTGCAAAAACGCCGGCGAACAATGCAAATTCCTGGCATGCGTGGACCGATTCCTCGGCAACTTCTCCGATGGTCGCATTCGAATGGTGGGACAATGAAACGATGCGCTTCGCTGGGGCTGTTGTTCCTGCTCTCTTGCGCAGGCTGTACGGAGACTCCTCCGCCGCTGCCGGGCCTATCGACGTTTCATGTTCGAGTGACCGCAGTCAATGGAATGGCTCCGCCGTCGGCTGATTCACCGCTGCCTGCAAACAAGGGTGATATCGAAGAAACGTGGGATTTCGAGATTGAAGCGCGATCACCTTATGGCGAACCGGTATCGATGGACGGCGTCGTTCGGCTCACGGTCGAACCGGGCGTCGTCATCAATGTCACGGGTGATGGCGCGACGGGGCGCAACATCCCGCTCGTAGGTGGCAAAGCCAAAGGAACGGCGACGCTCACGGCCATGTACGGCAATGCTCGATTGTGGGTCGAAGACATCGGGTATGTTCCGGTAGCATTGGCGAAAATCCCTGCATGTGCGGATGGCAAAGACGACGATGGCGACGAGCTCATCGACTTTCCAGCCGATCCGGGCTGTGCCTTTGCGGACGACGACAACGAAGAAGTGGGAACGTTTGCCGCTGGAATCTCCAACCCGATTTATTATTCGCTGCCGCGGCTGAGCGACATTCAGGGCAATGGTTCCTCGACGCCGTATCCATACGAAGCGGTGCAGGTCGAAACGAG
Source organism: Polyangiaceae bacterium (assembly GCA_016715885.1). Taxonomy (NCBI): domain Bacteria; kingdom Pseudomonadati; phylum Myxococcota; order Polyangiales; family Polyangiaceae; species Polyangiaceae bacterium. The sequence goes on from JADJXL010000028.1 coordinate 672,080, forward strand.
AGGAGCGCTCCCGGTCGTCGTGACGCGCGTGTCGAGCGATGGGTTTTACGTGACGGACCTGACCGGACAAGCAACCGGATACAATCACATGTTCGCGTTCAATTTCTCGACGCCGGCTGGCATGCGCGTTTGTGACAAAGTGACGTATTTGTCCGGCACGGTGGTGGAATTCTTCGGTTTCACTGAAATTTCATTTCCTTCGTTCAAGCTGGAGCGTCTCGAGAAGCCCGAGGATTGCATGTTGATGCCCACGCCGACGTTGCTCGATGGGGCGCTGATCAACGATGCGAAGGAAATGGAGAAGCACGAATCGTCGCTCGTGCGGATCGAGGGGTTTCGCATTGGAAGGCATTTCGGTCCGAAGACGGTCGTGAATTTGAAACCGGACGAAGACCATTCGAATTGCGACTTGAATGGCGACGGGCAAGTCGACTTCGAGAATCCGATGGAAGGCCAGTGTTCGGACAACTGTGCCTCCGACGTGGAATGCACCGAATGGACGTCGTATTCCGCGCGCGGCAATTACAAAGTGTACAATGGGAGCACGCAAATCCAAATTCAGACGGGTACTGCGGCAGAATTCGACCCGGTGGGGCACAAGGGGGAGGTGCTCACGGCGGTCACTGGCACATTGCGCAATTTTTCCGGAGGCTCGCTGAATTGGACCATCGAAGCACGCTGCCCGGATGATCTTCTTTGCCAGACGCAAGGCTGCGCAGAAGAAGATCTACCGCCGACCCAGGCTTGTATTCGAATTCGCACGAACGACGACCCCGATCAAAGTACGAACTGAAGGACCTCGGATTGCTCATGCACGCTCCCCGCCGCCATCGCACGCTTGCTCGTTCCTCCATCGCACTCGCATTGGTCTTGGGTCTCGTCGCGCCCGACGCCGCCGCACAAGGGGCAAGCTCTGCCGAGCTTTTGCAGAAGGCGCGCACGACGCTGTCGTCGGGTGATACGGCCGGCGCGTGTGCACTTTTCGAACAAAGCCGCGCAGCGCGCGCGAGCGAAGGCGAAAAGGCCGATGCGCCAAAAATGGACGACATCCAATTCGAGCTCGCCGATTGCATCGAAAAGTCGGGGAAACTCGAGGATGCCGCGAAAGGTTTCGAAGAGCTCGCAGCGGGCACCGGGCCGCAAGCTGAAAATGCAAAATCGCGCGCAGCCGCATTGCGAGCCAAATTGGCTCCACCTCCGCCCGCGCCGCCCCCGGTCGCCATCGAACCCAAACCCGCTCCGCCTGCCGAAGTAAAACCGGCACCCAAACCCGCCATCGAAACGGCGCCCATGCCTACGGTGAGCAGCTCGCCGCCTCCCGTGCGTATCGGCGATTTCATGGATACGCGCCTCACGTGGGTCATGGGTGACGACGACGTGCTTCATGCGACGGGTCGCGCGCTTCCACTTTCGCCGGACACCGCCATCGGTGATCGCAAAGCGTACCGCCTCTTCTTCGACAACTTGAATTCGCGTTTCGCCGGTCGCGAAAACCTGACGCACCTGGCATTGTACAAGAAAATGCCGGGGTTCATCAAAAACCTCGATACCGAAGCCGCATTGCTTCTGCGTCTCGACGTCGCGGCCATCGCTCGGCAGGCGAATAACCTGAATCAAGCCATTTACGACGCCGGTACGTACATTCGAGCGTTTTACCATACCGACGGCAATCCGAACGGAAAACAAGGTTTGTCGGTCACGCTTTGGCCGCTCGATACCGACCGCTTCCGCTTGGGCTACCTTTACGACATTTCCTGGGGCGGTACGAACCCCTTCATCAATCAATCGATTTTCCCGCGTATTCAGGGCAGCTCACCGGGCGGCAAAATCACGTACGAAGGGAAAAACTGGAGCGTTTACTTCGGCCTCAAAACCGCAAACATCATCCAGCTCGAAGGAAAGCTCCAAGACGACAACACCGGCGAAAGCAATGCCGAAGAATTCCGCGTTGGCCAGACGAATTACGGCGTGCTCGCCGGAGGTAGCGTCGATCCTACGGATTACTTGCACATCGACGTGGGCGGCGGTTATTTCCAGCAGGGCAGATTCGACCTGCCCGACGTAGAAGGCCAGGACATTTATACGGCAGGCGTGTCCGCGCGCGTGCTCTTGCACGACAAGACGACCCCCGTACCACAATCGATCGACTTCGCGCTTTATCGGAATGACCCGAACAAACCAATGGTCATTTTCAAGCCCGAAACGTACACCGAGGGGAAAACGACGTGGTCGGTCGCGCTCGAAGGAACCAACCTCTGGCAACATTTGAAGGATTTCGATGTCGCCGGCGGTACGGCCATGCAACCGGCACGAGCCGCGGCGCTTCAAGCCAACATCAAGTCGTCGTATTTCCGCGGCAGTGCAACGGTCATTTATCGCGATCTGCCGTATGTCCTGCGAAACCAGCCGAGCTTCATTCCTTTCCAAACGCTGCCGGCCGACGCGGGATCATCGGACGAAGTCTTCTTGGCCGTCGCCGGTGATTATTACTTCAAAAAACCGCGGCTCACGGCAGGTTTCGGCGGCGGTTTGCAATTCCCGGCGACGTTCAGCACGGCCACGATCGACAATTCATCGGCGCCCATCAGCCGCACGGTCGTCGTTCGCGAACAAGGCAACATCGCGATTTTGCCGGTCAATCAAACGGAAGTGCCCATCTTCCAAGCAAGGGCCAGCTTGAAATGGGACATCTCCCCCATTCTCTCGGCGCTCGCGTGGGTGCAATTCGTTCGCGACAACAACGGTACGTTCGTCGAGCGTGATCCGACGGAAGGAACGCTCGCATTGCGCACGTTCATCAGCCCCAACTTCCTCGGTTTCGGCACCAGCGTTTCGGCGCGGTTCTGATCCGCTGCACGTCGGCGCCCCGTCATGCCACCCCGTTTGTCAATCAAACTGGATAAGCAGGACGGCGTGCATCGCCCGGGCGAACCCATCTCTGGAAACGTCGAATACACGTGTCCGGAAGCGAAACGTCTCGACGAGCTGGTTTTGACGCTTGGTTGGGACGTCGAAACACCAGGCGAACCTCATGGAGTGCGCGGCGCGCCCATCGTTTTGGCCAAACAAGTGCAGCTATTGGCAAACGAAAATCGAGTTTTTCGTTTCGAACTGCCCGCGCCCGCCGGCCCGATGACGTATCACGGTCACATCTTGTCGGTGCATTGGGTGCTGCGCGCCGAAGCGAAATTGGGCTGGGCACTGCGAGAACGCGCTGAAGCTCGCATTTCGTTGATTCCGTGGACCGAAGAGGAACGAGCGCTTTCGGTGCGAAGTTATCGCCTGGGCCCCGCTCGCCCGGCGCTCGCGTATTATCCGGGACCGCTGCCCGAAGCGCCGATGGAAAAAAGCGACGAATCTCGAGGTATCGAACATCCCATCGTGGGCGTGGCATTGGCAGGGGCCACGGTCGCGCTCGTTTTGCTCCACGCGAATCCCTACACGCGCGTCTTGGCGCTCTTGCTGCTCGTGGGGGGTTTGTCGGCGCTCTTCGCGCATTTACCAAGGCGTACGCTCAGGCAACGCCTCGGCCCACCGCAGCTCGACGTGCATCCGGAAATCGTCCGTGCGGGGGATATCGTCACCGTTTCGGTGGCGTTTCGTCCGGCGCGTGCCGAAGTGCTCTCGGAATTGACATTTTCCGTGCAAGCCATCGAAGTGGCCGCTCGGCCGTCGAGCGAACCGGACGAGCCGCGGATATATCGGCATTCGTTGCACGTCGAACGTCGTCCCGTCGATCGAGGCCGTCTGCGCCTCGAAGCTGCGCGCGTGACGGTCATTCAGGAAATGTTTCACATTCCGGATACGGCGGCGCCGTCGTTTGGAGCTCCGCACAATGAAGTGCGTTGGGAGGTCACGGCGACGGTGCGCACGGCAGACCTTTTGACGTGGAAACAATCGCGCAGGATTCTCGTTTTTCCGCCCGGCTGAAGCGTCGTCACACGACGCTCGCTTTCGAAGCCGAAGTCGGCTATTGTGCTCGGCAGGAGCGTTTTCCGTGATCTGTCCGAATTGCCGACAAGAAGCGCCAACGGTCGTGCGAGGTGTGCGAGCCTATTGCACGGCTTGTGGTGCACCGCGATCGCTCATCGAGGACACACCGGTGAACGTTGCGGGGCAGCCGTCGAAGATTGGCGGGGGCATGGCGGCGGCCGCTGGCCTGCTCGTGCTCTTCATCGGGACGCTCGTGGCATTGATCATCGGGGCCGTTCTGCAGATGCTCGTTCCTCCGGCGGGTCTTGTGGTTGGAGGATTTCTCGGGCTTGTGACTTTGTTCATCACGGCAATGTTCTTGTGGGGCGGACGCATGCTGTTCCAGAGTGGAGCGGAGCGTGAACGCGGCGCGCAGGAGCGAGCGGTTTGGGCGATTGCGCGAAGGCACGGGGGTTCGGTCACGGCGGCGGAATTGGCTCGAGCGTTGACGATATCGGAAGCGGATGCGGATGCCTTTTTGACGGCAATGGCAAAGCGCCCGGATGGCCGTGTGACGCTCGAAGTGGATGACGACGGCACGCTTCGTTATGAGGTGCGCGAATTGCGCCGCGTGCGATTCGGCGAACGCAAGCGCGTGACGACGGGTGCGCGGGTGGCGAGCCCGAATTCGGTGATGGATGCGGAATTCGAAGAAGTGCGTGCCGAAGAAGAAGCGCAGGAAGCGGAAAAGCGAATGCGGAGGTGATCGAGTGCATTCGCTTCACGCGTGACTCCAGCTCGAGGCTCGGCCGCTGCCGTGGAGACGGGGAGAAAGAGCGTCCCGAACTCGCCCGCTTCCGGCTCACAAAGCGTCCCACGTAGTGACGCGAAGTTGGAGAGGGGGCTAGGGGGTGAGGCGCGATTGCGGGCAAATCCCAAAGAGCAGTCGCCCTCAATTCCCAGACTCTGCGTCCGCCATTCTCGTGAGTAGCCGCTCCATGCGCACGAAGACATCGTCCATGACGTCTTCGTTCGGGAGAAGCGTGAGACGCAAATGGTTCGTCCGCGTAATGTTGAAGCTCGATCCGGGCACGACGAGCACATGCTCGCGTTCGAGCAATTCCGCAGCGAATTCTGCATCGTTGAAATGAGGGATCTTGTGGGTATCAATCGATGGGAAGGCATAAAGCGCACCCATCGGAGGCACCACGTGCAAAAATTCGGAACGTTCGACGCCTCGAAGAACAGCGCGACGTTGGCGGCCAAGGCGCCCAGATTCGGCCGTGAGATCATAAATGCTTTGATGACCTCCAAGCGCCGTCTGTACGGCCCATTGACTTGGCACGTTGGCGCACAAACGTAGCGATGCGAGCACTTCGAGGCCCTCGATGTAGTCGATGGCGTGATCTTTCGTTCCGGTGAAGAAAAGCCACCCGGTGCGCAAACCACACGCTCGATACACCTTCGAAAGACCGCCGAACGTGGCGCACAAGGTGCCATGACAAACCGTCGCCATGGGCACGTGCTTGGCCCCATCGTACAGAATTCGATCGTATATTTCATCGGAGAAGACGACGAGCTTTCGCCGTTCGGCAATTTGCACGAGCGATTCGAGCAGCTCCCGCGGGTAGACGGCACCCGTGGGATTGTTGGGATTGATGACGACGATGGCACGGGTAGCCGGCGTCACGAGACGCTCGACCTCCTCGGGATCGGGCAAGAAGTTGTTTTCGGCGCGACACGGGTAATGCACCGGGCGACCGCCGGAGAGCGTGACGGCTGCAGTCCAGAGCGGATAATCGGGCGCCGGAACGAGCACTTCTTCGCCCGGATTCAAGAGCGCCTCGAGGCTCATCAGAATGAGCTCGGACACGCCATTGCCCATGAAAATGTCTTCGGCGCTCACGCCGGCGATGCCGCGTGATTGCGTATCCATGACGACGGCTTCACGCGCTATGAAAATGCCCTTTTGATGGCAATACCCTTCACTTTGCGAAAGGTTCTCGATCATGGCCAGGCGCATGGTCTCCGGCGTGCGAAAACCGAATTGCGCGGGATTGCCAATGTTCAGCTTGATGACCTCGAAGCCCTGACGCTCGAGCTCGTGGGCGCGTCGCGCAAGGGGGCCACGAATTTCGTACCGAACGTCGTCGAGGTGATGGGCGCGCCGAATGGTTGCCAGGTGCTGCGCCGAAGTCGCTCTGCTCATGGCGCCGGGGTGTACTACACTTTTCGGACTTTGCGACAAGGAAATGCTTTGCACTTGACGAGACGACGAGCTCGCGTGTCTCATGGGCGCTCGAGATTCGAGTGAACCTCGGATCTCCGGCTTCACTTCTTACAAAGGGGATACACATGAACAAGTTGGCGAAGCTTTGCGGGTTCGCGATGGCCTACGCGCTCGTGGCTTGCGGTGGTCAAGGGTACGACCAAGCGCTGCTCGAACAGTATCGGACGGCCATTCCGAAGGAAACACAGCTCGCAGCATCGGCGCCAGAAGCTTCGATACAAGCTCTCGTCGGCGATCCGGCAATCTTTCCGAAAGGCTCACACGACATCGTCAAGGGCGTCAATGGCTCGGTGAGCAGCATCATCGAAACGATGAAAGCGATCGTGGCGACGGAACCTTCGATTTACAACAGCGACACCAAGGAATTCGTGTGGGGGCCATTTCCGAATGACAATGGTGTGGGCACGGTGGCCGCGTACATCAAAGACCAAGGCGACGGCAAGGATTTCCGCTATGTTTACGCGCTCCTGCGTGGCGTCGACAACGACTTGGCCAAGATGTCTCCCGTCATCTGGGGTGGCGCAACGCCCGATCCCAAGAGCGAAGATCACGGCGCAGGCGTGACGTTATGGGATTTCGAAGCCAACTACGCATTCGAAACGGCGAACAATCCGGACGTGGCAAATACGCCGCTCGATCGCGGAAGGTTCGTCGCGGTCTATGGCAAGGGCACGAACGACAAGGGCCAATTCGGCGTGGTCCTGGCGGCCGTGCGCAAATTCGTACCGAAAGACAAACCCGACAACATCCCCGCGGATGTCGATTACTTCTACGGCCGCTTCAGCGACGACAAGAATCAGGTGGACTTCGTCGATTGGGAAGGCAACGTCGATATCTCGAACGATCCCGCCAAACCCGCTGCCGAAGACATCAACGTGCACCTCGCATTCTTCAATGAAGGCACCGGACGCGGCGAAGCCAAAGCATCTGGCGGAGACCTCGCAATGGGCCAAACGGCAGACGTGGTCGAATGTTGGGACAAAGCGATCGCTCAAACGTATTTGAGCTTCGCGTCGTCGACGAATGGCGCGTCCGATGGTCCTCCAGCCGTCGAAGGCGATATCGCCGCCTGTGGGTACTTCCAGAAGTCGCTCACCGAGCTCGGCGTCCCGTCGCTCGCGGACGTCGATCCGGCCCTCAAAGCCGCGCTCGACGACGTCGCCACCAACGGCGTTCCCAAAGAGTAATCCCGCCTAGAACTTCGCAATCCTCCCAATGGAGGCTCCGGCCACCACCCCTGGGGGCTGGAACCTCCATTGTGGAGGGTGCAGCCTCCATGCATTCCACGATCAGCACGACATTTCCAGCACTTACGTGGTTGGCACATCATTTGATTGACGTCCGTGTCGCGCAACGCGCATCGCTTAACCGCAGGAGGACGTCATGGCATTGCAAGGGCTGCTTGGAGTGGTTTCGAGGTTCGGGCTACAGAGCGCATTGCTCGTATCCGTCACGGCGCTTCCGGCATGCGGTGGCGAAATGGGCGAATTCGACGACTTCGAGGACGTGGCGGAGGTCGAGCAAGCCGTTGGGTGGGGCGGCACCAACAACCTGCCTCCGCAGGCCGTTGCCAGCGATCCTCTGAAGCGCGGTGTGACAAACAGCCACGGGATTACGTCCCCCAGCAATCCCGATCCCCTTCCGCTTTGCGCAGGCAATACGATAACATCGACGGGATGCACCTTGAAGCAAGAATGGAAGGCGTGGCTCAATGCAGATGAATACAACCGCGTTCCCATGATGAAAGCCATCGCCAAGTGCTCGGTGGAGTCGAGTTTTACCATCGTGGATTCGAGCGGCACATTTGCGTTTCCCGGTCAATGGCCCCTGTATCCTTCGTGGAAAAGCAATCGCCTCAATGGCCAAGACAAACGAGAACGAGTCAGCTCGTGTATTCTTTCGCTTCTCAATGGAAACGACGCAAATCTCTCGATATGCATCATCGGACCCGGCGGAGCGCCTTTTAGTGACGCTTGCAGCGACCCGAACATGACACTGCGCGAAGGCGGCTTTTTTGGTGACCTATTTGCCCCAACACCCACCGCTTATGTCGCGGGGCCCGATAGCGCAGATCCTGTCGATTCGGGACGTGCGTGTTTCGGGTCGCAGGGAAATTATTGCTGCAGCGAAGCGGATACGGCGTGTCCGCAACGAATCGTGCTCACCGGCGCGATTTTGGGCTCGCCGGACCAGAACTTCGCCAACAAGCGCTGCAATGCGCAGCTCGTGAATTCCGGCGGCAACTTGTACTGTCCGTCGTTTTACTCGACACGCGAGCCTGGGCGTAGCTACACGAACGTATTTACGACGTTCGTGCCCTCCGTGCCGTGAGGCAGTTTTACCCACATCCCCTCGTCCCCCGCTTGCACTCATCGCCCTTCGAGCCGTCGCTCCACTTCGTTGGCGATTTCGCCGTAACGCCGCTTCAGCAGCGGATTCCCTTCAAACGCTTTCGACAAGCTCGCCTTTGCTTGCCCGAGAGCTGATTTTTCGTGCGCAGAATCAATCTGTGCTTTGTGAAAGTTCAGCGCTCCGCGAACCGCGAGTGCGCGCGGAAGCCCTGGCGCGAGCTTCAAAGCTTGGTCAATCGCACGCAACCCGTCGTCAACGATGACGTTTGGTGAATCGTTCGGCTCGACGCTCGTGCGTGATGCAGCTACCTGCCGAAGACGAATGTGTGCAAGGTTCAACCAGAAGTCGCCACGATTGGGGTATTGTTGCGTCGCTTCGGCCACGAGCTGCCGTGCCTGCTCGAGCAGCGGCGAAGAGACCTCCTGCTTGCTTTCGGCCCATTCCGCCTGCTCGATACGTATTTCCGCTTCGACAACCTTGCAGTCAGCATTTCCAACCGCGATTCGGCGACACGTACCGAGCGTACGCAGACCCTCGTTGATGCTCGAAGAAGGATCCGCCCCGTGAATACGCTCATGGCCTGCCAGTAATCGATATGCGCGAGCTAATTCAATGTGCGCCAACACGTCTGTCCGATCAATGCTGAGAAGGCCCTTGAAACGTTCGGTCGCTCGGCGAGCTGATTCCGTTCCGTCTTCATTGGTTTCCGTCCGGTACGACGAAATCATGGCGAAAGCCCGACCGGCGTTCCCATACGCCATGAGGTGCTTGTCATTCATATGAAGGATATGGTCCGTCATTCGCACGGCATCACGCAAAACGTCTTCAGGATTTTCACCATGATTGGCTTTCCACTCGGCAAGTTCCGTCAACCAAAGTGCAGTGTTGTTGTAAGCAATGAGGTACTGTTCATCGATCAAAATGGCTTTCTTCGTCGTTTCGATGGCTTTTTGAAAAAGCTCTTGCGGATCCTCGTTCCGGCGCTTCTTCGCATAGCCCATCAGCCCGAGCGCATATCCATAATCATTGTATGCCCACGGGAAATTCGGATTCAGTCGAATGGCCTCTCGTAGGTAGACGCTTGATTGTCCCAAAATTGCATCAACAGTCTCTCCGCGATCCTGCAAGTATTCGGCGAGCTTGAGATACGCAATGCCCGTTGCTTCCTGCGCAAATGGATCCGTTGGATGTGCGCCGACCGCTTGCTTACCAGATGCAATCTGTAAACGATAATATCCCTCGACCGCCTCACGCGATGCGCCATGCCCTTGCGCATATCGGCCCTGAAAGTGATACGCAAACGCCTTCTTCGTGTGCCCGTACGATTCCTTCGGCGCCGCAATCAATGCCTTGTCCGCCGCCGCAAGCGCCTTTTCGAGCTTCGGCTTCGGATCACGCCCTCGATAAAGGTCCATCTCCTCCTGCCGAATCCACGCCTCCGAAAGCGCTTCGTACACCTGATGGTCACTGCGCCCAATATCAGCCGCTCGTTCGTAATGCAAAACCGCCTGCTCGAAATCCCGCTCGGCCTTTTCATTGTCGCCCCGATCCTTCGCATCGAGCGCGCGCGCCAAATACACGTCCCCTTCCAGCTTCGCCGCCTCATAAAGCCAAGGCGTGCTCTTTCGCGCTGCCTCTGCTTGCTCGAGCGCTTCATCATAACGCCGGTGATAAAAATGGATGAGCGCCTCCAAATAGCCCGCCGATACCGTCGGAAGACCGCGACAACGCTCCAAATGGCGAAGCGCCGGCGCCAAATACTCCTCGTCGAGCTCTTTTTTACGTTTCGCAAAATACGTCGCATCACCGCTTTTGCGCGCATCTTCGAGCGACTTGCTGTACAATTCGCCGAGCGCCCTGCCGAGCGCATAATCGAGCTCCGGCTCGCGCACGCCTCGCGCCTGCGCCGCTTCGAGGTGCTTGCGCGCAAGCTCCCATTCCTCGAGCGCAACGTGACCCAAACCCAATGCATAATGATCGAACCCCGCACCCAGATCCGCAAACGATCGCATCTCCGCTTCGATGCTCGCCATGCGCTCGCGAACGATCGCTTTTTCCGCCGTCGTATCGTGAAGCGGCACCAAATGCGCGCTCCGGACCAGCCAATCCAAATCCTTCACCGCTTGTCCGAGCTTCTTGCCCAATTCGGCGCGCTTTTGCGCAATCGCCTCACGCCGTGCATTCGTGATCGCCGTGTCGACCCCGTAACCAGTAAACGCCACCAAACTCACGACCAATGCAATCACCGCAAATGCCATGGGCTTGTTGCGCTTGCCACGCCAATAAAGCCGCTCGGGTAAGGTCAAGCGCCGTGCGAGCACTTTCTCGCGACTCAAAAATCGTTCGAGATCCTCGGCAAGATCGGCCGCCGACGCATAACGCTGATGCGGTTCCTTGCTCAGGCATTTGATGACGATGGTATCGAGCGCCGGCGGAACTTCGGGGTTTTTCACGCGCGGAGGTACGGGATCCTCGATGAGCACCTTCAAGAGCACGTTCATTGCATTCGCATCGGCAAACGGTGGCGCCCCGGTCAATAAATCGTAAAGCGTCGCGCCGAGACCATACACATCCGTCCGCGCATCCGTGCCCCGCGCTTGACCTCGCGCTTGCTCGGGCGACATGTATCCCGGCGTGCCCAAAAGCGCGCCCGATTCCGTGAGACCTTGCGTCCCCGATTCTTCACGCGCAAGCCCAAAGTCCATCAAAATGGGATTGAGCAATATCGATCCGCCCTCCCCTTCGACTTGCTCCACCATGATATTGGCCGGCTTGATGTCTCGGTGAATCACGCCCAATCGATGCGCCACGGAAACCGCTTCGGTCACCGTCTTCATGAGACGCACTTTGTCGTCGAGCGACATTGCCTCGGACGCCTCGGAAAGCGGTTTGCCCCGAATGAGCTGCATCGCAATGTACGCGCGCCCTTCGACTTCGCCGACCTCCAATACTTTGCAAACGTTTGGATGATCGATGCGCGCCTGCGCCCGCGCTTCTTGCAGAAAGCGCGACGTCATGTAGGAATCGACATTGAATATGAACTTGATGGCCACGCGCCGATCGATTCGTTTGTCGCGTGCTTCGAATACCGCCCCCATACCACCCTTGCCGAGCAACCCGAGGATCTCGTACCGATCCCAACGATTGGGATCGGATAGCGGATTACGCTCGGACAGCGGCAGAAAGCTCGACGAAGAAGGCGCCTCTTGCGAATCAATGCCGCTCAGTGCAATTTTCGCACTCGTCGACTGCGGTATTGGCACCTCGTTGGCAGCTTCGATGATCTCGACGGGCTCGCTCTGCAGCGCCTTTTTCCTGCGCCGCGGACGCTCGATTCGGACGGTCCCGGGCGGCGTTACATCGGCAGCCTTCAACTCGCCCGTCACGGTATCCGCCACCGCGGCCACTTTGCGCTTACCTGCTTCGGAAAGAGTATCGTCCTCCTTTCTTTCTTTTGGTTCTTCCATGGCGTGTTACTCCTTTCCTCCGTCGCTCGTATCTTCAGCGCCTCGTAATCCGTATTTTCTCAGCAGCGTTCGCAGGTGACTGCGGTCCATTTTTGCGATGCGAGACGCTTCTGAAAGGTTGTCCTTCGCGGCGACCATCAGCGCGCGGATGTATTCTTTTTCCCACCTATCCGCCGCGCGTTGCTTGGCCATACGAAATGAAAGCCGCGGATCGAAAACATCCTCGACGCGAGGCTGCGCGTCGTTCGTCGCGGGCTCTTCGAGCGCCAAAAGCGCCGGATCTTCGAAAAGAATGGCTCGCTCGACGGCGGCGCGCAATTCGCGCACGTTGCCCGGCCAAGGCTGCCTGCGAAAATAATCGAGTAGCTCATCAGAGATGGGCTTGTTCGGCACGAGCTCTGCATGAAAATGCCGTGCCAACCGTTCGATGTCCCCGGTCCGTTCTCGAAGCGGCGGAATGTGAATGCGTACGACGTTCAATCGATAAAACAAGTCCGCGCGGAACGCATTACGATTGACTTCCATGCGCAGGTCGCGATTCGTCGCTGCAATCACCCGCACATCGATTTTGATGCGCTGATTACCCCCTACCCGCTTGACCGTGCGTTCCTCCAAAACCCGGAGCAGCTTCGGCTGCATGTCGAGCGGAAGCTCACCAATTTCGTCGATGAAAATGGTGCCGCCATGAGCAAGCTCGAATGCTCCAGCGCGATCCGACGTGGCGCCCGTGAAGGATCCTTTGACATGGCCAAAAAGCTCGCTTTCGATGAGTGTCGGGGCAATCGCCGCGCAATCGAGGACGACGAACGGTTTTGCAGCCCGCGGGCTCGCTTCGTGAATGGCTGACGAAATGACGCCCTTGCCCGTACCGGTTTCTCCTTCGAGCAGCACGGTGCTATCGGATTGAGCCAGACGCGGCAATGCCGCAAAAATCCGACGCATCGCCGAGCTCGAACCAATGAGCGTCCCAAAACCATCGTCGGGACTGAGCACTTCGCATATGTCATCGTCACTCAAGTCGATTCGTAGCGTGCTGCGCCCCACGCGTACCCGAGCTTCACCGTCGATGTATCCTGATTGGATGCGCACGGGTCCCATGTGGGTACCATTCGATGACCCGAGGTCTCGCAGAAGCAGCCCTTCCGGTGTGGCCGTCACACTGAAGTGGTGTCGCGAGACGGTCGGGTCGGTGAGCACGAGGTCATTAGCAGGCGCCGTGCCAACCGATACTTCGCTCGTACGCGCCCGAACCGATGCGCCCGCATTGGGCCCCTCGACGACCGTAATCGAAAACCCCTCGAGCCGAAGCTCCTTCGCTCGCGACTGGATATGCAGCGTGCCTTGTACCGACATGGCGCGCACCCTATCATGATTGGCCCGTCGGTCGGGACAAAATCAAGGCAGACGTGAAGATTGCAGCATTACCGGCGAAGCGCTTCGAGCTTTTCCCGGGCAAAGCGGAGCTCGGGATTCGCCGTGGCAAACTTCAACGCTTCGGAGAAATGCAATCGCTCAATGCCGGTATCTGGCGGCTCGGGTATTTCCCGCCGTACCCATGGGATGACTGCTTTGCGCGATGTCTTTTTCGTGAATGACAAATATCTCTCGATGTAAATAATTATTATCATCGTGCTCGATTTCACTTGTTCGCCAAACGCGAGCAGCAAGCGCGTGGAATCGAATCACCTCGCGTAAAAGCACTCTTGCCCAGAGCAACGCAACTGCGCCGACCGTGTTTTTCTTCCAACCTCGCACTTTTTTTCTCGCCTTTGTGCACCGAATCCACTATGGCGATGCGTCAATGACGGTAAAGGAGAAGCTTCCGAGCGATCACCTTCGCTCTGACATGGCTGCAGGCCTTGTCGTATTCCTCGTGGCGTTGCCGCTTTGCTTGGGCATTGCGCTCGCGTCCGGTGCACCACTGCTTGCGGGTCTGGTCGCAGGCGTCGTGGGTGGTTTCGTCGTGGGCCTCGTGTCGGGCTCGGACGTCAGCGTGAGCGGTCCGGCGGCAGGCTTGACGGTCATCGTCGCCACGGCCATCGCGCACATGGGCTACCCTGCGTTCCTCGCAGCGGTGTTCGTCGCGGGCGTGATGCAAGTCGCGTTCGGCGCGTTGCGCCTCGGAGCGATCGCGGACTACGTCCCAACCTCGGTCATCAAGGGCATGCTAGCGGCGATCGGGCTCGTGATCTTTCTGAAACAGATCCCGCACGCGCTCGGCCGAGACCTGGACTACGTGTCGGACATGAGCTTCATCGAACCCGACGGCAAGGAAAACACGCTGTCGGCGATCGTGAAGGCGGTGATGAGCGCGAGTGGTGCGGCGGTGATCGTTGCAGGCGTGTCGCTCTTCATTTTGCTCGTCTGGGACAAACACGTCACCAAACGAATCAAGCAACTGAAGTTCATCCCTGGGCCGCTGGTCGTCGTGATCGTCGGCACGCTGGTGAACGAGGCGCTGCGAATTTTCACGGGCACGATGTACTTGAAGGGCGAGGACGGGCACCTCGTGTCGCTTCCGATCTTGTCGAGTCCAATGGATATCATGGGGCAGCTCGTGCGGCCGTCGTTCGCTGCGCTGACCGACAAGCAGGTGTACATCACCGCGGCGACGCTTGCGATCGTGGCGAGCCTCGAGTCGCTCTTGTCGCTGGAAGCTTCGGTGAAACTCGACCCGTTCAGGCGCATCGTGTCGCCCAATCGTGAGCTCATCGCACAAGGAGCGGGCAACATGGTGTCGGGGCTACTCGGCGGGTTGCCCGTCACGTCGGTCGTCGTGCGTTCGAGCGCCAATGTGTATGCGGGTGGGCGCACGCGCTGGTCGGCGGTTATTCACGCCGCGCTGCTCGCCATCGCGGTGCTCTTTCTCGGCCGATTTTTGAACCACGTGCCGCTCGCAGCGCTCGCAGCCATTCTCCTCGTCATTGGCGTCAAGCTTGCGCCGATATCGCTCTTCAAGAAGATGTGGCAAGAGGGGCACGAATCGTCCGTGCCCTTCACGGTCACCGTGATTTGGCATCGTCTTCACGGATTTGCTGAAAGGCGTCTTGATTGGCATGGCGGTGGGTGTCTTCTTCGTCATTCGCAGCAATTCGCGCGCGGCGATGACGGTGGTTTCGCAGGACAACTTCTATCTCTTGCGATTCAACAAAGACATTACCTTCGTGCACAAAGCCGAGCTCAAGGAAAAGCTCTCGGCGATTCCCGAAAATTCGACGTTGATCATCGACGGGACGCGCGCATTGCACGTGGATCGCGACACGTTCGACACACTCGACGACTTCCAAGAGCAGGCGCGCTTCAAAGGAGTCGCGATTGAGCTCAGAAACCTACGTGGAAAGCGCATATAGGCGGCGCTACGGAGAACCAGCCATGGACGAGTACAAGAAGTTACTGCTCGGGAACAAAGCGTGGGTCGCGGAGAAATCGGCCGTCAGCACGGACTTCTTCGAGCGCACGGCGACGACGCAATCACCCACCTACATGTGGATTGGCTGCTCGGACAGCCGCGTGCCGGCCGAAGACGTGACGGGGAGCGAGCCGGGCGAGCTGTTCGTGCACCGAAATATCGCAAACCTCGTGATCCACACCGACTTCAATCGTCATGTCGGTCGTGCAATTCGCGGTCAAAGTGCTCGAAGCGAAACACATCATCGTGTGCGGGCATTACGGTTGCGGCGGCGTGTACAATGCCACGTCCAACCGTTCGTTCGGACTCATCAACAAGTGGCTCCGGCACATCAAAGACGTGTATCGCAATCACCGCCGGGACCTCGAGACGATTGGGGACCAAACCCGGCGCCTCGAAAAGCTCGTCGAATACAACGTGGCCGAACAAGTGCGAAACCTCGCGGAGACCAGCATCGTGCAGCAGGCATGGGCCAAGCACCAGCGCCCGTATTTGCACGGCTGGGTCTACGACATGAGGACGGGCGGCTTGAAAGAGCTCGCATTGATGAAGCCCGGCGCAGAAATCGACGACATCTACCGCTACGATTTCGAGACTCCGTAGGCGAGTTGAATGGGGCGTCACGCCTCACGCCCGCCCTCGACCCCCAGCGGAGCCTATGGAGCATCCGGTTGGGTGGGGGTTGATAGTCGCTCATCTTCTTCCTTCACTTGCTACACGCGAGCTCAAAGCTTGATGGGTTTCGACGTCCACACGTTCGGCTGCGCTTCGGGGGGCAAATCCGAATCCCAGGCAAGGATGAAATCCAGCCCCTTCAGTTTGGCTTGCTTCCATCGCTCGACGAATCGGTCGGAGAGGTAAATCACGCCGCGCCGTTTCTTCGCCTGGCGGAAGAGATCGACCCCTTCGACGACGGACGGGATGAACACGTGGTTGTTCGGCAGATAGACACGCCCCTGCTTGTCCCGTGACCCCTGCGTACGCTCGTGATCCAACGCTTCGAGTGCCCGGGGATTGTATAGAAGAAGCTCTACACCGCCTTCGTCTTCGAGGGGTAACAGCTCCCCAAAGGCGTCCAGCATGTCCCGAAGCGCATCCACCGCCGAGCGCCGAAACACCAGTATACCGGCCATGAACATGAAGGGGGCATCCGAAGGTTTGCACCCCTCGCGCTTCGTTGCTCGCACACGACGGACCCGAACCGGTTTCCACTTCTTGCCTAGGGGTTTGCCGTTGAGCCGATCCAAGGCCTCATACGCATCGTCATCGACCCATGTAAGTATCTCGTAGCCCTTGGTGGGTCTGTATTCATAGAGGTACATTGAAGAAGGTTCCATTCTCTAGGGTCTCTCGGATTCGCTGGAGTATTCGAATCGCATCTTTTCGCGACTTTGCCTCCATGAGAGCACGTTCGATTTTGAAGTAATATTCGTTGCTGTGGACCATCGAGTGCACGATGGATCCCTTTGGGTTGGGCGATTTCTTGGTTGCCGGCAAAAACACGCCGTTCCAACCCTCATCGATGTGGATCTTGAACTTGTCAAGAATTTTTCGTGCTTTTTTGGCCCTATCATCCCCATGCGCCACCATGTGGTGCAGTGCTTCACCAGCTTGTCTCAGGCGATTGAATGGCGGTGCTTTGAGCGCTTTCTCCAAACGATACCGATGCGCCTTCGCCGAGACGGAAGTGACGACTGCGCCAATGCGAACGAATCCCCCGACCCCATTCATCGCGCCGGGAATGAAAATGGGAATGTTTTCTAATCGCTTCACGGCCACCGTCAGCGCTTTCGCGCCCTTGCTGACCGCCGACGCTAGCAACCTGGCCCCACCGAGCGGACCCAGCGCCACTTCCAGCAAGGCGAATTCGATGAGCATGACGCCGACGTCGATGGCGAACAGCTTTGCCTCGACCTCGAATTTGCCATGCTCGAATCCGGCCTGATAACCCGCCATGACCAAGCCATCGAGGATCGGATCGTCATACTCGGGCAATGGCTCGATGGTATTCAGCGCATCGGCCATCCGCTGCTGAATCTGCTCGAGCGTCCCAGGATCCGATGTAAGCGCGCGCTTCAACCAAGAATCGCTCTTGTTGATGACTGCCTGTGACTCCGCTGCGCCCAGCGTCACGGCTTTTCCGAGCACGTAAGCATGCTCGAAGCCCAAATGAAACGCCACGTTGCGAGTCCGCAACGATATCAACTCTTCCACCGTATACGCCACACGCGGCTGTTTGTCGCAAAAGAACGGGCTCCGAATCGGTACATCCGACGTTTGCCCAAAGAGGAGTCGTGCATCCGATAGACGCTCCTCGATCGATACGGGCGCGGGACATGGCTCGGGCTCGGGCTCGAACGCGGGCACCTCCAAAATGCTCGGCTGCGGAATGTGCGGGCACCAAGCATCCACGCGACTCAATGGCAATAAGCGCAAATTGCTCGCGGGCGCGTCCTCGGCGTATTTGAAGACATATTTGATGTGCCGTGGGTTCTCCTCGCCCGACGTCGCCACAGCCACGCCGTCTTCCGTCCGAAAATCGAAATACACACCGGGACCCAGCTCCGGCGGCTTCCAGCACACGTTGAATACGCGCTCAGGTGGAATCGATCGCGACTCGGGCACCGTCGAACCGCAACCCGCTATCCCGAACGCGCACAGAAGGCTTGACAACCACACCAAAACCAACAGCCGCCGACGGAGCCGCCCCGCGACCAAGACCAAACAAGCTTGGAAAATATTGAAAAGGTGCCCCATGACGGCTAGTGTCGACGACCACAGCCGCGCGTGTCAACGCGAATGCGCACGGTGGTTCGCATCTTCCGTTGGCACATCCGTTTTGGTCGTATCCACCTTCACGAGCAACGATTCGCTCGTTGCCGTAGCGGCAACGAGGAGAGGGGGTTGGGGGCATAAGCGCTAACTTGACCTAACCAAGCTTTCCTTGCCCCTCTCCCACCCATCCCCGCGAGATCACACCCTCCATCACCCGCTGTCGCACTCGACCCCCAGCCGATCGGATGCTCCATCTCCACGCGTCCGCCTCGATGCCCATTCCATCGGATGATCCATGCCCATTTCCGAGGGTCGACCCCCACGGGCGGGTGACCCGCCATCCGATCGGCTGAGCCTCGACCCCCAGCAGCAGATACCGCGCATCCGATCGGCTGAGCCTCGACCCCCAGCGGAGCCTATGGGGCATCCGGTTGGGTGGGGGTCAGACGGGTCGCAGTATCGATATAGCTCTAACTTGGGGTAGGTATCCTTCGCCAAGTGGCATTTGCGGACAACGGGGCTCAAAAGTCGGCTCAGGAAGCACCTATTTGTCACGGGGGGCAAATAGGATGCACTCACACGTATGCACGCACGTGTGCAATCCAAGAAATCCGCTTGACGGCGGATTCGTGCTGGTGTGCAATCGCCGGATGCTTTGGCAATCCAGGGACCACGCTCGCATGCAAATGCGGGCATGCGTGCTACTCGGCATGTGGACCGCAGCGTGGATCGTTTCGGCGTGCGGCACGGGCGAGCGCACCGCTGACACGTCGGATGCTGCGGGCGGTTCGGGTGGTGGTGGAACGGGTGGTGGCGCAACGGGTGGCGGAGGCAGTGCGGGTGGCGGCGGCAATGCTGACGCAGGTGGGCTAATGGACGCAGGCGACGGGGATAGCGGCGACCCTGACGCAGGAACCGGGCCGTGCGTCGACATCCACATCCTGCCATCCATGCTGCCGGAGCCCGAGAAGTGGTACGGAATCGGCCCAACGATCGGCGTATCCGCCGATCGGGACCATATTTGGCGGGACGCGAACGGCCTGCATGTCGCATGGAACCCAGTCCCGGCCGATGCGTCGGGTCCGGTTCTCGTCGTTAGTAGTTTCGATCCGGCGACGGGAGCCGTGCTCAAACATCGCTTCTTTCCAGACGGCGGTCGCAAAGTCGTCAACTCGACGAGCTTGGGACCCGACAACACGGTCGGGCTGGCTGTGGGTTGGGTGCCGCCCGACGGTGGAGCTGGTGGACATGCCTTGTTGGTGTTCTCCACGAGCGACTCGTCAGAGGCATTGTACCCGTTACCCCCGTGGCCCGAGCCTGGCGAGTACTCCTTAGTGGGTGTGGGCTGGGACGGCGAAGCATTTGCCGTGCATGCGTGGAAGCAGAACGTGCAATACGTGACACGGATTCAGCCAGACGGGACCGTCCTGCTGCCCCCTACGGCGTTTGGAAAAGCGTACGGGTACGTCAGTGAAATCCGCTATGCGACCGACACGGTGAGCGGCGTTACGGTGGCGGTGAGCGGGTTCTCGGCGAACTTTCCGTGGCTCACGGGCCACCTGAGAGACGGAACGCCTGTCCCAGATCCAGCCAAGATCCAGGGTATCCAGCTCGAGCCGCAGAACTGGCTGGGTGTCGATGGCGGATGGGCCGGCGGAACGACCAGACCAGCGATTGCGGCGATTGCTGGCGGCGCAGGTGTTGCGTGGTCATCGGGCTCCGCATTGTCACCAATAACGACGTTTGTGCAAGGCTTGGGTGCCTCTCTCGAGACCACCGCCAATGCCATTGGATTTCCGGGCGAGGCCATTCCGTCTCCCGGTCCCGGACAGCCGAAACAATATACCGGCATGAATTGGCTCACCGTGCAACAGCGTGCCGGTGGAGGTTGGTGGGTAGCTGGAAACGACAGCAATGCGATCATTGAGCATATAGCAGATGGGCCCGGCAACTTGCAGCGCCGGGCGCTTGTGACGTTTTCCAAGGCCCCACAGTGGGGATTCGCGGTCACGGACTTCGAATCCACCCACGGGAACGACGAGCTGTGGCTCGCGTTCATGGATCGCAGCAGTAGCGAGGAGGTGCCATTCCGCGTGATCCGAGCACACCCCGCGTGCACGTATTCATCGATGTATGACTTGATCGGGCAATAGGGAATCGACGGGACGAAGCGAGGCGGCAATGGGCAAGATCAGAACAACGACGGGTAGAACGCGCATGCGCGGGTTTGCAGCAATAACGGCGGGGTTGTTGACGACGTTCGGCACGGCCAATGCGCTTGCGCAGCTCGTGCCGCAGATGGCGCGTTGCGCGCCGCCTTTTGGCGATCATCACAATGATCCGGTCACCGACCAGCTCGGCGCGGGCATGTACAACACGGCCGCGACTCGCAAGCTGCTGGTGAAATTCGTGTATGCGAAGGGGGCTGCAGATCCGACTGCCGATGCGTCGATCAGTGCGACGAACCGCGTCGAGATCTGCGCGGTGTCTGCTTCCGGCACGCTCTCGTGCCCAGGTTGGGAGGGTGACTCGAGCTGGGTGATATTCGATGAGAATTTGGGCATCAATACGAAGCCGCAAGCAAGCCAGGTCAAGGCGGTCTTGGGTGCAAACGCGACATTGGCGCAGGTCCGCACTTGGTCACTCGATATCGATTTCGATGCGCCCGCCAATGCAGGCAAGCTTTTGTTTCTACTAACCGACGGATCTTATGGCGCTCTCGACGCAGATCACGGCCAACGGGTTTTGTGGCGTACCGCAACGACTGGGCGAAGTGGCTGAAAACAAGGCCGCGGTCATATCGACTTCGGGCGCAACGACGGCCGCCGATGTGCGATTCGTGCTCTACGGAACGCCGAGTACCTTCACAGCGCCACAGGGCTGGAACTTGGGCTCGCCCTGCTTGACTACCTCCTACCCGGGGAAGGCGCCTGGGAGTGGTGACCCCCCATGCATCGAGCCGAGCGCCGGGCTCTTTGGAATCCAGCGGCTGAGGGAGATCGATGACTGGCAACGATTGGTTGTGCAAGGCGGTTCGCAATTTCCGTCACAATCGCGAAAGCTTGCCTGGGTGAACGGTATGCCTGCCGGTGGACCTGACGACCCGTCGACCTGCGCGCCGGGGGCGATCTGCCCGACGCGCGTCTTGTACGTTCCGCACATCGCTGCCACCGTTGGTTATGGCTGGGGAGGCCTTTTTACCGCGGTATCTGGACCGTTCGCAACAGCGCTCACACCGTTTCACTCCAAGGCCAACGAGGTCATACGCAATCAGGCGCACGAGTATTTTCACGGGTTTCAACGGGCCTGGAAGCATTTCTCAGCAGACGCGTCAGGAAAGTCCCCACTTTACTCCCACGCATACGTGGGCGAGTCAACCGCCAACACAGCGGAACCCACGACGTGCCTCACGAACTACCCCGGTGACGGTGTCACGATGTTGCCGGCGGATAAGTGCGTATCGGCGCGCACGTTGTACGGGTTTTACTTTAATTATGGTGGCATTCTGTCGGGACGCGTCAACCTGCTCCCCCGAAAACCCGCTCGACTTCACGCTCGAGAGCTACCCGGGCGTTCGCTTCTTTCGCTATATTGCAGCGCAGTTCGCGTATCCGAATCCACCTACTGTCCCGCATCTTGCGCACTTGACGGCCGTAAATTCAGTCAGTCCGGTCCTCTACAACGACCAACAAACCGCGCAAAAACCTTTG
Source organism: Polyangiaceae bacterium (assembly GCA_016715885.1). Lineage (NCBI taxonomy): Bacteria > Pseudomonadati > Myxococcota > Polyangiales > Polyangiaceae > Polyangiaceae bacterium. The sequence goes on from JADJXL010000028.1 coordinate 693,995, forward strand.
AATGAGCGGCGTCCCGACGAGGGCATCGACTTGATTGGGTACTTCATTGCGTCTCTCGACACGAGCGGGAACACCCAGCTTCCGTGTAATCAGACACCGCTTGGTGTGGATCTAACAGCCAGCGTGCTCGCCCGACTCGACTGCACGCTGGAAACGTATGTCGGGCGCAACTTCGACGACGCGTTACTCGAGTATCACACCATGCTCGTCCTCAAGGACTACGCGGACACCGATGCGCGCTGGAGGCTCGAATGGCTCGGCGACTACAACGATGGTGCGTCAGGACCAATTTACCCCACAGCTCCGAATCCAAACAGTGCAACCAGCAACGCAATCAAGCAACGGAAGCCATTTGTCGAGAGCACGCTGACAGGGGGAAACGGGTATCCCAAAATGTCGACCAGCACCCTGCCCGACCAGCTCTATCGGGTGCACAGGGTGCAGGACACGTACACATGCCTCGACCTGACCAATTGTGTGCCCGGACCGAACCTGCTCGTGAACACCCTCGCGATGGGGTCGACCAAGGCATCCCCGCAGAATGTATCCCTGGGCAAATGGGGGTCGGCGTATGTCTCACTGCACCCGGAAGCAGGCGCAGCAGATTACCCACTCGAGATCCACGCCAAGGTTGCGAACGGCTCGGCGGGTACACCGCGGTTCCGCGTGTTTACCATCAATCCGGCGGGAGTGCCTACGTTGATCCCCCCGTGCAAGGTCGGCAAATTCGGCTCCGAGCAGTGTCCTCTTTCGCCTAACAAAACGATCGACGTGACGGTCGACATCAAGTCGGACGGGAGTGTGGACGAGGTGCTTCTGGTCGCAAGCAATACGACCGAGCCCGCAGAGTTCTCGTGGCGATTTGGACCGTCCACATCCAAATTGTCGATCGTCTCGCCGAAAACCGGGTCGCCCGCGAACATCGGCGACTATGGTTCAGGGGCGACGCCCACGACAAAGCCCTTCACCCTATATTTTACCGCGACGGATGCGAACAACCAGCCGGTAGATACGGTCAACGGCAAGAACCTGCAAATATCTGTTGCGGGGTCTCCGCTGGATACATCCATGTGCGACATCTCGGGCGGTCCAAACTGCCCATTCACGCTGTTCGCGATGAGCGGCGGCGCCTATATGGCCGTCGTCGATGTGCCGGACAATCTCTACCCCGCTGCGCCGGGCGGCCGGCTCGATCTGACCATTGCTTCGGCTGGACTCACGCCCGACACACAGGCGCAGGCGCTGGAGGTGACGGCCGCTCCGCGCTCCATTGCACAAGCGTTCGTCGTCGATACCAGCGGGAGCATGAACAACTTTGGCAAACTCGAGGCGGTCAAGAAAGCATTGAAGCTCATCGTGGACGGTATGTCCGAAGACGATTACGCCGGGCTCGTCATCTTTTCGACGCATTCGTTAACCGTGGAGCCCATGGGGCTGCTGGGTTCGGGGACGAAACGCCAGGACATGGTAAATGCAATCGACAGTATGGCTCCGGGAGGTTCCACTGCGATTGGCAATGGCCTGTTTCGTGGTCAAGACGAGCTGGCAACGTTGCTCGACGGCGTTATGCTTCCGGGTGACCCCGAACCGGCGATGGTGCTACTTACAGACGGGCTCTCGAACTGCAACTGGACGTCGAAAACATACGCGTACACGAATAAATCCAAAGACGCCGATCTGGTGCTCGGGCCCGTGGATTGCAGTATCAACACGGTGCCCACGTTTGCGCCGTGGCCATCGGATCAGTCATCGGCCCCCTACCAGAAGGCCAGGCTGGCTTTCTTCGATCGGCGGGATAATAATCCCAAACTATCAACTCCGCGAATCTCGGTCATTGGCGTCGGTCAAGACGCGGACATGTCGAGCATCGACTTCTTGGCTGGGATCTCTGGCGGACTGCGCTTCTACGTTCCCAACCCGGCTCCGGAAGATCTGCTCACCCTCGGTATATCGAGCGCATTTCGTAACGCAACCAATGCCACATCGGGACATCAGCGCGTCCTCGGGACGACAACCTCCTCCATCACATCACTTCCTACATTTTCGGTGGATGCCTCCACGACCGAGCTTTTGGTTTCCTTGCTATCGGTGTCGTCCGCGGATCCAGCCGATGCCGTCACGTTGTTGACGCCGAGCGGGAGCATGATTGCGCCGGTGAGCGCCTCGCCGGAGCGAGCCGTGTTCCGCGTGGTAAATCCTCAGCCGGGTACGTGGGAATTCTCTGTGGCACCGGGTGTGCCGGGCAGTGCGGGTTCGGATCCGGTCGTCTTCGTGGAGGCTGCGGTGCGTGCCGGGTGTCGGCTCATCGCGCGCGTCGATGTGAGAGGTAGCGAATTGGCATCACCGACGAACCCAGACTTCGAGGACGAGAAATGGGTAGGGCGCGATCTGCTTCTCCAAGCGGTGCTACGCGATTCTACCGGGTCTCTGCCAGCGGCGATCGATGCGGAAATCCAGCGGCCCGATTTGACGTTCGATAACGTTGTCCTGTTCGACGATGGGCGACACGACGATGGGGCACCGGGAGACGGCGTGTTTGGTGCGGCATATACGCAAACCAGCAGCGCCGGTAATTATCGCGTGCGCCTCATGGCGTCGGGACCGGGGGGCGCCTGCGTCCGGGAGCATTCCGACATGGTTGCGCTCCGTAACGCGCCCGATCTCGATGGCGATGACCTACCGGATTGGTGGCAAACGCAGCATGGTCTGCCGTCTGGTAGCGCAATGCTGGATCCGGACCGTGATGAGGTCATCAACATCGACGAATTCCTCGCCGGCACGAATCCATTGGTCGCTGATACGGACGGTGGCGGCGAAAGTGATTATTCGGAGATTCTGACAGGTCGCGATCCACGTGAACGTGGTGACGACACGATCGGCAAACCCGAATTGATTGCATTACCGTTGAATGCAGCCGTGGCGCTACAGCCAGGCGTTCCGTTCGTTGCCGGCTACGAGCTCGAGGTGCACAGGGGGCCCACGCCAAGTGGGCCGTTTGTTCTCGAGCAATCCTTCACGACGGATTGGGGATCCGAGATCGTGCTATCGGCGACGAATGACGTAAAGCATTGCTACACGGCGCGCTTGATTGGACCCGTAGCCACGAGTGGCTGGGCAAGCCCCGTGTGCGCCACCCCGGCGCCGGACCCAGTGCCGCCCAAATTCAAGCTCATCTACGTCGAAGGCAGCCGTGGCTGCGCGCGAAAGCCCATCGCAACGGTGCGAATCGAGGCCGAGGATGCTGGCTATTCCCCCTACTTGCTTTCGCCGGAAATCGACAACACACAGCCGAGCGGCATGTCCGAAATGCTGGTGACGTCCGACTTCAATCCAGTGGGCCAATGGCAGCCCTTCGAGCCCACGTTCACGATTGATCTCGGCGCCGCGCTTCACGCAACGGCCACGATTCGTGTGCGGGACGCCGCTGGCAACGAGAACGAGGACTCGATTCAGATTGTGCGTTGCCGTTCGTCGGTCATCGACGAGGCGATCTTCATGGAGGAGCAGGCGCTCGCGCTCCTCGCGGCGGGCGACCTGAATGCAGCTCGCGCGCTCGTACAGCAGTCCCTGCCGCTCATCGAAACCAGCATCGCCACCGTGCACGCACGAGTTTCCGGAGGTCCCGATCCAAAAAAGAGCACCGACGCGCACCTCATGGCGAAACTGAAGCAGGTAAGCTCGAACAAGAAAAAGGTGCTCCAGAGCAACGGCCCCAAGGCGCTCGAGCATGCGACGACCGCGCTCGAACAAGCGTTGGAGCTCGAATACGAGCTCACCGAGCTGGCGTCCGAGGAAATCAGGGCGCTGTGAGCGCGAGACGCTAACCTAGCTTTCCTTGCCCCTCTCCCACCCATGCCCCACACCTTTTTCCGTCCATCCCCCAAATTCCTCTTGCCTTCCGCCCTGGAAACGCTTCTACTGCCGCAATCTCTCACCCGTGCGAGGTTCCAGCCATGGACGGCTCACTCGAAAGTCTGATCAATCTATACCAGTTTCCTACGGGTCGACGCTTGTTTGCCCATAAATTGGTGCGTGCTCGCGCCGAGCAAGATGGCTTCGACAAGCTCGTCAAGCATTGCACCGAGGCCATTGCGCACGACGTCGCCACCCAAGCCCTCGAACGACGCTGGGCCGGAGAATCCACGTCGAACGATGGCAATCCCGAGGCCCAGCGTTGCGATGTCCTCGTCGACCGCACCCTTGGCGCCATTCGCGACCACGCCGTCGCTCAAGCCGCCGGCGCCCCCGAGAACGACCCCGTTCATGCAACCGTCGCCGACTTTCTCGAGAAGGTTTTCCCCGCGGGCGTTCACGCCATCACGTCATTGCCCTATGTCGAAGAGCTCGAAGCCGTCGATGCAATCGTCCATTCGTTGGAAAATGAGCTCGCGCCTGTCGTGCAAGAATTGAGCTTGCAGCGACATGCGACGCGTTTGGCGGCTCTTGCCAAGGATTATCGCAAAGCGCTCGAAGCGCCGCCGCCGTCGCTTCTCGATTGGGGCCGCATCCGCGCCGCTCGCGCCGAAGGTCAAGGCTTGTTGCTCGAAACGGTGGCCATCATTCTCGGAAAGCGTCACGGGCGTTCGGCCGACGCCACTGCCGCGCGATTGCAATGGCTCGGGCCCATCTTGCAGCAAAACGAAGCCATTGGCTTGTCCTTCAAGAGTCGCCGCACAACCACGGACGTCAATCCCGACACGGGTGAAGAAGTGCCCGTCGCTCCGGGCACCGCATAAGGCCCGTTCGCGCGACCCTCGACCCCCGCGAGATCACACCCTCCATCACCCGCTGTCGCACTCGAGCCCCAGCCGATCGGATGCTCCATCTCCGCGCGTCCGCCTCGATGCCCATGCCATCGGATGATCCATGCCCATTTTCGAGGGTCGACGCCCACGGGCGGGTGACCCGCCATCCGATCGGCTGAGCCTCGACCCCCAGCAGCGGATACCGCGCATCCGATCGGTTGAGCCTCGACCCCGAGCGGAGCCTATGGAGCATCCGGTTGGGTGGGGGTTGATAGTCGCTCACCTTCTTCCTTCACTTTTGCCCGGGCTTCCATGGCCCCGGCTGGCCTTCTGGAGGTAAATCCGAATCCCACACGAGCCGGAAGTCCAAGCCTTTCAGTTTGGCTTGCTTCCATCGTTCGACAAACCGATCGGAGACGTAAATGTCGCCGCATCGCTCACGCGCCAGTCTGAACACGTCGACGCCTTGCACGAGGGAGGGGATGAACACATGGTACGTGGCCCCCTCCAATTTGCCGTCGTCATCCCGAGGCCCCTTGGAGAGCACTTGATCCAAGGCATCGAGCGCGCGCGGATTATATGCATACAACTCGACGCCGCCCTCGTCTTCGAGCGGCAGCAGCTCGCCATGCGCATCCAAGATGTCACGCAAGGCATCGACGGCCGAACGACGGAAGACGAGAATGTCACCCACACATGCCCAGGGCGCATCCGAAGGTCGAAACCCCTGACGGCGACTGGGACGAACGCGACGCACTCGAATTGGCTTCCACTTCTTGGCGCTAGGTTTGCCATTCAGGCAATGTAACGCGTCGTAGCCATCGTAGTCGAAGCATTGGAGGATCTCGTAGCCTGTGCTGCCAATGAACTCATTTAATTGCATCGTAGAACGTCCCATCGAGAAGGGTTTCGCGGATTCGTTTGAGCCGCTTGATTAAGTCGGCTTGGGATCTGGCTTTCCGCAGGAACCTATTCACTCTGTCGTAATACTCCCCGTTCCGCAAGGTCGCATGCACAATGGCCCCGGTGGGGTTGGGTGAGCTCTTGGTTGCCGGTAAGAAGACGCCATTTACTGCTTCATCGATCTTGATGTTGAACTTGTCGAGGATCGTGCGGGCCTCTCTAGCAGGCTCATCCTCGAGCGCTACGATGTGGTGCGTCGATTCCCCAGCCGCTTTTTTGCGCTTGAGCTCTTTTTCCAAAGCTCTCCGCAACTGATACCGATGCACCTTCGCAGAAACGGAAGTGGTTATCTTGCCGATCCGAACGAATCCCCCGACCCCATTCGTCGCGCCGGGAATGAAAATGGGAATGTTCTCGAGTCGCTTCACGGCCGTCGTCAGTGCCTTCGCGCCCTTGCTGACCGCCGACGCGAGCAACCTGGCCCCACCGAGCGGACCCAGCGCCACTTCCAGCAAGGCGAATTCGATGAGCATGACGCCGACGTCGATGGCGAACAGCTTTGCCTCGACCTCGAATTTGCCATGCTCGAATCCGGCCTGATAACCCGCCATGACCAAGCCATCGAGGATCGGATCGTCATACTCGGGCAATGGCTCGATGGTATTCAGCGCATCGGCCATCCGCTGCTGAATCTGCTCGAGCGTCCCAGGATCCGATGTAAGCGCGCGCTTCAAACCAAGAATCGCTCTTGTTGATGACTGCCTGTGACTCCGCTGCGCCCAGCGTCACGGCTTTTCCGAGCACGTAAGCATGCTCGAAGCCCAAATGAAACGCCACGTTGCGAGTCCGCAACGATATCAACTCTTCCACCGTATACGCCACACGCGGCTGTTTGTCGCAAAAGAACGGGCTCCGAATCGGTACATCCGACGTTTGCCCAAAGAGGAGTCGTGCATCCGATAGACGCTCCTCGATCGATACGGGCACGATACATGGCTCGGGCTCGGGCTCGAACGCGGGCACCTCCAAAATGCTCGGCTGCGGAATGTGCGGACACCACGCATCCACGCGACTCAATGGCAATAATCGCAAATTGCTCGCGGGCGCGTCCTCGGCGTATTTGAAGACATATTTGATGTGCCGTGGGTTCTCCTCGCCCGACGTCGCCACAGCCACGCCGTCTTCCGTCCGAAAATCGAAATACACACCGGGACCCAGCTCCGGCGGCTTCCAGCACACGTTGAATACGCGCTCAGGTGGAATCGATCGCGACTCGGGCACCGTCGAACCGCAACCCGCTATCCCGAACGCGCACAGAAGGCTTGACAACCACACCAAAACCAGGAGCCGCTGGCGCAGCCGCCCCGCAACCAAGACCAAACAAGCTTGGAAAATCTTGAAAAGATGCCCCATGACGGCCAGTGTCGACGACCACAGGCGCGCGCGTCAACGCGAATGCGACCGGTGGTTCGCATCTTTCGTTGGCACGTCCGTTTTGGTCGTATCCACCTTCAAGAGCAACGCTTCGCTCGTTGCCGTATCGGAGCCGCGTAATGGCGACGGGCAGAGGGGGTTGGGTGAGGCGTGCTTTCTAGATGTATCCAGCCGACATCACTGGAAGTTCATCACGTCCCATCCTCCGAGCGAGCTGAATCCGCACACGACGCGCGAAAAGTATTTGGCGCTCATGTTCACGTAATGGCCGCATACGTCGCCCGTTTGCTGCCCATAAAAGTCGCAATTGGGACAGTTCGGGTTGTACGCATCGGCGCACGCGTCACAGCCTGAACAACCCGCTTGATCCTTTTCGGCCCACATCTGATTGAGGCACCCCACGACACCATTCGGCCCAGCCCCCAAACATTCATTTTGACCCGAACCATTGCATGACGGAAAAAGCCCCATGCCCCACGCCCCGTGAGGCTTGTTGTTCATTTCGTCCCACGTCGCCTGCTGGTCCGCGCAAGGCTCGGCCTCTTTCCACCGCTCGAGCGGCGGAAGCGACTTTTCGGCGCGTAATGCATTGATGTGATCATAACACGCTTGCCGCGCCGCTTCGTACGGATCCGCCGAACCGCTCGAACTGCTGCTGCTGGCGCTGGAGCTGCTGCTGCCCGAGCTACTGCTGCTGCTGCCCGCGCCTCCCATGCCGCCTTGACCCGAGCTGCTGCTGCTCGCTGCATTGCCACCTACACCCCAAGTGCCTCCATCACCGCCTTCGCCGCCACCTCCACCGCTCGCCCCACCTCCAAGCGATCCGGTACACCCTCCGATCGCCATTGCCGCAAGACAGAACAAAATCCTCGATGTCGTCGCTTCATGCATGGTAAAAAGTCCTCCAGTCACATGGAGACTACCGCAAATGCCATCGCGAAGCTACGGCGATGCGTAAGGCAGAAGCAGTGAACAAGACAATCGATGCATTCACGGACGACGCGCTCGGTACTTTGGATGCGGTGGGTGTTGCCGAAGCCATTGCGACCCAAAAATTTCCGTCGCCGAAGCCACGGATGCCGCCATTGCTCGGATCGAGAAGGCCAATCGGGACCTGAACGCCGTCGCGGTGAAAACCTACCACGACGCTCGCCGCTATCATACGTTGCCTCGCGGCAGTGTGCTGTATGGTGTCCCGACGCTCATCAAAGACAACGACAATGTCAAAGGTCATCCCACGCAGCACGGGACGGGCGCGTTCAAGTCCAAGACGGCGAAGAATCACAGCCCTTTCGTGCGGCAATTTTTATCGACGGGGGTCAATTCATTGGGCAAAAGCACGATGCCCGAATTTGGACTTCTTTGCAGCACGGAGAACGAACGCTGGGGCATTACGCGCAATCCTTGGAACACGGCGTATACGACGGGAGGTTCGTCGTCGGGTTCGGCGGCCATGGTGGCTTGCGGCGCCGTGCCCATTGCAACGGCCGATGATGGCGCCGGGTCGATTCGAATTCCCGCGGCCGTATGTGGTCTCGTCGGGCTGAAACCTTCCCGCGGGCGGCTCGTCGCGATGGAAGGCACACACCTCATGCCCATCAACATCGTTCATCAGGGCGTCTTGACGCGATCGGTACGCGATACCGCAGCGTTTTATGCGGCCGCTGAAGCTTTTTGGCGCAATCCTCGATTGCCCGAAATGGGATACGTCCGGCATTCGTCGAAAGAGCGGCTGCGCATCGCGGTATTCGAAAACCAGCCTCCGGGGCGTCCGGGCCACATCGACGACGACACGTATCGCGTGCAAATGGAGACGGCACGGCTGCTCGAATCGCTGGGACATCGAGTTGCTTGCATACGAGTGCCGCTCGACGTGGAGGAGCTGACGGCGCATTTTTTGAATTATTATGGCATGCTGGCCTATTTCGCGAGCCATTGGGGTGAATGGATCCACGGGGCGAAAGTGGACAAAGAGCAGCTCGAAAGGTTCACGATGGGGCTTGCTCTGAGGTTTCGGCGGAACGTGCTGGAGATGCCGCAGAGTCTTCGCGTATTGCTGAAGGCAGCGGCGGAGATCGAGCGGCTTTTCGAGGGGCGGTACGATTTGCTGATGTCGCCGGTGGGTGCGCGAAAAACGCCGCAGATAGGGTTCTTCTCGCCGGATTTGGAGTACGATGAAATATGCCAGCGGGCATCGGATTATGCGCCGTATACGGGGCTGCAAAATGTGACAGGGTCGCCGTCCATTTCACTGCCGCTCGGTGCGGATTCCGATGGAATGCCGATCGGCGTGCAGTTCACGGCGAAAATGGGCGAAGATAGGCGGCTGCTCGAATTGGCCTACGAGCTCGAAGCGGCAAAGCCGTGGCGGATGATTCATCAACGATGACTGCCGGCTTCACGTCGCGGTAAAATGCGACTCGACCGCGAACAAAGGTCCTCGCCTACCACCTTCGCTGCGACTCGACCGCGAACAAATGCCCTCGCCTACCACCTTCGCTGCGACTCGACCGCGAACAAATGCCCTCGCCTACCACCTTCGCTGAGGGTCGACCGCCAACAAATGCCCTCGCCTACCACCTTCGCTGAGGGTCGACCGCGAACAAATGCCCTCGCGCACCACCTTCGCTGAGGGTCGACCGCGAACAAATGCCCTCGCGCACCACCTTCGCTGAGGGTCGACCACAAGCAAAAGCCCTCGCGTGCCACTTGCGCTGGGGGTCGACACTGAACAAAGGCCCTCGCCTGCGACCTTGGTTGGGGGTCGACACTGAACAAAGGCCCTCGCGTACCACCTTCGCTGGGGGTCGACACTGAACGTCATCCGAGCGAAAGCAGTGGCGGCAAATCTGGGTGGGGAGCGCGGGCGCCATTTCCGAATTCGTCGGGGAATTCAAGGATGACGCGATACGATTCGTGAGCGATACGCGTTCGGGGCACGAGGCAAAGACGCTGACCTCTTTTGGCAACGACTTGCAGCCGGCAACAAGAAGCAGTCGGCGCCCTTTGGGTCAGGACACCCGAAGAGCGGCAGCCTCGAAGAAGTCGAAGCGGTAGCGCGCTACGGATGTAAAAAGAAGCCGACATTATCGACGCTTCTTGTTTACACGCGAGGCCAATCCGTCTAGCGTATCGTCATGATGCAGAACCGCCTACCTTCTTCGCGCTTTGGTCGGGAATCGTGGTTGTTGCTATGCGTGGGCGTCGGGCTGCTCGTCGCCCCGTCATCGTGCTCGGGCAATGGCGGCGGCAATAGCCTCCCCAATGGCAGTTCGTCGAGCTCCGGTGACGGTGGTGCAGGCGGAGGCGGAGGCGGAGGCGAAGGCGGAGGCGGGAGCGGCGGGGGTTCGTCGACCATTGGCAAATACTGCGATGCCAAAGCACCTTGCCCCATGGGTTACGTGTGTGAGGAGGGTGCGTGTGCCCTCGATTGCGGAACGAACGCGCGCTGTGATGGCAACATTTGCTGCCCCTCGGGTGAAGTTTGTTATTTGGGAACGTGCACGACACCAGGTGCCGTGTGTAGCGGCGGTAGTGGCATGGCCTGCGTTGCTGCTCCCTGCCCGACCGGCGAGCAGTGCGACCCGAGCCTCGGTCATTGCATGCCTGTTCCCAAGTCGCTCGATTGCACCTATCAACCCAATACCAATTTCGAGCCGACGCTTTTGTGGGCTTGGAACGGCGCGAGCCAACATCCGGGATTCAGGCTGGCGATTACGACACCCGCGGTTGCAGACATCAATGGCGATGGCGCTGCCGACGTATTGATCACGGTGACCGACGAGCTTCCGGGCGGGCCTGGTCCTGGAGGCATTCTGTGTGCGCTGTCGGGCGCGGGTGATTGCAATGGCAAACCGTCCGAGCTATGGTGCACGTCGCCCGCGGACGAGCGGCTCAATGTGCTCGGGGGGATTGCCGTAGGCAACCTGGATGGCGACGGGAAACTGACCATTGTCGCGCCTGCCGCCCGCTCGGGAGCGATGGCGGCCAAAGTGTACGGTATTGTCGGCTTCGATGCGGCTGGTAATCGATTGCCACTCTTTGGCACGGATGCCAACGGTGCGCCGGTGAATATGCTGGTGTATGCGGGTGCGCCATCCATTGCCGATTTGGATGCCGACGGTGACGCGGAAGTGTTCGTTGGATTTACCGTATTCGACAAAAACGGTCGACTCGTTTGGCAAAAGCCGGGCGCCACGGGTAACGGGAATTATGGTCCGCTCACGGTGGCGGCCGATCTGGACGGTGACGGCAAATTGGAGATTGTCTCGGGAAACATGGCGTATCACGCCGACGGCACACCGGCTTGGGTAGCTCCAGCAATCGCCACGACGCTTGCGGATGGCTGGCCCGCCATTGCCGACTTCAATGGGGATGGTCAGCCCGAAGTCGCCGTGGTCACGTCCACGGGCAACACGGCACAAGTACGTATTTTTGATGAAAATGGCAATGCCTTTGGGTCGGGATTGGGCTCATTGCCGGGTCGCGGCGGGCCACCGACGATTGCAGACGTGGACGGCGACGGAAAACCGGAAATTGCCGTGGCCGGTCAAAACTCATTGAACGTCTTCCGCGTCGGCGCCGCGCCCGATTATCCCATCACGCTTTTGTGGCAAGCACAATCGCGTGACTTTTCGTCGAATTTCACGGGCTCGAGCGTGTTCGATTTCGATGGCGACGGCAACGTCGAAGTGATCTACGCCGACGAGTGCTTTGCGCGTGTCTATGACCACCAGGGCGGCGTTCGCTTCGAGGTCCCGAATACGTCGTGCACGGGCACCGAGTACCCCGTGGTCGCCGACGTCAATGGCGATGGCAAGGCGGAGTTCGTGGTGGTGTCGAACAATCTCATCGGCACGAGCAGCGCGTGTGCGCCCTACGCGCAGGCGTGTGTGGACCTTTTTCCGGGTTACGCGCCCACGACCGGCGTGCGGGTTTATCGCGACGCAAAAGACAATTGGGTCTCCACACGCGCCATCTGGAATCAGCACAGCTATCATGTGACCAATGTGTGCGACGGACGCGATGCCGTTTGCCCACCCAATGCCAATGGCGTCGGCCGCATTCCGCAAAACGAGCCGTCGAGCTGGGCGTTCCCCGCCAACGCTCCGCTCAATCGTTATCGCGCCAATGCGCGCCTCGAAGGCACTTTTTCCGCCCCCGACCTCCGCCCCTATCACGCTCGA